>JARRLD010000410.1:0-6331 GCA_037387345.1 Gemmatimonadota bacterium
GCTTCAAGAGCTTCGCATTGATCGACAAGACCAGAGGAATGGGCCTCGTAGTCCTGACGAACGGTGACTATGGACTCGAACTGGCGGAGGACATGGTAGCGATTCTGGATGAGAAGCCTCATCCACTGTTTCGGTTCTTCATGTTGCATCCGGATGACTAGGGTCCTTGGAGGCGAGTGTGGAACGCTTCTCTGGGCGACGGTAAGGAAGGAAGTGAGGGCACGGCTGCCGCCCCTACTGGTGCTACTCACTTCTGGCCTTGTTGCGGGGTGTACAGAGAGCGCTGACCCATCGTTTGAGCCAGTGGTTAGGGATTCGGCCGGAGTTGTGATCCATGAGTTCCCGGCCGGCGTCCTCCAGCGTCCTCCATCCATCCGACTCGCCGACGCTCCGAGCGTTCGGATTGGAGTCGTCGAAGGCGCACCAGAGTACCAGTGGACTCGACCGGTGGCAGCAGCCAGGCTGTCCGAGGGGGGCTTCGCCGTCCTCGAGCAGGTTCCCGCCGAGGTTCGTGTGTTCGACTCCTCCGGACAGTTCCTTCATCGAGTCGGCAGAGGTGGCGATGGGCCCGGAGAGTTCAGATCCCCCGTCAAGCTCGCGGTTCTTACGGGCGACACGATCCTCGTGTGGGACAGAGGAGCCCAGCGATTGAGCTGGTTCTCGATCGAAGGAGCCCTGGAGCGTGAACGGACCCTGCGAGAGCCCGGGGGAATCCGGACGATCCGACGCACGGCACTATCCCCGAGTGGGGCAGTCCTGGTCCTCGGCGCGACGACCACGGAGGAGGACTTGGGCAATCGGGGTAGGGTCCGGGAGACCTGGCAGGTGGTGCCAGTCCGGCCACAAGGCGATGTGGGTGAGCCTATCGGAGCGGTTCCTGGTACGGAACGAGCCATCGAAATCCAGGGGTCCGGCACGGGCGACGTCGTGTCGGTCAGTGTTCAGGGTCGGTGGTGGTGGGGCGAGGGATTCGCTTGGGCCTCAGCTCGTGGTGTATGGACGGCAGACCAGCTTGCGTTCGAGGCTCGGCACTTCGATCCGGAGCGGGGTCTGGACCGGATCGTACGCGTCATGGCCGAGGACCGAACCTTCACAACTGCCTTGATCGACTCCCTGCACCGCGTCGAGCTGGATCGAGTGGCTGATGAGCAGCTCCGAGAACTCTGGCGCGCTGACTTCGAGGAGCGGGAGTATCCCCAGGGAGTCCCTCCGGTCGCCTCGATCTTTGGGGACGCCATGGGCCGGGTCTGGATTGGCCTGACCGAACCACCTCCGGAACGTCTCCCATCAGGTGAACGAACGGCCGTTCGCCGGTGGGCGGTGTTCGAGGAGAACGCCACAACGGGTGCAGGTGCAACGACGTCGCTCACGTCGCTCGGGGTCTTGGTATTGCCACCGCGAAGCCATCCGCTCTGGGCAGATGGGGAAGGCGTACTGTTGGTGAGGAATGACACACAACTGGATGTGCCGTACATCGAATGGTATCCGTACGTCCAGGGATGAACGGCCCAGAACCCGGGCCGTGCCCTCCGGACGGTTTCTCTGTTCGTACCGGCTTGGACACCCAATATGTCACGACGGTTGCATCCGTGCACGGATGTATGATCGAGCGTGCGGAATCAGGGTGTGGGGGATCGGACGAACCGTGGAGGTGCAGGGACGGTACGCGCCATCGGGCGGGCTGTTCGACCCTTGGGACGTACCGACGATTGTCGTACGCGAGAGGGGGTCGCCTGGATCGCACCGATTGCAGGTACGTGCGTCAGGTAAGCCGACCGCGGGCCTTCCGATAACAAGCGTATCTGGACTTGGCGGCACACCGGTGTTGACGCGAGGGCGTCAGCGAACCCAGAACGTTACGCGGCATGGCGACGGATTGGTGAGGAAATCGGATTGCGAACCCGGTTCGTTGCGGAGCGGATCTGAGGCGTGCAGGTTCGGACAACTTCAAGGCTGCGCCCGTTCTGCGTTACGGCTTCGTTGGACAGTGGATTGCCGCCGTGTTGGCGAAGTGGTGGGTGCGATCGAAATGTTGGTCAGAGCTCGAAACCCGAGACTTGGAGGAGCGTGATGGAACGGGTCCGAGGAGTAGGTGGAGTGTTCTTCAAAGCACGGGATCCGAAGGCCCTGGCCGAGTGGTATCGCGATCACCTCGGCATTCCGGTGGCGGCAGGCCAGACGTACGCCTCATTCGAGTCAGCGGGGTCCGGAGATCAAACGGTGTGGTCTGCGTTCCCAACGGAGACGGAGTATTTCGGTCCAGGGAGCTCCGGGCTGATGGTGAACTACCGCGTGAATGATCTCGATGCGATGCTCGCCCAGCTGCGGAACGCGGGTGTCGAGGTCGTCGAACGGATCGAAGAGTACAGTTATGGGCGCTTCGGGTGGGCTGTGGATTCGGAGGGGAACCGCTTTGAACTGTGGGAGCCCGCGTCGTCCGAATGACGCGGCAACGGGGCGACAAAGGCGGCAACGGCCAACAAGAAGCCGTTGCCGGCTTCGTTCACTACCCTCGTGATGGAGAACCAAAGACGCCTCCAATCGGCGGCTCGCGAGATCCTCGCCTACCTCAGACAGTAGGGGTTAGCATGGGTAGCTTCAGCCACCCGTCAGCCTGGGACATTGGATGGTGGTGAGTTGGAGGACCCCCTGAGAGCGGAAGTGCCGCCCGCATAGAATGGACCTTCGAGAGCCGTCCAGATCAGAGGCGGGGATGATCGCCATGTGGGAACGACATCCCGACAACGAACCCTTCGTCATCGCATGGGATGACGAGCGACATCTCACGGCGTTTGAGGACCCAGACCTTCAGTACTTCATCCTCGATGAAGCCCGTGTGCCTGTTGGATTTGTGCTCTTGGCGGGTCTCACTGGTGGTAACGGAGCAATAGAGTTCCGCCGAATCGTCGTGATGGAGAAAGGACGTGGGTACGGACGGGCTGCAGTGGAAGCAGTGAAGCAGTACTGTTTTGGGGTGTTGGGCGCGCACCGACTATGGCTGGATGTCCTCGAGGAGAATGTCAGAGCCCGTTCCCTGTATGAGTCGGCGGGGCTCGTCCGAGAAGGTGTGCTCCGTGAGTGTCTGAAGCGTGCGGACGGATTCCATTCTCTTGTGGTGATGTCCATGCTGGAGTCCGAGTACATGTCCGGCACTCCCAGAAGTGGTTCGTAGTGCCGGGATCCGCTCTTGGAGAGCCGGGGTCCGTAGGGAGCGGATCATGAAGAGGACACTGGATATCGAGAGGGATGCCTTCGGGCACGCGTTGCTGGATCACCTCGAGGGCCGCGCTGGGCACGAGCTCATCGAGAGAAGCGATGGGTACATCGCTGTCAGTGCCGGCACGGACACCTATTTCGCGGAACCAACGGATCAACAGCGACGGGTTGCGGAACACGCCGTCGGTCGCGTTCTCGATGTGGGCTGTGGAGCCGGGCGCCATGCTCTGTATCTGCAGGAGCATGGTCGAGAGGTGGTTGGGATCGATGTGTCACCGCTCGCCATTGAAGTGTGCCGCCGCCGAGGCTGAAGCGACTCCATGGGGTGGTTGTGCCAGGGGGGAGACTCATCGGGGAAACCCTCGATCCGTATGAGTCAGGGGATCCCGATCACCTCGCCTACCATGCCGAGAATCGCTCGGAAGGTCGGATGGGCGGGCAGATCCGGATGAGGGTGCGATACAAGAAGTACAGGTCGCCCTGGTTCGACTACCTATTCTTGTCGCGTGAGGAGCTCGAGGAGCTTCTGGAAGGGACTGGATGGCGTCTCAAGGAGATCATCGCGAAGTCCGGACCGGGGTACGCCGTCCATATCGAGCGACTTGGGGGTTCGTGAGCAAGGCGGTGGTCTACAGCAAGCTGTTTCCCATGACCAGACCGATCACGATCCCACCCACTCCCTGCTCGATGACATCGGGCGTCTAGCATGTCATCCACCCACGGTCATGTCGTTGCCAAAGACGGTGCTCGGCTATTCTTCCGACAAGTGGGCGAGGGCGACCCCATGCTCCTGGTCCTCAACGGGTTCTACTTGTTCGAGGATTTCTCCTGCCTCGCGCAGAACCGGACGGTCATCGGGCTCGATCTGCGAAACCGGGGTCGCTCGGAGTGGCTTCGAGACGCAGCGAAGCTTGCTCGAGGTGTGCAGCAGGATGCGGATGACCTCGAAGCCGTGCGTCGACACTTCGGCGTCGAGAGGCTCGACCTGTTGGCGCACTCCTACGCGGGGTTGATCCCGGTGCTGTACGCTCAGCGGCATCCATCCCGTGTTCGCCGGATCATCCAGATCAGCCCAATGCCGCCCGACACCGCCAGACAGTATCCTGAGCACCTGAGGAATCACGATGGTGAGCTCGAGGAGTTCGTAGCAGGCGTTGGGAAGCTACAGGAGCGGGGGCAGACACTCTCCCCAGCGGAGTTCTGCAGGGAGTTCTGGACGCTTCTGCGTCCGCTCTACGTCTTCGATCCGGTGGATGCTGCAAGAATCCGCCACTGGGAGGCGTGTCACCTATCCACGGAGCTGAACTTCATGCGCTACTGGTCCGAGTTTCTCTTACCCTCCATCGAACGGCTCGTGTTCACCGAAGAGGAGGTGACCGGTGTAACGATGCCCGTCCTGGTCATCCACGGCACGAAGGACCGCAGCGCTGCGTACGGTGGAGGAAGGGAATGGGCCCTACGCCTACCGAACGCTCGACTTCTGACAGTGGAGGACGCTGCACATGCGCCCTGGATCGAGGCCTCCGGAGAGGTTGTTGGCCCAATTCAGGGTTTTCTGGGCGGGGTATGGCCAGAGGGAACTGAGAAGGTTGATGCATTATAGTGGCTTATCGGAAACACGCTTGGGACGACTCTCGTGCTGACGACGGGGAGGCGCGACAAATGACGGACGCTGAGTCTCGCGTGACGATCCACATGGCAGCCAGCCTCGATGGCTTCATCGCCCGAGAGGACGGGAGCGTAGATTGGCTGGAAACTTCCGACGAGTTCGAAGACGGCGAGACTCTGGACCCGGAGTATGTCGAGGGCTTCGTCGCAGCGATCGACTGCTACGTCATGGGATCTCGAACCTATGAGACCGCATTGGGTTTTGAGGCGAAGGGGTTCGGTTGGTCCTACGGCGACAAGCCCACCTTCGTCCTCACGAGCCGAGAGCTGCCGAAGACCAGGGATACGGTCGAGTTCTATTCTGGCAATCTCGCTGCGTTGGTGAATGAGCGGCTGAAGCCGAGCTTCCGTAACATCTGGTTTGTCGGAGGTGGGTCAGTTTCGGGCGAGTGCCTTCGCGGTTGCGCTTCGGCACGAAAGTCCGGGCGTAGGCTGTGGTTCCACTCCCGCGCGGGACGGACTCTTGACGACCGACGGCTCGACGAAAACAGAAAGGGACCATAAGGGTGAGTAATTCCCGGTTGATACGAATCGGGGCGGGGTCACTGGTGATCAGCGCTCTCGGATTTGTTGCCGTATTCAGTTATCTCGCGGCAACGTTTGACTATCCCGACATCCTTGACGGGGCGCCCTCCGAAGTCTTGCCCAGGCTTCTTGAAGGGGGCGTGAGCCTCCACGTTGCCTGGTGGCTGTACGCCATGCTGCCCCTCCTGCTTCTTCCCGCGGCTGCGGGCGCCTTCGAGGCACTGCGCTCCGGGGGCGAAGGCCTCATGCGGCTCGCGAGCTACTGTGCTGTACTGGCCGCATTGACGCTGACCCTGGGACTCGTCCGATGGCCAAGCCTGAATCACGAGCTCGCCGTTCTTCATTCGGGCGCGAATGCCACACAGCGGGTTGCCGTCGAGGCGATCTTCGCCGGATTCAATCGCTACCTTGGTACCTACGTTGGCGAGCAGCTGGGGGAGCTCTTCATGAACGTGTGGTTCATCCTCTGCGGGGTGGCAATGCTCCGTATTCCGCGCTTCTTACGCTGGCTGGGTCGAGCCGGTATTGTCGTTGGACTTGCCGGCCTCGTGGGGATGTTCCGCTTTACCACACACTGGGTCGAGGTGGTTTCGGAGCTCAACAACTACATTCTTCCTCTCTGGCTGATTGGATTCGGCCTCACGCTCTGGACGAGGGGACCTGCGCCTGCCCCGGAGGGATCCAAGTAGCCCTCCGGTGGATATGGCTCGGAAGGTGCGTTCAGCCAGCTCGATGAAGCACGACTCGCGGAGGGATCCGGTGGGCCGTCGCCTGACCGTCGGAGCGTTCCAGTTCGCCGCCAGCAGCGATCCGGAGCGGAACCTGGCTGCTCTGGAGCGTGGAATGGGGCAGGCGTCGAAGCGTGGGATCCGGTTGCTGGCAACTCAGGCTGGGATGAAGAGAACTTCAGCTCCGGATTGGT
>JARRLD010000411.1:0-3513 GCA_037387345.1 Gemmatimonadota bacterium
CTGAACGCCCACATCTATCATCAGTTCCGTCAGGCGATCCTGGGCATGGCCGAGGCGTGCCGGATCTTCGAGACCCCCGTAACCGGCGGGAACGTCTCCTTCTACAACGAGACGGACGGCGTGGCCATCTATCCGACGCCCCTCTTCGGGATGGTGGGCGTCGTGGAGGACGTGGTCCACATCACGCGGCACACCTTCCGGACCCCCGGTGACGCCATCGTGCTCCTCGGCAAGAACACCGACGAGCTGGGGGGCTCGGAGTATCTCTACGTGACGGCGGGC
Organism: Gemmatimonadota bacterium; assembly: GCA_037387345.1. Lineage (GTDB taxonomy): Bacteria > Gemmatimonadota > Gemmatimonadetes > Longimicrobiales > Gaopeijiaceae > SZUA-318. Next base: position 283 of record JARRLD010000411.1, read on the forward strand.
CTCGTGGCCGGCGATCCGCCCGCGGTGGATCTGCTGGCGGAGCGTTCACTGCAGCAGGCTGTGCTGGCCACGATCCAGGCCGGGCTCGTGCGCTCCGCCCACGACTGCTCGGAAGGTGGCCTGGCCTGCGCGCTGGCCGAGTCCGCCCTGGGAGAAGGTGAGCAGCCTCTGGGCATCGAGGTCGACCTGGACGACGACCTGCCCGCGGTGGCCGCCCTCTTCGGGGAGGCCCAGGGACGGATCGTGCTGAGCTGTGCCGACGAGAACGTCCACGCCCTGCTCGAGACGGCCGAGGACTACGGGGTACCGGCGCGACGGATCGGGACCGTGGGCGAAGCAGGGGGCGACCTCTCCATCCGACTCCCCCGGGGATCGGTGTCCGTGCCGATCCGGGCGGTGAGGGAAGCCTACTTCGGAGCCATCCCCGGAATCATGGACGCACCCGCCACATCCGGAGTCTGAGGATGCCTGCACTTCCCGTGAAGCTCCCCGTCGTGGTTCCCCCGGCCGAACCGGACGCTCTCCTGGACGTGCCTGCCTTCCGTCTGGAGGATCGGCCCCGGGAGGAGTGCGGTGTGGTGGGGGTGAGCGGGATCGATCACGCCGCCGAGCAGGCGTTCCTGGCGCTCTACGCCCTTCAGCACCGGGGCCAGGAGGCGGCGGGAATCGTGGCGGTGGACGAGGGCCGCACCAGGGTGAAGAAAGGAGCCGGCCTGGTCGCCGACGTCTTCGACGCATCGTCGCTCTCCCGGCTGACGGGCCGGACCGCCGTCGGGCATAATCGCTACTCCACGGCGGGGGGAAGCAACGTGGAGAACATCCAGCCCATCACGGCTCGCTACGCCCGGGGCAACATGGCGCTCGCCCACAACGGCAACCTCACGAACCAGCTGGACCTGAGGAGCCGCCTGGTCGAGGAGGGCGCCATCTTCAGGACCTCGTCGGATTCGGAGATCCTGGTCCACCTCATCGCCAAGTCCCGCTGCAAGACCGTGGACGCCCAGGTGGCCGACGCCCTCAACCACCTGGAGGGCGCCTATTCCATCGTCCTCTCCGTGGAGGACACCATCTACGCCGTGCGGGATCCCCGGGGGTTCCGGCCTCTGGTGCTGGGCACCCTCGACGGGGGGACCGTGGTCACCAGCGAAACCTGCGCCCTGGACATCCTCGGCGGCGAGTACGTGCGGGATCTGGAGCCTGGCGAGGTCATCAAGATCCGGGACGGGGAGGTTCGCCCACTTCCTTCCCTCCCGCCGGCGCAGCGGCCGTCCCCCTGCATCTTCGAGCTGGTGTACTTCGCCCGCCCCGACTCCCGGATCGGGGGCCAGAGCGTGGACGGCGCACGGCGCGCCTTCGGCCGGCAGATGGCGCGGGAGCATCCGGTGGAGGCCGACGCGGTCATCTCGGTGCCGGACAGCGCCAACTCCGCGGCCCTGGGGTTCGCCGAGGAAAGCAGGATCCCCTTCGAGCTCGGCCTGCTGCGCAACCATTACGTGGGCCGCACGTTCATCCAGCCCGAGCAGAAGGACCGGGATTTTGGCGCCCGCATGAAGTACAGTCCCGTCCGTGAGGTTCTGGACGGCAAGCGGGTCGTGGTGGTGGACGACTCCCTGGTGCGGGGCACCACGAGCAAGAGCCTGGTGCGCATGCTCCGGGCGGCAGGGGCCACGGAGGTCCACTTCCGCATCGGCAGCCCACCGGTCCGCTTCCCGTGCTTCTACGGGATCGACATGCCGACCAAGGGGGAGCTCATCGGCTCGGATCTCTCGGTGCCGGAGATCGAGGCGGTGCTCGGCGTGGACTCCCTGGGATACCTATCCCTGGAGGGGATGGTGGAGGCGGTGTCCCAGGGCGCCCCCTACTGCACCGCGTGCTTCTCGGGCGACTACCCGGCCCCTCTGGTGGACGTCGAGCGAGGGCTCGCGTCGGCCGAGGGCCCGGCTTCGTGCTGAGCGGACTCCCGGAGCGTCTCGAGGCCCTTCCCAAGGCGGAGCTCCACGTCCATCTGGACGGAAGCCTGCGCCCCATGACCCTGGCCGATCTCGCCCGGGACCGGGGGGTTCCCCTGCCCAGCTACGACGCCGGGGTCCTGGCGCGGCACATGCGGGTCGCGGACGCGCGGAGCCTGGAGGAGTACCTGGACCGCTTCGTCCTCACCCTGTCGGTCATGCAGGACCAGGCCGCCCTGGAGCGTATCGCCCGCGAGCTGGTGGAGGACCATGCCCGCGAGAACGTGCGCTACGCCGAGATCCGCTTCTGTCCGGCGCTGTGCACCCGGGACGGGCTCGGGCCCGACGAGGTCCTCGACGCCTGCCTGCGCGGGATGGAGGGAGCGGCGGAAACCCTGGGCGTCCACGCCCGGGTCATCGTGTGCGCGCTGCGCACCCTGGATCCGGCGGTGTCGGTCGAGATGGCGGAGCTGGCCGTAGCCTACCGAGGCCGGGGTGTGGTGGCCTTCGACCTCGCCGGGCCCGAGGCGGGGTATCCCGTCCGGGAGCACCTCGATGCCTTCCGGGTGGTCCGTGCCGCGGGCCTCCCGGTCACGGTACACGCGGGCGAGGGCTTCGGGGCCCCCTCCATCCGCGAGGCGATCGACCTGGGCGGGGCCTCCCGCATCGGCCACGGCACCCGGCTCCACGAGGACCCTGAGCTCCTGGCGCTGGTGCGCGAGCGACGGATCCCCCTGGAGGTGTGCCTGACCTCCAACGTGCAGACGGGGGTGGTGAGGGGCTACGCGGGGCACCCGGTGCGCCAGTATATGGAGGAGCAGATTCCCGTGGCGCTCTGCACCGACAACCATCTCGTGTCCGGGATGACCCTCACCGAGGAGTACGGCCACGCGGTGGAGAGCCTCGCGCTCACGTGGGATGGCGTCGTCCGGGTCGCGAGGACCGCGTTCGAGGTGGCCTTCGTCGACGCCGACCTCAGGTCGGCGCTGCTGGAGGCCTTCGATGAGGAGGTGGCCCGGCTCGGCAAGGAGGGGTGATGGGACCCGCGCTGGAGAACATCACCCCCGCCGGGGCCTGGATGCCGGAGTTCGGATTCATCATCGCCAGCATCCCGGCGATTCTCGTGCTGGGGTACCACGCCCTGCGGCGCTCTCCTCGAGACGGCGAGGAGGACGAGGCTGCCGACACGGGGGAGCGCCCCGCCCGCTGAGCCGGCGCCCCCTACCCCGAAGCCAGAGCACCAGGACGCGAATCGCCCCCGCCGGACCGAAGTCCGACGGGG
>JARRLD010000412.1:0-3764 GCA_037387345.1 Gemmatimonadota bacterium
CGGGCTACCGAGTGGGCACCCTGGAGCGGACCCTCGGGCTTCGAGCCTCGGAAACCGCCACCGTGCACCTCGATGGCGTGGCTGTCGTGCCGGAGGCGGCTCGGGGGGACCCCATGGCAGGGTTCGCCCAGGCCATGGAGGCCCTCGATCTCGGACGGGTGGGGATCGCGGCCCAGGCCCTGGGCGTGGCCCGGGCGGCCATGGAGCATGCGGTGGCGTACGCCGTCGAGCGCAGGCAGTTCGGAAGGACGTTGGCGGAGTTCGGCGCCACGAAGGCCAAGGTGGCGGAGATGCATCGGCGCATTGCAGGAGCCCGTGCCATGACGCACCATGCAGGGACGGCCGTGGACGCGACCCTCCACCATGGGGCCTCGCGGCGCGGGCCCGACGGTGCCACTGCACAGGCCGCGGCGGCCAAGCTCACCGCCAGCGAGACGGCGACCTGGGTGGCTGATGAAGCCGTCCAGATCTTCGGTGGATACGGATACATGAGGGAGTACCCGGTGGCGGGATGCGAAGGGGACGGAGATCTACGAAGGAACGAGTGAAGTCCTGAGACACGTGATCGCCCGAGAGGTCTTCTGGGCGACCCGGGAAGACTAGGCCGGATCGCCCGGCGGCCCGGAATCGAGAGGCAGTCCTACGAAAGGCGTGGAGCGTGAACGACATGAACATCTTCGAGCTGATGTCCGAGCGGAAACACGAGCAGCTTGTGTTCTGGAATGAGCCGGACCTCGGGTACCGGGGGATCATCGCGATCCACGACACGACCATGGGACCGGCCCTCGGCGGGACGCGGTTCTGGAACTACGAAGGTGATTCCGCCGCGGTCATCGACGCGCTTCGGCTGGCTCGTGGTATGACGTACAAGGCCGCCATCACGGGACTGAACCTCGGTGGCGGCAAGTCGGTCATCATCGGAGACAACCGGACGAAGGACCGCGAGATGATCTTCCGCGCCCACGGCCGCGCGGTGGAATCCCTGAAGGGTCGCTACATCACTGCGGAGGACGTAGGCACGTCCCCGGACGACATGGAGTTCGTCCACGCCGAGACGGAGCACGTGGTGGGGATGATCGGTCGGTCCGGGGATCCCTCTCCGGTGACGGCCTTCGGCGTGTACAAGGGGCTGAAGGCCTGCGCCGCGCATCGCTACGGAGACGACTCCCTCGCCGGCAAGCACGTGGCGGTTCAGGGAGTGGGCCACGTCGGCTACTTCCTGTGTGAGGATCTGGCCGCCGAGGGCGCGAAGCTCACCGTCACGGACATCGACGGAGATCGTGTCCAGCGGGTGGTGGAGGATTTCGGCGCCACGGCGGTGGAGCCCGAGGCCATCTACGACGTGGACGCCGAGATCTTTGCCCCCTGCGCCCTCGGGGCGGTGGTCAGCGATGACACCATCGACCGCTTCAAGTTTCAGATCGTGGGTGGCGCGGCGAACAATCAGCTCGCCCGCTCCGCGCACGGCGCTGCCTTGCAGGAACGAGGGATCCTCTACGCGCCCGATTACGTCATCAACGCCGGCGGCCTCATCAACGTCTTCGGGGAGCTGAACGAGTGGTCGCCCGACCGGAGCAAGCGAAAGGCCGGCGACATCTACAACACGCTTCTCAGGATCTTCGATCGCGCCGAGACCGACCAGGTGCCCACGAACGTGGCGGCGGACCGTGTGGTGGAGAGCCGCATTCTGGAGGCTCGACAGCTCCAGAGGACGTTCCTCTAAGGCCAACGAACCATGATGGAGTATCTGAAGGAGACCGATCCCGAGGTCTTCCGGAGCGTGGTGTCGGAGGTTCGCCGCCAGTCCGACGGGCTCGAGCTCATCGCGTCCGAGAACTTCGTCTCCCGGGCCGTGCTCGAGGCCATGGGAACCGTTCTGACGAACAAGTATGCGGAAGGTCTTCCCTCGAAGCGGTACTACGGCGGGTGCGAGTTCGTGGACGTGGCTGAGGACCTGGCCCGCGAGCGCGCCAAGAAGCTGTTCGGAGCGGAGCACGCGAACGTCCAGCCCCACGCCGGGGCCCAGGCCAACATGGCGGCGTATTTCACGTTCCTGGAGCCCGGGGACAAGATCCTTGGCATGAGCCTCAGTCACGGCGGGCACCTGACCCACGGGTCGCCGGTCAACTTCAGCGGTCGACTTTTCCAGGTGGTCAGCTACGGCGTGGGCGACGACGACGGCCTCATCGACTACGACGCTCTGCGGGAGCAGGCCAGGGCGGAGCGACCCAGTATGATCGTGGCGGGAGCGAGCGCCTATCCGCGGATCATCGACTTTGAGGCCTTTGGCGACATCGCGAGGGACGTGGGCGCGGCCCTTCTCGTGGACATGGCCCACATCGCCGGGCTCGTGGCCACGGGCCACCACCCCTCGCCCATTCCCCACGCGGACGTCGTGACCACCACCACCCACAAGACGCTGCGTGGGCCACGTGGTGGCATGATCCTGTGCCCGGAGGAACACGCCAAGGGCATCGACAAGGCGGTATTCCCCTTCATGCAGGGGGGACCGCTCATGCACATCATCGCCGCGAAGGCGGTGGCCCTGCTCGAAGCGCTCAAGCCCGAGTTCAGGGACTACTCCGCCCAGGTGATCGCCAATGCCCGGGCCCTGGGCGAGGGACTCGCGGAGGCGGGATTCCATCTGGTCAGCGGCGGCACCGACAACCACCTGATGCTCGTGGATCTCCGGCCCAGCCACGAGGATCTTTCCGGGAAGGACGCCGAGGCGGCCCTGGAGGCAGCCGGGATCACCGTCAACAAGAACACCGTGCCTGGAGAGACGCGCTCGCCTTTCGTCACGTCGGGTCTCCGTATCGGAACGCCGGCGCTGACCAGTCGTGGCATGGGGGAAGACGAGATGCGCCGCATCTCGGGGTGGATAACCCGCGTGGTGCAGGCCCCCGAGGATGCGAGCGTGATCGGAGCGGTTCGGAGCGAGGTACGAGAGCTGTGCCGAGCCTTTCCCCTCTACTCCGACCTGGCGGTCGGGGAGTAGCTCATGTGGGAGAAGCACCGCGCCCGGCACGGCAGGATGGGTCTCGAGGTCGGCCGTCAAGGCTGGCGAAGCACGCCCGGGCCAACCACATTGACGCTATGACCGACCTCCAGTTCGCCGAAGAGATCCTGGACCAGCTCCAGGAGAAGAACCCGCGCTTTCACCCGAAGGCGTACTTCTTCGTGCTGGCTGCGCTACATTCCGTCATCCAGAGCCTGGATCAGCCGAGGCACATATCGGGCCGCGAGCTGACCGAGGCGTTGCGCAACCTCGCCCTGGAGCGGTACGGGCCGATGGCCCGCACGGTTCTGGAGCACTGGGGGATCCACGCCACTGAGGACGTGGGATGTGTGGTCTTCGCATTGGTGGAGCAGGGCATCCTCATCACGCAGGATGGGGACAGGCCCGAGGACTTCACCGACGTATACGATTTCGAGGAAGCGTTCGAGCTGAACTATCCCTGGGAAGCTCGATCCTGAGAACGGTCCCGCCCCAGGGCGGCCCGGACAACCAAACCAGCCCGGCGATGCCGGGCGCACCTGCGACGGGGAACGTCGCCAGACCCATGGGAGGGGATGAACATGGCGGAAGACTACGGATTCCCGCGATGTCTGAAGTGCGAGACGGGACTCCTGCTACCGCTCTCGGACTACGGCAGAGACGGGGCGCCGATCCGATACAAGGCGTGGGTCTGCTCGAACCCGGACTGCGGGTTCAACATCCGGATCGACAACGGCGAGGTCACCTTCGGTCGCTCCATCGGCCA
>JARRLD010000412.1:3792-4473 GCA_037387345.1 Gemmatimonadota bacterium
GACTACGGCAGAGACGGGGCGCCGATCCGATACAAGGCGTGGGTCTGCTCGAACCCGGACTGCGGGTTCAACATCCGGATCGACAACGGCGAGGTCACCTTCGGTCGCTCCATCGGCCAGAGCTACAAGTAGTTCCTCCCGAGCCGGCCTTCGCCGGTCCTGACAAGCTCCCTTCCACACCGATGATCCGGCCCGGACGCGGTGGCATCGGCCCGGGCTGCCCCAACCTGCACCGCTTTGCCGCCGCTGGGAGGGTCCCGTGACCGCGTGGCGCCCGCCGCTGAGGCCGTATGCCCGCGGCCTCGTCCTCGCCCCTACGGGTACCGAGTCGGCTGCCTTCGATCGGCATGCCATCGATACCCTGGGGGTGCCCCAGCCGGTGCTCATGGAGAACGCCGGCCGATCCGCCGCCCAGGTACTCGCCCGTCTCTTCGGGGTGGGGCCGGTCATCGGGGTGGTGGGAGCGGGTAACAACGGCGGCGATGCGCTGGTCCTCCTGAGGTCCCTGGCTGCCTGGGGATGGCCGGTGCGCGGAATCCTCGTCGCGGACCGCGCGGATGAAAGGGAGCTTCTCCACGGGTGGGATGTTCCCGTGGTGGGGGACACGGACATCGCGGGGGATGAGTCGGCCTGGCGCTCGGTGCTGGAGCCCGGGGCGGTGCTGGTGGATGGGATCCTGGG
>JARRLD010000413.1:0-3452 GCA_037387345.1 Gemmatimonadota bacterium
GCCCGACTCCCCCACTATCAGCTGTACCGGTACGACCGGTAGACGGGAACGACCACGCTCATGACCAATCGGTATGGCTCTGCGTTCCGTCCGGCGATCTCCTCCGACGGCGCCTGGCTGGTGTACGGCACCCGGTTCAACACCGAGACGGGTCTCCGGAAGCGGAACCTGCAGACCGGTGAGGAGGAGTGGCTCGCCTACCCGGTGCAGCGTGACGAGCAGGAGTCCCGGGCGCCTCTCGATCTTCTTCCCGGCTACGCCTTCACACCGGACGGCTCCGCCGTCATCGCCTCGTACGGAGGTAGGATCTGGAGGATTCCGCTGAGCGGGGGTGAGGCAACAGAGATCCCGTTCGAGGTCCAGGTGAAGCTGAGCGTGGGACCGGAAGTGAAATTCGCCTACCAGATCGACACCACCGTCATGGTCACGGCCAGCCAGATCCGGAGCCCGGTGACCTCACCCGACGGCGGCCACGTGGTCTTCACCGCATTCGACCGGCTGTGGGTGAAGGAGCTTCCCGACGGAGAGGCCCGGCGGCTGACGGATGCCGACGTGGGTGAGTTCCACCCGGCCTGGTCACCCGACGGACAGTGGATCAGCTATGTGACATGGGACGACACCGACGGTGGCCAGGTCATGAAGGTGCCTGTCACGGGCGGTGCCCCCACGCAGCTCACGGGCACGGCAGCACTCTACTACAACGTCGCGTGGTCGCCGGACGGGGACCGCGTCGTGGCATCCCGCGGCGCTGCTCGAGAGCTGAAGGAGGCTTCGGGCTTGTTCTTCGGGCCCATCGGAGGCGAGTTCGTGTGGGTGCCCGCCGCCGGGGGCGAGGCCACCGTGATCTCCCCCACCGGCAGCCGTGACGTAGCGCACTTCGTGGCGGACGAGCCCGACCGCATCTACGCCTACAGCCCCGTCGAAGGCCTGGTTTCGTTCCGGTGGGACGGGACCGACGTGAAGCACCATCTCACGGTGCGGGGGCGGCAGGGCGTCCCGGGCATGGCGAGTCCACACCCCGGGGAGCCGGAATTCTTGCCTCGACGTGTCTTTCCCTGGCGCGCAGGGCCGGATCCCACGGATCCCGATCCTCCGGCCGAAGCCGGCGGCCCAACCCCGGCCGGCCTGGTGGTGCTGTCGCCCGAAGGAGACCGCGCCTTCGCCCAGTTCGGCCACGACATCTTCGTGGTGGAGATGGCGGAGGTAGGAGAGACGCCACCCACGATCACGCTCACCAACCTCCAGGCCTCACCCGTGCCCGTCCGAAAGCTGACCGACGTGGGCGGAGAGTTCCCCTCCTGGGCTCGCGACGGCTCCGCGCTGCTCTGGGCCATGGGGAACGTGCTCTTCACGTATGACCTCGACCACGTCGAGGCAGAGGAGCAGGCCGACGAGGACACCGCCCACGAGCGGGCGCTTCTCCGGGCGCGCGCTCTGGCTGTGACCGACACGCTGAAGGACAAGCGGGCCCGGGCCGACAGCCTCGAGAAGGCCAATGAGGACGTCCCGGGCGATCTGCGTGACGACATCATCCGGCTGGCCGCCGACTCGGTGCAGGTGGTGGCCGACTCCCTCCTCGCCCGGGCAGACTCCATCCGGGCGGCGGCCGACGAGGTGGCGGCGAAGGCCGCGCGTGTCCGAGGGGGCGACGAGGACATCCTGGCCGACACCACCGATGCGTACGAGGCCGAGGAGACGAACGTGGAGGTGACCCTGCCCCGCGACGTACCCCACGGCCTGGTGGCGCTGCGCGGCGGACGGGTCGTCACCATGGCAGAGGTAGGGGGCGACAGCACGAGGACGCCACACGTCATCGAGAACGGCACCGTGCTCGTCCGGGACAACCGGATCCTCGCCGTGGGGCCGGCCGACTCGGTGGAGGTCCCCGACAGCGCCCGGGTCATCGACGTCTCGGGCAAGACCCTGGTGCCGGGGTTCGTGGACACCCACTACCACGCCCAGTGGCTGGTTCCCGAGATCCACCCGGAGGAGGTCTGGCAGTACCTGGCGACCCTGTCCTACGGGGTCACCACGACGCGGGATCCCCAGACGGCCACCACCGACGTGTTGAGCTACACAGATCGCGTCCTGACCGGGGGGATGATCGGTCCCCGGGTGTATTCAACTGGCCCAGGGGTCTTCATCGGAGAGAACCTCCGCGATGCCGATCACGCCAAGACCGTGCTCCGCCGGTACTCTGAGTACTTCGACACGAAGACGCTCAAGATGTACATGACGGGCAACCGCCAGCAGCGGCAGTGGGTCATCCAGGCCGCCAGGGAGCTGGAGCTCATGCCGACGACGGAAGGTGGGCTGGACTTCAAGCTGGACATGACCCACGCCATCGACGGCTATCCGGGCATCGAGCACAACCTGCCCATCGCGCCCATCTACTCCGACGTAGTGAAGCTCTTCGAGACCTCGCAGACGACCAACTCGCCGACGCTGCTGGTGTCCTACGGAGGTCCGTTCGGTGAGAACTTCTTCTACGCCACCGAAGACGTTCACGGCTCATCGAAGCTGAACACCTTCCTGCCCCACGAGAACATCGACACCCGGGCTCGGCGGCGCGGGCCGGGCGCGGGCGGGAGCCCGGGTCAGGTGGGCTGGTTCCTGGAGGAGGAGTACATCTTCCCCGAGCACGCGGGGTTCGTGAAGAAGATGCTGGAAGGTGATGCGCGCATGGGCGTGGGCAGCCATGGTCAGCTGCAGGGCCTCGGCTACCATTGGGAGATGTGGGCCATGGGCTCCGGAGGTGCCTCGAACCACGACATCCTCCGGGCCGCAACGATCCTCGGCGCCGAAGCCATCGGACTGGGTGGCGAGATCGGCAGCATCGAGAAGGACAAGTTCGCCGACATCGTCATCCTGGACTCGAATCCGCTGGAGGACCTGAGGAACACGGTCGATATCCGGTACGTCATGAAGGACGGCCGCCTCTTCGACGGAACGACCCTGGATGAGGTCTATCCGGAGCAGCGTTCCCTGGAGCGCCAGCGACCGGCCGAGTCGGCTCCGAGCACCGCTGCGGGTATCCACCGGTAGCGGCTCGGAGGTCGGCGCGGTCGCGGTACGGGGTGGCCTCTCGGGGAGCCCCGTCTCACCTGCACGAATGGTGGGACGGGGCTCCGCTGTCGGTCCGCCGATGCGGGTGGAGTCCGATGTCACCACCGTCCGTCGGCCTCGGGGTTTGCCCCCGGGCCGTGCCGTGCTTACTTTGTCGACATGGGTAAGACAGGGCTTCTCGGGACCTTCGAGCAGGTGGTGCTTCTCTCCGTCCTCCGGGTGGGGGAAGACGCCTATCCTCCACTGGTGAGGACGGAGCTCGAGATGGGGCTCGGGCGCTCCGTATCCCGTGGCTCCGTGTACGTGACGCTGGACCGACTCGAGGCCAAGGGATTCCTCACATCCGCCGAGGGCCCGACCGAGCCCGGACGCGGCGGCCGGCCCCG
>JARRLD010000414.1:0-5830 GCA_037387345.1 Gemmatimonadota bacterium
ATGGCTCGTCGTGCCGGCAGGATGTTGGCGATCAGCGCAACCGAGGCGAGGATCACCGGCACGCCCACGAAGGTGAGCGGGTCGGCCGCGCTGATCCCGAACACCAGGTTCCCCAGCAGCCGGCTCAGGGCGAAGGCGGCCACGAGCCCGATGGCGATGCCCCAGCCGAGCATGCCGGCTCCCTGGCCCACGATCATCCGACGAACCGCACCACGCTCCGCGCCCAGGGCCATACGAAGGCCGATCTCGTTCCGGCGCTGGGAGACCGCATAGGCCATGACACCGTAGATGCCGATGGCGGCCATGAGAAGGGCGAAGACGGCGAAGGCCACGAAGAGCATGAGCAGCGCGTAGTTGCTGGCGTTCCGCTCGTATTGGGCCCGCTCCACGGTACGGATCTCACCAATCGGCTGGTTGGCGTCGACGCTCCAGATCGCCTGCCGGAGCACTCCCGCCAAAGCGCCTGGATCGACAGTCGTGCGCGTGACCAGGTACATGTCCGGGGCCGAGGCCTGGCTGTACGGGCGGTAGATGTTTGGCTCCCCCTCGTCGGAGTCCGTGGCGCTCCTCACGTCGGCTACCACGCCCACCACCTGGATCCAGTCGGCCTCCCCCGAGATCCGCAGCCGCCGTCCCACGGGGTCCTCGCCCGGCCAGTAGCGCTCGGCGAGGGAGCGACTCACCGCGGCGACCGGAGGGGACTCGGGCGTATCCGCATCCGCGAACCCCCGGCCCGCCACGACGGAGAGCCCGATCAGTGCCAAGTACCCGTCGGACACCCTGACCACGAGGCCGGTGGGTGGGGCACGGCCCTCGATCACCTCCCTGCCCTCCACGACGAAGGACCGGCGGGCACCGAATCCGGCGCCCGGGATCACGCTCGTCATCTCCACTTGCGAGCCCGCTGCGGCAGCCACGGCGTCGCTGGCCTGGGCGAAGAAGATCCTCCGCTCGTCGGCATCGTCGTAGGTCGATTCGGGAAGGCCGACGCTCAGGGTGACCAGCCCCTGGGGATCGAATCCCAGGGGTCGGTTCTTGAGATTCAGCACGCTGCGCGTGAGGAGGCTGGCCAGGATCATCAAGGTGAGGGCGAGGGAGACCTGGGCCGTGACCAGGGCACCCCTGGCCCGCTTGCCCGCCCGTCCGCCGTCGCCCGAGCGTCCGTCACGGAGGACCGCCTCCGGTCCCGCGGTGGATGCCCGCAGCGCCGGAACGAGCCCGAACAGCAGGGGCGCCACCAGGGACACCAGCAGCGTAAACCCCAGGACGCGCGCGTCGAACTCGGCCATCAAGAATACTTCCTCGGTGCCTGCGGAGATCCAGATCAGGGCCTCGTTGAGCGCAACGGCGAAGCCGAGACCCAGCGCTGCCGCGGCCAGGGAGATCACCAGGCTCTCCGTGAGGAGCTGCCGCACGAGCCGGCCGCGACCCGCACCCAGAGCCGAGCGCACCGCGATCTCACGCGCTCGCGCTGTGGCCCGTGCCAGCAGCATGTTCGCCACGTTGGCGCACGCGATCAGAATCACCATGCCCACCGCGAGCTGCAGGAGCAGCAGGATGGTGTTCCCGTCCTCGTCGATCAGAGACTCCATGACCGGTGCCGACCAGAGCCCCCAACCGGTATTCTCGACGGGGTAGTCCCGAGCCAGGTTCTCGCCGATGCCACGGACCTCCCGGGTCGCCATCTCATGGGACACCCCCGGCGCCAGCCTCCCGGCAACCAGGAGATACCGGGCGCTGCGGTTCGGATCGGAGCGGTTCAGGATCAGGGGAGTGATCACCTGCGCCCGCGAGAAGGACGCGAACTCGAGCTTCGGATGGGCCACGCCGACGATGGTGTGCTCCACCCCGTCCAGGCGGATGGTCTCACCCAGGACGTCGGGACGACCGCTGTAGCCGGTCTTCCAGAAGCCGTGGGTGAGCATGGCGACATGCGGAGCTCCGTACCGGTCCTCGCCGTCCGCGAAGCTCCTCCCCAGGACGGGCGGAAGACGCCAGGTCTCCATGAGCCCCGCCGTGATCTGCAGGCCGGACACGCGGAGGGGAATGTCCTCTCCGGTCAGGACCCATTCGGTCTCGGCGAGGGCCGACAGGGACTCGAAGCTCTCGGAACGCTCCACGAGATCCATGTAGTCCGCAGGAGAGACGCTGCCCTGGTCGATCCCGAGCTCCGCATTCGTTCCCCGGACCAGGGCGACGGTCTCGGAGCTCTGCATGGGCAGGTCCGCGAAGACGATGACGCTGACCAGGCTGAAGATGCTGGTGTTCACGCCGATGGCGATGGCGAGCGTGAGCGTCGACACGACGGCGAAGCCCGGAGCCTTCCAGAGCCCGCGCAGTCCGTACTTGAGGTCCTGTCCGATGGTCTCCATGGAGCCGTTTCGTTCGGGTGAGCGGTCGTTTCGGATCTGGTAGCGCAGCCTCAGCGCTCCGGGAAGGGACGTCAACACCTGCCGACGGTACCACCTCCGTGCCCCTGACGGGTTGTCGGCGAAGCCGCCGGGCCCACCCGGGGGGCTCGCGGTGAGGTCGGTTGGTCACGCCCGGCCGTCCAGCTCGACGCCGTCCCAGAGTGCGTTCAGCGCCTGACGCGAGCGACGCAGCGCCATCCGACCCGCGGGATGGAGCCGGAAGAACCGCTTGGCGCGCCCCCCGCGCTCCGGCGTCGGGGCCCCGATTCGGGACGACACCAGCCGCCGGCGCTCGAGACGATCCAGGGCCGCGTAGACCGACGCCACCGCGGCCTCTTTCCCGGTGGTCTCCGTGATCTCTTCGAGGATCGACATGCCGTAGGCCTCGTCACCGAGTCGCGCCACCGCAAGCAGGACCATCTGCTCGAATTCCCCGAGGTACTCCCCTCTGGGCATTTTCTTCCACGAATGCGAGGAATAGGACTGCGCACCCTACGATCGTGAGCCCGAGGGGGTTTCAGGGTTCGCGGCTGCAGCAACGGCGCGGGGGAATCACCTCGTCCAGATCATCACCACGCCACAGAAGGCATCGGTGCCACGGTGCCGGACGGGAGCACCGACGCCACCGGGGAAGACCTCCACGCCGATGACGGAGGCGGCGCTCACCCAATCGTCCAGGGAGCCCACCGAGGTGTCGATCTTGAAGCCGTCGAGCACGACCTTCATGGGACAGCTCCTCCCTCTCCGCCATGTCGTCGCCACCGCCCCTCCCTCCAGGTTCCGGCGGACCACCACTCCCGGTACACGCCGGAGGATGTCCGTGGTGCGCGTCGGGTGGAGGGCCCGGATCTCATCGGTGTCGAAGAAGGTCCCGAACGCTCGCTCCCTCCTGCGGTAGAAGCCCTGCTGGTCGAGCCTCATCCGCCTCCGCTCCGCGGTGACGACGACCGCGTCCAGCTCCAGGGGAAGCGGCACCATCCTCACCTCCACGTCCACGGGGTAGGTGTCCCCGAGGGCCAGTATGTCGCTGACGATCTCGCCGTACCCCAGCCGGTCCGCGAACAACCGGAATCGGCCGAAGCGAGGAGCTCGCAGGACGAACCGACCCACCGAATCGCTCTCCGCCCACGCTACCGCCGTGTCGGTGCTGTCCAGGAGCATGAGCGAGGTGACCGGCAGGGGCGCGCTGTTCAGGTCGTCCAGGATCACCCCAACGATCGTCTGCGCACGGAGAGGGTCGTGCCAGACCACAGCGGCCAGCAGGGAAAGACCCCAAAGCGTAGTGCAAATGCGTCCCGTCATCATGGCCCGGACCCCGCCCGGCACGTTCCTTCCTGCCTCTCCCTCATTGGGAACATTGGCGACGAGGGCTTCGACCCTCAAGTTGCCCCGATGATCGAAGCATTCGGGATCGCGGCGATGATGTCGATGGGTGCGGTGCTGGGCATGCTCGGCGCCGGCGGATCGATTCTCACCCTCCCCATCCTGGTCTACCTCTTCGGGGTGTCGCCGACCCTGGCCACCGGATACTCCCTGGCCATCGTCGGGGCGAGCGCCCTGGCCGGAGCCGTCGAGTACTTGCGCCGGGGACAGTCCAGCCCGCGCATGGCGTTGGTGTTCGGTCTTCCGGCCATGGTGGGCGTCTATCTGACCCGCCGGTTCCTCTTTCCGGCCCTTCCCGATCCCGTGCTCCGATTCGGGGGCATCGTGCTCACCAAGGACGCGGCCGTGATGATCCTGTTCGCGGCGTTCATGCTGGTCGCGGCGGTATCCATGCTGCGGAGCAGCAGGGGGCCCGCGGCCGTGGACGCCGTCCGACACGAGCTCCGCAACGTCCCTCTCATCCTTGGGCTGGGGTTCACCGTGGGTGTCTTCACCGGGATGGTCGGCGCGGGGGGCGGGTTCATGATCCTTCCGGTGCTGGTGCTCCTGGGTGGCCTTCCCGTGAAAGTGGCCATCGGAACGGATCTCCTGATCATCGCGGCCAAGTCCCTGGTGGGATTCGTGGGCGAGATGCAGGCGGTCGAAGGCATCGACTACGGCTTCGTAGGCCTCGTCACCCTGCTGCCCCTGGCAGGAATGGCCGTGGGCACCTACCTGAACCGTCGGGTGTCGGCCCCGTTCCTGCGGGCCGCCTTCGGGTGGTTCCTGCTGGCCATGGGGACGTACATCGTGGCTCGGGAGGCGCTGTTCACGTGAGCACGAAGGCAGGCCCTCCTATCGAGGAAACCGCACGCTCCACTTCCACTGGGTAAGTCCGAACAGGACCCCGAACGTGAAGCCACCCACCGCGAACGGTGTAGCCGAGAGGTCCTCCTTGAACTTCTTGGCGCCCAGGCCCGTGAGGGTGCCCACCAGCCCGAAAAGGAACGCGTTCTGCACCACGGTGCGGTGACGAACCTCGAGCCGCTCGATGTTGGCCACGGGAATGGCCCACTCCTGCCCGCCCTCCAGCACGAACAGCGTTCCCGGCTGGAGCTGCGAGACGCTGCCCGACTCGATGGCGATGCCGGGAGCCTGCACCCGCACCCACTGCCCAACCTTCAGGGCCGCGACAGCCTGGGACGCGTCTGCCTGCGCCGCCGACGTCACGGGCACCACGGCGAAGGTCGTGGCCACGAGGATGATGACGTCGGAGAGAGGTCGCATCGGGTCCCCTATCTCAAGGTGATGTCGAGGACCCCGTTGTGCACGAGCGGGCCCACGTACTGGAACTGCGCGAACACCGGCCGCAGAACGATGAACTCCGCGACCGACGATGGATCCAGATTGGCGACGAATTCGGCCGGATCCGAGATGCGGAGGCCGTTCACGAAGACCTGCAGCATGGCGCACCCTCCCGAGGACCTGAGGAACTCGATGCAGAAGCCCGCCGATCCCCCGGCAGGACTGACGAGCAGGCCCGGGACATTCGCCCGCCGCAGCATCTGGATGAAATCGATGGATCTGGGAAGGGCCTCGTCCACCTCCTCGCGGGTCATGCCCAGCTCGCGGGTACCTCGCATCCAGAGCGATGGGGTGCCCGTGGCGGTGACCACGAGGGGCTCCAGCTCGATGGCCTCCGCGCCGAGTCGGATCTCCAGGGAAAGGTGGGTCCCGCTCTCCGCCAGAATCGTATCGACCCGGGGGGCGTAGCCGATGTACGTGGTGGTCAGGATCACCGGTCCCGCCCCGAGGCCGCGTAGCCGAAAGCGTCCCGAGCCGTCGGTGATCGCCCGAACGAACCGATTCTCCACGGAGACCGTCGCACCTTCCACCCCCTCACCGGTGGCCCCCGCACGCACGACCCCGACCAGGGTGATGGGCTCCGACCACGGCACATAGAGCGTGTCGACGATACCGTCGGAGGGAACCGGTAGCGTCCGGCTGACGACGGTATCGACCTGGGCCTCGACCGCCCATCCTTCGCCCACGGCGCC
>JARRLD010000414.1:5842-7011 GCA_037387345.1 Gemmatimonadota bacterium
CCGCCGCTTGCGATCGCCCGATGACCTGCGGCACGAACGCGGCTGGCTCCTGGAGGATCACCACCGCGCCTCCCAGAGGAAGCCCCGAGAGGAGATCCGCCACGATGCCACGGATCTCCACCCCGACGTCTCCAGGGGAGCACGGTCCACTCACCACCCTGTTCTGGGCCCTCAGAGGCGATGCGGCGAGGGTGAGCGCCAGGAACAGAGGCCATGTCCGGGAGGTGAGGTGCCTGAACCGACCAGCGGTAGACGACCCACGGGTCGTGGGCAAAACCCGGATGATGACTGTAAGCATCTTCGCCCCCACCCCGGAGCGACGACCACGTTGGCAAGATCGCAACTTGCCCGCCGGTCGTCCGGCGGGCAAGTCACACGGCCTACTGCCTTCCGTACAGCTCCCTCCACTCCTCCTCGAACTCATTCCCGGGAACCCACCGGGGGACGTCGTCCGCATCGGCGGTCCGGAGCGCCACTTCGAAGAGGAGCTTCATGTCCCGCGCGGCGCCGCGGAGGTCCCACTCCGGCAGGATCTCGTCGGAGGGCTGGTGGTAGTGCTCGGCCTCCACGGCCTGCGGATCGAAGTCCAGGGGCTCCACGTAGTCGGTGCCCGCCTGGAGATAGAGGGCAGGAATGCCCGCTTTGGCGAAGCTGACCTGGTCGGACCGGTAGAAGCTGCCGGCGGCGGGATTGGGGTCACCGGTGGCACGGAGTCCGTGGGCCTCGGCCACTTCGGCGAGGGTCTCACCCAGCGTGTTCATGACCAGGCCGATAGCCGCCACGTCCCGGGTGACACCAAAAGACTGGGGTGAGTCCACGTTGATGTTCGCCACGATCTGACGGAGCGGGACCGGCGGGGCTGCCACGAACGCCGCGCTACCGAGCAGCCCCCCTTCCTCGGCGGTCACGCTCACGAACATGACCGACCGCCGAGGGTTCGCCTGGGCCATTGCCTCGGCCAACGCGATCATGGATGACACGCCCAGAGCGTTGTCCAGGGCGCCATTGAAGATCTTGTCGTCACCCTCCAGCGAGGGATTCACGCCCAGATGATCGTGATGTGACGTGAAGGCGATGTATTGGTCCGCCAACTCCGCATCACTTCCCCGCACTATACCTGCTACGTTGTATGCCTCCACCCGCTCCACGTCGGTCTCGATGTGGGCGGA
>JARRLD010000415.1:0-4242 GCA_037387345.1 Gemmatimonadota bacterium
CACCGCGCTCGGGGAGCCGGTGCACATGGCCACGTTCGAGCGTGCGCTGCTGGATGCGATCGACCGCCCCCGTTACGCGGGAGGGATCGGCGAGGTCTCGGGCATCGCCGCGCGAGCGGCCACAAGGGTCTCGTGGGATGAGCTGCTCGAGCTCGCGGGCCGCTGGCGCTCCTCGGCGCTCGCTCAGCGGCTCGGCTACTTCCTCGATCTGCACCGGGCCGAGCTGCCCCCCAGCGCGCGGTCGGCGCTGCTCGAGCTCGTGCGCCCGCAGAGCAAGATCCAGCTCGGCTCCCGCCGTCGGTGGGGCACCACGGGGAAGCTCGTCCGGCCCTGGAACGTCGTGGAGAACGTCCCTGGCGAGATCCTCCTTCCGACGAGAGGCGAGCGGAAGGAGTATCGTCTGGTCCAAACGCCCTGCCAGCGGCCGGCGCCCCAAACCCGCAATCGAGAAGGGAATCTCGCATGACGACCCGCTGTGGCTTCATCGGACTCGGAATCATGGGCAAGGCGCTCGCGGGCAATCTGGCTCCGAAGGGTCTCCCCACGATCGTCTACGACCTCGACGAGGCGGCGATGCGCGAGCTCGTCGAAGGCGGCGCCAAGCCGGCCGGCGGTGCGCGCGAGGTGGCCCAGAACGCAGACGTGATCGGGATCTGCGTGCCGGCCGACAGCCACGTGCGCGCCGTCCTCTGCGGAGCGGAGGGCGTCTTCGCGAACGCCGGCGCGGGCACCGTGGTGGCGATCCACAGCACCGTGCACCCCTCCACGATCGAGGAGATGGCGGCCGAGGGAGCTTCGCACGGCGTCGCCGTCCTCGAGGTGCCGGTGGCCGGCGGCCCCGTGCGCGCCGCCGAGGGCGACGCCTTCTACATGGTCTCCGGCGACGAGGCCGCTTACGAGAAGGCGCGGCCCTACCTCGAGGCTGCCGCGGGCAAGATCCTCTTCACCGGCGCGTTCGGCAATGCGGCCAAGCTGAAGCTGGCGCTGAACGTGCTCACGAACCTGTCATTCGCCGCTTCGCTCGAGGGCATGCTGCTCGCCAAGGCGATGGGTCTACCGCAGGAGCTCTACGAGGAAGGCGGTCAGGCAACCACGATGCTGAACGCGCTGCATCTCCAGTACCTGAGCCCTTACAAGATGCCCCAGGAGGTCTTCCGCTCGGAGAACCTCCAGACCTACCTTCGGGGCCGCATGGAGATCGCTCAGAAGGATCTCGGTCTGGCGCTCGAGATGGCCCACGACCACGGGATCGCGATGCCGGTGACCGGACTGGTCGCCCAGCTCCTGGCGAAGGTCTACGGGGTATACGACGACGATCTGCGCTGAGGCCGTCAGCGGTCCGGCTTCGACGATCTGCCGCGTCGTGCGATCGCCGAGTTCTCTCGCTCCGAGGCGCGCCGCCACTCGGCGAACATTCGGAGATACGCCTGCTGGTGCTCCGGGCTCACGCCCTCATCCGCGAGCAGCCGCTTCAAGCGACCCTCGAAGGCGGGGTCCCGGAGAGCCTTCGCAAGTGTCGCGGAAACGTCCTGCTCGTTCGCGTCGCCCATCTCGGCGACCATCTGGATCGCCACGGGCAACAGGTCGTCGAGTGCGCCGGGGTCGATGGGCCCATGGCGCCCGTCCTTCGCACTTCCAGCCATGCGGCGACCATGTGTCAGCGCCCCCGACTCGTCAAGGACCTTCTCCTTGCGCGACGGGTTGCTGGGGGATAGTCTCTGAGACCAGTGGTCTCAGGCGGCATCCCCGCGATTTGCCCTTCCCACGACCTAGCAGGACGCCCGTGAAGCTGGACGACATGATCCTCGTGAGCGTCGACGACCACGTGATCGAGCCGCCCACGGTCTTCGAGAATCATCTGCCGAAGCGCTGGGCGGACCGGGCCCCCAAGCTCGTTTACGACTCGAGGAAGCGTCTCCAGATCTGGAAGTGGGAAGGAGGGGCCACCGTCACCCCCTTCATCTCGGCCGTCGTCACCCTGCCGCCGCACGAGTGGGGCTACGACCCCAGCACCCTGGCGGAGATGCGCCCCGGCTGCTGGGACGTGGACGAGCGCGTCCGCGACATGGACGCCAACGGAATCCTTGCGTCCATGTGCTTCCCCTCCTTCGCGGGCATGGCCGGGAGCTTCTTCGACCGCTGCGAGGACAAGGAGTTCGCGTATGCCGCGCTCCAGGCCTACAACGACTGGCACGTCGACGAGTGGGCGGCGTCCCACCCGGGTCGCTTCATCCCGCTGCCCCTCTCCCCGCTCTGGGATCCGGCGCTTGCGGCCCAGGAGGTGCGGCGCGTCGCGAAGAAGGGCGTCAAGGCCATCACCTTCTCGGAGGCGCCGGAGTCCTTTGGCCACCCCAGCATCCACACCGGCCATTGGGATCCCCTGTTCGAGGCGTGCTGCGACGAAGGTGTGGTCCTGGCGATCCACATCGCGTCCTCGAACATGCAGGCCTGGGCGTCGAACAACCCGGAAGGAGTACCGATCGAAGTGATCAGCACGCTCCCCTGCTGGAACGCGCTCTCCTGTGCGGCGAACTTCCTGTGGTGCAAGTCCCTGGTGAAGTACCCCGACCTGAGGATCGCGCTATCCGAGGGGGGTACCTCGTGGATTCCGGGATTTCTCGATCGCATGGAGCGGCAGTTCCACGTGCAGCAATGGGTCGGCTCGGATCTGGGCGGACGGTCGCCCACGCAGAGGTTCCGCCGGCACTACCTGGCCTGCTGCGTAGCCGACCCGTCCGGGCTCCTGCTGCGCGATCGCATCGGCATCGAGAACATCGCCTACGAGGTGGATTATCCGCACTCCGATTGCACGTTCCCCGGCTCGCCGGAAGAGCTGTGGGAGCACCTCGTAGCGGCCCGCTGCAGCGACGCCGAGATCGCCAAGATCACCCACGAGAACGCGGCGAGCTGGTTCGGCCTGGACCTGTTCGCGCACGTCGACAGGAAGGACGCGACCGTCGGTGCCCTGCGCGCACGAGCAGAGGATGTGGATTTGAGCACGAGGTCGAAGGCCGAGTACCGCAAGCAGTACGAGGCGACCTACGGCGCGATCGCCTGAGGGGCATCCCGCCGCGGCGCTGAACTCACTCGAGCGAGCGGACGACACCCGCCTCGCGCAGCGGGGCTGGATCGATGCCGACCTCGGCGAGCACCTCGTCGGTGTGCTCCCCGAGCCTCGGAGCGGGCCGGGAGATGCTCCACGGGCTCTTCTCGAACACGTAGGGCGCCCCGGGGTAGCGGACGCGGCGCCCGAGCTGGGGCTGCTCCACCTCGACCTGGAAGCCTCGGGCCTTGAAGTGCTCGTCCTCGAAGGCCTCCTCCGGCGAATAGATCACGCCCACCGGCAGGCCGGCGCGCTGGGCGCCGAGGAAGAACTCCTTGGCTCCGATCCGGCTGGCGATCAGGGTCAGTCGGCGCAGACCTGCTGGCTGGGCATCGTCTGGAACTCCGTGGCGTGGCGCCCGGTCTGTCGTCGCACGGTTCCCTTGGCGATGAGCCAGTTGTAGGTGGCCATCTCCGTGGTCACGTTGGCTGCGGCATGCATCGAGACGTCGATGCGCTGGCCCCGGCCGCCGAGCTCGCGGTGCACCAGCGCCGTCAGCGCCGAGAGAACTGCGTAGTGGCAACCGATGGCGTAGCCGTGCTGCCCGCCGCCGCGGATGGGAGGCAGCTCGTGGTCGTCGTAGCCGCAGTTCCAGGCGGGCCCCGCGCCGGCCAGGATCGTCAGGTCGGTGGCGAGCTCACCGCTGCGTGCTCCGCCGGGGCCGAAGGGTGTCAGGGACACGTGGACGAGGCGCGGCAGCGCGCCCGTCAGCGCGGCGTTATCGAGGCCGTGGGCCGCGAGCGCCCCGGGGTCCTCGGCCTCGAGCAGGACGTCGGCACGGCGGACGAGCGCCAGCAGGGCCTCCCGTCCCTCGGGACGGGTCCAGTCCAGGGCGATCCCGCGCTTGCTGGTGTTGTAGTGCCACCAGGTCAGGCTCCGCTCGGGATCGGGGACATCGTCCGCGAAGGGCTCGTGAGCGCGGGTCGGAGATCCTCCGATCGGCTCCACCACCACCACGTCGGCGCCCATGTCCGCCAGCAGCTTGCCGGCGAGGGCGCAGCGC
Organism: Gemmatimonadota bacterium; assembly: GCA_037387345.1. Taxonomy (GTDB): domain Bacteria; phylum Gemmatimonadota; class Gemmatimonadetes; order Longimicrobiales; family Gaopeijiaceae; genus SZUA-318. The sequence continues at coordinate 4,107 of JARRLD010000415.1, forward strand.
TCGTGGGCGAGCTCGACCACGCGTACTCCTGTCAGCGCGCTCATACCACGCCCTCCTCGCGCAGGGTGGCGACCTCGTCGGGCGCGAGGCCGAGCAGGCTCGTGAGGATCGCCTCCGTGTGCTCGCCGACGCACGG
>JARRLD010000416.1:0-3408 GCA_037387345.1 Gemmatimonadota bacterium
TGCGCTGTAGCCGCAGGTGCGCATCTGCGGTCCGAGCCACGCTTCGATGCGCGCGACCTCCTCGGGCGCGAGGGATCTTGTCCAGCGCGTGGGCTCGAGGCGCACGACGCCCGCGTCGGAGCCCGCTTCGTACGAGGAGTTGGGCAGGGCCGGCGCACCGAGGTGGGTAGGGGATTCGAGCGCGGGGTGCGGCATGAGGTCCAGGAAGACGCGGACGCCCTCCATCGCGGCGTGCGGGTCGGCGACGAGGTCCTCGTAGCGCAGGACCGCGTATCGGTCCGGGCGCACGCGCAGGTGGTGGCGCGCCAGGTCGAGCGAGCGGGCCCAGTCCACGCTCCGGTCCAGCAGGGCGCTCGCGCGAGCGGCGGCCGCAGGCGCATGCATGCGCGTCCACGAGCCGATCACGGCACGCGGGTCGCGGACGAGGTGGACGTACCGCGTCTGCGCTCCGAAGAGCGCGTCGAGCAAGGACACGAGCCCTTCGTTGTACGGCGTCTTCTCCACCCGGATCGGGCGCGTCAGGACCTCGCGTCCCGCGACGTCGGCCAACGCCGAGAAGAACGCCTCCCACGCTCCGGCGGCCCCGTTCACATGCGCCACGGCCCGTCGGGCCATGCCCTCCGGGTCGCCGGGCGGGGAAGGGAAGTCCTGGAGCCAGCGTGCGAGCCGCTTCGCCAGGGCGTCGCGATCGGGAAAGGCGGAGTCCCCGCTCGCCCACGCGGCGAGACGCCCGGGCAGCTCGGGCCGGTCCAGCAGGGACGAGGCACGCAGGACCAACCGGGAGAGCGGCCGCTCCAGGATCAGGGAGCGCACCTGTGTGTCCCACGGCAGCACGGCGAGAGAGGGGTGTCCGTCGAGCAAGCGCGTGAGCAGCGTCGTCCCCGACCGCGGCACGCCGCAGATGAACACCCAGGAGGGACCAGGATCGCCGTGCCGGCGTGACGGAAATAATTTACATGACGTAAACTATTTCATACATTGATGCAGACCGGGGGTTTGACCTGATACGACGGCGTGGGGAGGTGGGAATGCGCGTCACCATGATCGGCCACAGCACGGTGCTCCTCGAGGTTGGCGGGATCCGCCTCCTCACCGACCCGTACTTCGGAAGCTGGGGCAACCCGGCGTACCAGCGGGTGGACCGGCCGGCCCTCTCCCGGGACGACGTGCCCGACGTGGACGCCGTCCTGCTCTCCCATCTCCACTGGGACCACGTGGACCGCCGCTACCTTCGGAGCCTCCCGGAGTCCACGCCGGTCCTGGCGCCGGCGAGCGCCCGCTGGTTGGCCCGCGTCCACGGCGCGCAGACGGTGGTGGGGCTCCGGCCCTGGACGGACGCGGCCGTCGGAGCCGTGAAGGTCACGGCGGTGCCGGCCCTCCACCTGGCCCGCACCATCGGATTCGTGATCCAGGGGGAGGGCCACTCGGTCTACTTCGCGGGGGACACGTACCGCCGGCCCTTCATGAGAAGGATCGCCTCGACGCTCCGGCCCGACGTGGCCCTCATGCCCGTGACCACGTTCCGCGTCCCCCTGACCATGGGAGAGAGGAGCGCGGCTGCTGCTGCCCGGGACCTGGGTGCCGCCGTCTTCATCCCCATCCACCGCGGCGTGCGCCCCCGGTCGCCCCTGCTGCGGACGCGCCAGTCGCCGGAGGGGTTCGCCCGACGGATCGGAGAAGACGGGGTGCAGGCGGACGTGGTGGTTCTCGAGCCGGGCGACACCTGGCAGGTGCCGGAACCGAACGAAGCGGAGGTAGCGTGAACGTCTACGTGGTGATCGCGATTCTGGCGGCGGTGCTGTTCGTGGTTGGCGCGGCCCGGTTCCTGGCGCCGGCGTTTCGGCGGGAGCCGGACGAAGCGCTCGCCGACCTGCCGCCAACGCCCCTGCAGCGCCGAGCCCGATGGGTGCTCGCCCTGGGGCTCGTGTGGTGCGGAGCGCTGGTCTGGATCCTCATGCGCACGGATCCCGTGACAATGGGGGAGGACCAGGGAGCGCGGCTCCTGTTCACGACGGTGCTCATCGCCGGCGCGGTGGGCTACGGTGCGCTCATCCTGTTCATGCAGCTGGGGCGCCGGGGGGAAGTCGCCGTCGACGAGCGGGATCAGCAGATCCTCGCCCGGGCCTCCCGGATCCAGGGCGGGCTGACGATGCTATGCCTCGCGATATGGTCCGTCGCGCTCACCGAGGTCTACTGGGAGGAGGGCGCCATCCCGGTCGCCTTCCCCTACATCATCTTCTGGTCGACGTTTGCGGTCTACCTGGTCTCCCACTCGGCGGGCATCCTCCTCGGATACGCGATGTGGAGGGGCGATGCGGAAGGTTAGGATCAGGAACGAGATCCGCAGGCTGCGCTTCGAGCACGACGAGATGACGCAGCAGGAGCTGGCGGATCGGGTCGGCTGCACCCGTCAGACCATCGCGATGCTGGAGGCCGAGCGGTACGTGCCGTCGCTTGGCCTGGCCATGCTCATCGCCGAGACCTTCGGCCGGACGGTGGACGAGATCTTCACGCGCGCGTAAGCTTGAGCGCGTGGACGGCCCGAAGAAGATACGGAGGATGTGATGCTGGAGCTGCACAGGACCGGCTGGACCCTGACGGCGTACCGGGTGAAGGAAGGTCACCGACCGGTCGCCTGGCTCGAGGTCGAGCACGGCGGGGGCCGGATCCTGATCGGCCAGACCTCGTATGAATTCGGCCCGTCGGGTCCGGGGACGCCGGACGAGATCGTGCTGTGGGAGGGTCGGAAGCCCCTCGCGATGGCCCAATGGAACAAGGGCTCGCGGCCGACGGTGGACGTCCACGTCGGCCAGGAGATCTTGCGCATGGCACCGGTGGGCTGGCTGGATCGCCAGGGGGTCGTCTACGGCCTCCGGGGGACAGAGGTGGGCTCCCTCCAGCGGAGCGGTTCGTCCGCCCGGACGGTCAAGGCGGACCTTCCCCCCCGACTGTCCCTGCCGGTGAGACTTTTCCTCGTCGGCCTGATGCTCGGGGTCTGGGATCGATCGGACGATGAGGCCGTCGAGGCAACGGAAACCCTGGGCGGGGCCTGAGGCTCACGGCATCAGGATCATCGCCAGCGCGATCAGGCTCTCCCCGTCTTCGGCCGAGATCTGGCCGGCATGGATCAGGTGGGTGATCTGCTGGATCAGCCCGTTGATCATTGCCGTCGCCGCCCTCGTATTCCCCTGACCCAGCTTCTCCAGGGCCTTCTCGACGTGCTGGATGAGGGCGTTGCCGAGGCCGGCGACCAGCTCGCCGGATTCGACCAGCCCCATGATCTCGTCCGTCACCGCGGCCGCGATGTCGTCCAGGGTCGTCAGCGGGATTCCGCAGATCGCATTGCCGAGGGCCAGGTAATCAGCCGTTGCTGGCATGAACAGGCCGGTGTTGCCCGGGGGAGCGAAC
>JARRLD010000417.1:0-5162 GCA_037387345.1 Gemmatimonadota bacterium
CTGACCCAGTTCGGCTTCGCCCACGGCTGGCGCATGGCGGCAGCCATGCAAAGGGAATTCAAGTGGGCGACCAATGAGGAATGGTGTCGCGCCGGCCCCCGCATTCACACCCTCGGGGGACTCTTCCGAAGCCAGCCAGGGAGTGAGGACCCGCTCACCAAGAGGGGGGCGATGTTGCTTGCATCCTACGAGGCGGAGCAGCATCTCCTGCACTTCGGCCGCTCCGATTCGCCTGTCTGCTGGACCATTTGCGGCCTCACGAGCGGCTACCTCAGCCACACCACCGGCCAGGAGATCTATGTCCTCGAAGATCGCTGTCTGGGCGAGGGTCACGCGGCGTGCCACCTTCTCGGGCGAACACGCGAAGAGTGGGGTGACGAACACGCCGAGGAGCTGGCGTTCTTCCACTCGGGGCGACTCAAGGAGTGCCTGGATGTCTCCCTCAGCAGGGTCACGGAGACCTTGAAGGTTGTGGAGGGAAAGCTCCGGGCGCACCGTGAAGTGTTGGTGAGAGCGGTTAGTGATGTGGAGGAACCGCTGGGGATCATTGCCAAGAGCCCCGGGATGCAGCACGTGGTGAAGCTGGCGCGGCGCGTGGCGAAGGTCGATGCCACAGTGCTCATCACCGGGGAGAGCGGGGTGGGAAAGGAACGGATCGCGCGCTTCGTCCATGATGAGTCAACGCGCGCCACTGGACCCTTCGTCGCCGTCAACTGCGGAGCGATCACCGAGACGCTCCTCGAAAGTGAGCTTTTCGGGCACAAGCGCGGCGCGTTTACCGGCGCGGATTCGGACCGGCCCGGCCTGTTCGAAGCGGCCAACCATGGAACGCTGCTGCTGGACGAGATCGGTGAGGTCTCTTCAGGCATGCAGGTCAAGCTCCTCCGGGTGCTTCAGGAGCGGGAGATCCGCCGGGTCGGGGAGAACAGGAGCCGATCCGTGAATGTGCGCGTTCTGGCCGCCACAAACCGTGACCTTGCGCAAAGGGTCGCAGATGGTGGTTTCCGGCAGGACCTTTACTACCGGCTCAAGGTCGTCGAGCTGCACGTTCCGCCGCTCCGCGACCGCAGGGACGACATCTTACCCCTCGCCCGGGTGCTGCTCGCGGATGCAGCGGTTCGGATGGAGCGCAAGATCTCAGTCCTCGCCCCACGCGCTGTTGATCAGCTCCTGCGCTACGAGTGGCCCGGCAACGTGCGCGAGCTGGAGAACGCCATGGAGCGTGCCGTCGCACTAGCAGGTAGCAGTCGTGTGGACCTCGCAGATCTGCCCGAGGAGATCCGCCAGGCGTTCCCCAAGCCGGTGATCAACGAGGGAATGGTGCAACCGCTCAGTGAAGTCGAAAAGGAATACATCCTCGCAGTTCTCGAGCTAAACGGGGGAAATCAGACACGCACCGCCGAACAGCTCCAAATAGGCTCGGCGACCCTGTACCGAAAGCTCAAGAAGTATGGCCTTGTCAGATCACCGGGCCGACCAAATAAGTCGACATGATCTGGTGACAAGAGTGCCTGCTTGATCGGGCAGGGCGCTAGCTTACACGCGACGACTTGACGGATCTGGGCTACGACAACCGCGGGGTGTTTGTGAACGTCGGTCAGTCCAAAAACAGGGGCCTCGGAAGAATCCCGAGGCCCCTTGGAATCGAATCAATTGAACGAGGGACTTACCCAGCTTAGTAGTCCATCCCGCCCATGTCGGGCGCGCCGCCGGCCGCGGCAGCAGCCGTTGTCTCCGGGATCTCGGTGACGAGAGCCTCGGTGGTGAGAAGCAGTCCCGCGATCGAGGCGGCGTTCTGCAGAGCCGTTCGGGTGACCTTGGTGGGATCGATGATCCCGGCCTCGAACATGTCAACGTACGCTTCCTTGTCGCAGTCGAACCCGATGTTCTTCTTCTCGTGCATGACCTTCTCCACGATGACCGAGCCTTCCAATCCGGCGTTGTCGGCCAGGATCCGAAGCGGCGCGCTGATCGCGCGGCGAACGATGCCGGCGCCGATCTGGCGATCGCCGCTCATCGTGTCCATCATCGTGTCGAGGGACTTCAAGGTGCGAAGGAAGGCCACGCCGCCGCCGGCGACGATTCCCTCTTCCACCGCGGCACGGGTGGCGTGGAGAGCGTCCTCGACCCGGGCCTTCTTTTCCTTCATCTCGGTTTCCGTGGCCGCTCCGACGTTGATCACGGCCACGCCGCCGGCCAGCTTGGCCAGGCGCTCTTGAAGTTTCTCGCGGTCGTAGTCCGAGGTGGTTTCCTCCACCTGCTTCTTCAGCTGGTTGATCCGGGCCTTGAGGTCCGCCGTCTTGCCCCCACCGCTGATGATGGTGGTGTCGTCCTTGGTCACGCGAATGGTCTTGGCCCCGCCGAGGTCTTTGAGTTCGATGTTCTCGAGCTTGATGCCGAGATCTTCGCTTACAACCTTGGCGCCGATCAGGATTGCGATGTCCTGCAGCATCGCCTTCCGGCGATCACCGAAGCCCGGGGCCTTCACCGCGCAGACGTTGAGGGTGCCGCGCAGCTTGTTGACCACGAGGGTGGCGAGGGCTTCGCCTTCGAGATCCTCGGCGATCACCAGGAGCGGCTTTCCCGACTGGGCGATCTTCTCGAGGACGGGAAGAAGATCCTTCATGTTCGAGATCTTCTTCTCCTGCACGAGGATGTAAGCGTCCTCGAGCGCGCACTCCATCCCGTTCTTGTCGTTGATGAAGTAGGGGGAGATGTAGCCGTTGTCGAACTGCATTCCCTCGACCACCTCGAGGGTGGTGTCCATCGACTTGGCCTCTTCGACGGTGATGGTGCCGTCCTTGCCGACCTTTTCGAAGGCTTCGGCGATGATCGCACCCACGGCGTCGTCGCCGTTGGCGGAGATGGTGGCCACCTGCTTGATCTCGGTGTTCTCCTTGACGCTGCGGGAGAGCTTGCGGAGTTCTGCAACCACGTGTTCCACGGCGGTGTCGATGCCGCGCTTCAAGTCCATTGGGTTGGCGCCGGCGGTCACGTTCTTGAGACCCTGCCGGAAGATGGCCTCGGCGAGAACGGTGGCGGTGGTGGTGCCGTCGCCGGCCACATCACTGGTCTTCGAAGCCACCTCACGCACCATCTGGGCGCCCATGTTCTGATACGGCTCTTTGAGCTCGATTTCCTTGGCCACGGTCACCCCGTCCTTGGTGATGGTCGGGGAGCCCCACTTCTTGTCGATGATCACGTTGCGCCCGCGCGGGCCCATGGTGACGCGCACCGCCTTAGTCAGCGTCTCGACGCCTTCGAGGATCTTCGTGCGAGCCTCGTTCTTGAATAGAAGCTGCTTGGCAGCCATCGGCTTACTCCTTTTCGAGTGGTCTTTGAATCTCGACGATCAGGCGAGGATGCCGAGGATGTCTTCCTCGCGCAGAATGATGAAGTCGTCACCTTGCCAATAAGGACCTTCTGGCCCTTCTTGACTTCGACGACAAGACGCTTGCCTTCTTCGGTCCTGCGTCCCGGGCCTACGGCGATGACCTCGCCCTTCTGGGGCTTCTCTTTGGCTGTGTCGGGAATGATGATCCCGCCACTCTGCTCCTCGGTCGCTTCCAGCCGACGGACAAGAATGCGGTCGGAAAGAGGGGTGAACTTCATGGGTCAGACTCCTTGTTTGTGACGGTCCTGACTAAAACCGGGTCTCGTTTCCCATGTTGGTTTCTCCGATCTCCCGGCGAGGGTGTCGCATCGCGGCCTCTTGGAACCGACATGAGTCGGCTAAAGCTCCCGAGGCCCCGATATCCGTATTGAAACGCAAGAGTCGGGCCGAAAGTGTATCTAACTTGAATCAAAGCAGTTATGCTGCATGGACGATTCGTCGACCTGTTTATTCAATCGAAATGAAACACGGTTCAATCAATTCGATGGAGGTGGCCGATGCGCGTCGAGGACTTGCATCACGGCGAGCTCTTGGAGCTGGATCCAGAGGGTGGCCTAACTTAATTCGCCGGGGCAGCGCTCGCTCTTGCTCGACGCTGCGTCCATGGGGCTCTTGCGGCAATACCTCGTTGACCATGCGGATGGCTCGCCCCAAGGAAATCTGCTGCCGTAGTGTGTCGGCGACAACCTCGGGAAGCAGAACCTAGAACCTGAAGAGCCACGCAACCCGTAGACGTTTTGTGTCGGGCGATGGACACCATCCGGACACCGTACTAACTTGGCGGCCGGGTTTTGGGGACACGGAGGGAAAACCGGAATCGGTGAAGCGTGAGAAGGGGCAAATGATTGCCCCCTCCCCAGCCAGAGTTACCAGCGTCCCCCGCGGGATCCGCTCGACTCGCGAGGCTTGGCCTCGTTTACCTTGAGGGCACGTCCTTCGACGTCGTGGTTGTTGAGCTTCTGGATCGCCTCCTGGGCGCCCGAACTCATCTCGACGAAGCCGAAGCCGCGAGGCCGGCCGGTATCGCGGTCCGTAATGAGGGACACGGAATCGACGTCTCCGTGTTCAGAGAATAGCGAACGCAGAGAGTCCTCGGTCATGCTGAAGGGCAGATTGCCCACGTACAGTTTCTGAGACATGTTTTCCTTGAATCGGTAGGGCAGCGCACGTTCCCACCTCTGTTGTGTCATCGAGCGCCCATCTCCTCCACGAATTGGCGGAGATCTCAAACCCGTGTCGTGTTCTGGAACACCGAATCGTGGAGAGCACGCAGGAGGGAATCGGAGGAAGGTCCGGGACCGCAGCTGAGAGTTCTTCAGGTCTGGTGCGCCAAGTGCGCTAGGGAACTCTAACAGTTTTCGGCGACTTCAGGGCAAGAAGCTGCTTTTTGGACGATGATGGGTGCGTGTGGTCAGCGATCTGTTGACGGTCAAGCAGGTTCAAGTGTGCGTGCACGAAGAGGTTCCCGGTGTGAGGGCTGTTTTGGCTTCTCTTTCCAGGAACCTCGACTAGGCCGGGGGTGGCCCCGGCAAGGAACGTGTCATCCACTAGACACTATCCGGACACCATGGCCCATGAGCGCGGTAGGCATGTTCCGCAAGATGCATGGTGACAGGGCGTTGCAAGAGCTAGCCGCCGGAAACACCACCTGCTTAAAATCCGTTGGGGGGCAACCCCCGTGGGAGTTCAAGTCTCCCCCCCGGCACCAAGCGTTCGAAAGGGCCGGGCGAGGATGGTACCGTGCCCTGCCGACGTCTTCGTTATCGAG
>JARRLD010000418.1:0-5580 GCA_037387345.1 Gemmatimonadota bacterium
GTCGATCAGGATCGGGTCCCGGTCTCCGGCGACCAGGTAGTAGCGCTCGAGTGCCCGGCGAAGCCGTCCGGCCTGGATGCGAACGATGGGATCGTTCGTCGCATCGAAGTCCTTGGCTCGCCCGAACACTTCCACCGCGACGGTGTAGCCCTTGAGCCGGTGAGTCCGACCGGCCAGCTTCTCGTCGACGACGAACCGCAGAAAGGCCCGCATCTTGTCGGTGGCGTGGAACTCGGGGCTGGCGAGGATGCGGTCGAGCTGCCGACGGATCGCGTCACGATCGAAGCCGCTGCTCGGCTCCACCGTTGTCCCGGGGTCCGGCGTGCTGTCCTCTGCCGCCAACCCAGTCCCTCCTCGCAGCTAAACCGTTGATTACGATAAGCATAACAAAATGTAGGCTACATTGCGCACGGGTAACTTCCTACCAGAATCCATGCGGTTGTGCCTAATTACTCGATGACGACGGACCCGCATGCGACGAGCGTGCGGGGAACGCCAAGTCGGGATGTGAGGCTCATGATCTCGAAGCAGGACACGCTGTCATTCGTCACGAGTGCGCTCCCCGGACGTGACTCGCTCATCGAGCGTGCCTACCGGGCGAACCGCTCGTTTCGCGGCCTCTGTCAGGACTACCGGAAGTGTGCCGAGGCTCTCGAGCGATGGCGCCGGTCGGAGATCAGCGAATCCTCCTCGCGGGTCCGGGAGTACGCCGAGCTTCTGGCGGCGCTGGCGCAGGAGATCGAGTCCTGGCTCGAGGCGAGTCGACTTCGACCCGATCCTGGTGACCTACCAAGTGCTCCTCAGGTAGGGAGACACCTTGAATGTTTCAAGAAAAGGGAGGAACGATGAGACAGAGCCGACGCTGGCCGATCCTCGGCACCCTGACCTTATTCCTGGTTCTCTCGGCTGGTGGCGTCGTGGCCCAGGACGTCCTTCCCTTCCCCGATCCCCCGATGGGCGGCGAGGTCGGGCCGACGATGCAGCAATCCGTCCACAAGTGGCGTGAGCAGCCGCGCCGGCTACCCGAGGACTCTCCCAACATTCTGATCGTCATGTTCGACGACGCGGGATTCGGGCAGCCCGACACCTTCGGCGGCGAGATCCACACGCCGACGCTCACGCGTCTGGCGGAAGCCGGGATCTCCTATAACGCCTTTCACACCACGGCGATGTGCTCGCCGACCCGGGCCTCGCTGATGACCGGTCGCAACCACCACCGCGTCGGCGCCGGCATCATCGCGTGCTCCGCTACTACGGCTATGCCACGGCGGCCTTCGGCAAGGACCACAACACGCCCGTCGAACAGATCGCCAACGGTCCCTACGACCGCACCCCGACGGGGCGAGGCTTCGACTATTTCTACGGCTTCATCGCCGGCGAGACCTCCCAGTGGGAACCCACCCTGTGGGAGAACACCACCCCCATCGCGCTGCCGCACGTGGACAACTACGAGGACTTCCACCTGACCGAAGCGATGGCGGACAAGGCGATCACCTGGATGCGTCGCCATCTCGCCATGAACCCTGATCGCCCCTTCCTGATGTGGTGGACGCCGGGCGCCGTGCACGGCCCCCATCACGTCGCCCAGGAATGGGCCGACAAATACAAGGGCAAATTCGACGACGGCTGGGACGCCTACCAGCGGCGCGTCTTCGAGCGACAGAAGGCGATGGGCTGGATCCCCGCCGACACGGTACGGCCGTCCCGCCCGGAGGGCATGGCTGCCTGGGGGGACATCCCCGAGGAGGAGAAGGCCTTCCAGGCGCGCTTGATGGAGGTGTACGCCGGTTTCCTGGAGCACACGGATGTCCAGGTGGGCAAGCTGATCGACGAGCTGGAGGCCCGTGGCATCCGCGAGAACACGCTGGTGTTCTACATCGTCTCGGACAACGGCGCCTCGGCAGAAGGTATCGACGGGAGCGTGGCGGAGCTGAACTCGCAGAACGGGATTCCGAGCACGGTCGCGGAGCACATCGCCGTGGCCAAGGAGCTGGGCGGGCTCGAGGCGATCGGCGGGCCGAAGATGGACAACATGTACCACGCCGGCTGGGCCTGGGCCGGCGACAGCCCGTTCCGGTACACGAAGCTGGTCGCCGCCGACTGGGGTGGCACACGGACGCCCATGGTCATTTCGTGGCCGAAGCGCATCGAACCCGACGGGAATCCGCGACCGCAGTTCACCCACGTCAACGACGTCGGGCCGACCCTCTACGAAATCCTCGGAATCACCCCGCCGAAGGTCGTCGACGGCTTCGCGCAGGATCCCCTCGACGGTGTCAGCTTCGTCTACACCTTCGACTCGGCCGATGCTCCGGAGCGAAAGAAGACCCAGTACTTCGAGTGCCTGGGTAGCCGCGGCATCTATCACGAGGGCTGGATGGCCAGTACCTTCGGACCCCGGACGCCGTGGGTGGCACAGGTACCGGATCTGGCCGGCTGGGACCCCATGCAGGATGAGTGGCAGCTGGCCGAAGAGAACCAGGTATTGCCCATCGGCGGCGCCCTGTACACCGGGCTCAACCCGCAGGAGATGAAACGCAGCACCAACACCGAGTGGACCCTGTTCGAGGGCATCACCCGCATCCCCGAGAGCCAGGCGCCCAACGTGCGCAACGGCAATCTGCGGGCCGAGATCTCCGCCGAGGTGCCGGCCGAGGTCAACGGCGTGATCTTCGCCATGGGCGGCTATGCCGGCGGCGTGAGCCTGTACGCCCTCGATGGGGAGCTGTTCTACGAGTACAGCGCACTCCTGCTGAAACGCGACAGGATCGAGGTCGGGCGTCTTCCGGCAGGCGACGTGACGATCGCGTTCGAGATGACAACGCCGCTCGAGCGAGCGGCGCCCGCCCAGCTCAAGTTCTGGATCAACGGCGAGGAGGCGGCCACCGGCACGGTCCGGCGCACCGTGCCCGCGACCTTCACGGCCTCGGAGACCTTCGACGTGGGCATGGACACCAACTCGCCGGTCGCGAACGACTACTTCGACAGGGCGCCCTTCGAGTTCGAAGGAACCCTGAAGCGACTTTATTTCAGGAACCTGCCGGTCGGCGAACCGGGCTTCATGCCCTCGCCGGACGATGACTGAGGGGCGAGATGGTGTCTCCGGATATCTGTCAATTAGCGGCAGCTTCTGCTGCCAAGGAGGAAACAACTCATGAAGCGTAATCTGCTTCGGACCCTGATCATGGCGGTCGTGGCGGTCGGCTTGGTGTCGGCAGCGCACGCTTTCGAAGGCAAGACCGTGACCTTCGACAACGGCGAGGAGGGCTGGTACGCGGGCCCGGATTGCCAGACGATCTTCCCCGAGGGAGGCAACCCCGGCTACTACTGGAACTTCGCCAGCCGTGAGTGCGACAGTTCTTGGGTGGTGCGGTACTGGTTCCTCTTCTGGAACGATTCGGATCCGGCCTTCATCGGCGACTACACGCAGAAAGGCCCCGTTCGTCTCTCGATCGACGTCGACGTCAATCGCTACGACTACATCCCGTGGCCCGGAGCGGACCCGATCCCGGTGGAGCAGTGGCGGAATCTCGTGTTCGAGTTCGTCGACTACGACGATCCGTATGTCGACCCCGACACCGGCTTCACCTGGAACTGGACCTCGGTGCTGTACGTCGCCGGTCCTTTCCCGGATCGCACCGAAGGATGGAAGACCTTCGAGATCGACATCGCCGATCCGAGCGCGACGGAGCTACCGGAGGGATGGTCCGGCTACGGAGGTCCCGAGGACCCGGTCACCTTTGCCTCTCAGCTTCCTCCGGACCGAACGTTTGCCGATGTGATGGCCGGGGTCGACGAGCTTCGCATCCACAGCGTCGAGCCGGGCTACTTTTACTCCATTGCCTTCCTGCACGACATGAACATCGACAACCTCTCGATCACTCGGCTACCGCAGACCTGCAATGGTCTGGATGCAACGGTCTTCGTCGACGAGGACGGCATCGTCCACGGTGGCCTGTACGACGGTCAGCCGTACATGGGCGAGTTGCACGGCACCGACGGCGACGACGTGATCGCCGGCACGCCGGGCGACGACACGATCCAGGGCTTCGGCGGCAACGACGTCCTGTGCGGTTACGACGGTGATGACGCCGTCCACGGCGGACCCGGTCACGACATGATCTTCGGCGGTAACGGCGACGACACGCTGACGGGTCGGTGGGGCAACGACTTCATCGACGGTGGCGACGGTCGTGACAACATCAACGGCGGCGCCGGCGCCAACACGTGCATCGCCGGCGAGGTGGTCAACCTCTGTGGCGCGGCCAACAGCATGCAGAAGTAGTTCCGCCCGACGATCGCGCAAGAACACGATGCCCCAGGCCCGAGGGCCTGGGGCTTTTCTTGTGTGCGCCCGGCACGGGCGCACTCTTGGAGGTGCAAGTCCTCCCGGGACCTGGTCACAGGGACCGAACGGAAGCGCAAGGGCGGAAGGGCGACCGACCGTCCGGAGGAAGCGTGGAAGGAACCCATGGGCCGACGAACAGGAATCGGATACAAGGCACTGCCGACCAGGGCGAGCGGGCATAGAACCGCGAAGCTCTTGTGGCCTAAGGGAAGCGGTGTAAATCCGGCGGTCGTGTGGGGAAGGAGTGCGCTCTTACCCGGGGAGACCTCGCCTTGCGCTTGAAAGGGCGACGCTCGGTCAGGGGGCGGAGCGAGGAGTCAGCAGAGGCCGTAGTAGCCGCCAGAGTGGCGGCGAAGGGCCAAACGGAAGAGAGAGCGAGACGACCGGTGATCTCGAAGGGACACGGCCCCAGATGACCAGGCAACTGGAGCTCCCGCTGGAAGCCGAGGGTGAAGCCCGACAGCCCCAGCGGAGCGGGGAAGCCCCGACGGCGGCGTCCGGCACCGAGCGCTCGGGAGCGAGCGGCCTGATGGAGCGGGTGCTTGCGCGCCCTAACCTGCTGGCCGCGTTGAAGCGAGTTAGGAAGAACAAGGGCAGTCCCGGCATCGATGGGATGACCGTGGACGAGCTGCCAGGCTGGCTGCGGGAGCACTGGTTGCGGATTCGCGAGGAACTCCTCGCGGGAACGTATCGGCCCCAGCCTGTCCAACGACAGCTCATTCCGAAAACGGGCGGCGGTAAGCGTGCGCTCGGCATCCCGACGGTGCTTGACCGTCTGATCCAGCAGGCCGTATTGCAGGTCCTGCAGCCGCAGTTCGACCCGACCTTCTCGAAGCACAGCCACGGATTCCGGCCTGGTCGCCGGGCGCATGACGCCGTGCGCGAAGCGCAGCGGTACGTCCAGGCTGGCCGTCGCTGGGTGGTGGACGTGGATCTGGAGAGTTTCTTGGACGCCTCTTCACACTACACCCCGTCTGTAGGTTGCTCTGGGAAAAGGCCGGGTAGCGCTTCAGGGACCTTAATCCTCAAGCCTTTACGACGTCCGCGGCATACATGAACGGCTTGGAGCTCGCCGCGCTTTACACGCTGCAACACAGTCTGCCTGGAGACACCGAGGATCCTCATGGCGTCGACCATTGGGACGAAACCCTCGGGGGCCTCTTCCACGAAACGCGAGCGCAACTCGTTGGTAATGTGGATACGCCACGGAGCACCAGGAGTGAGTTGCTCGC
>JARRLD010000419.1:0-5454 GCA_037387345.1 Gemmatimonadota bacterium
CTGCTGATGCTGCTCGATCGCCGCCCCGATCCGCAGCGTCTCCGGGCGGCGGCGCTGCACGCGGTTGGCTCGGTGCCCCGCCTGCGTCAGCGGATCGTCGATGCCCCCTTCCAGCTGGCCCTACCGCGCTGGGAGTCGGACCCCACCTTCGACCTCTCCAATCATCTCCGCCATTATTCGCTGCGCGCGGACGTCGAGGCCGGCGGAAGCCTGGGCGAGCTGTTTCGCGCGATCGGTCCGATCTACGAGCGGCCCTTCGATCGGACCCGTCCCCTCTGGGAGATCATCGCCATCGATCTCCCCGGAGACGACGCGGCGTTGTTCGTGCGATTGCACCATTCGATCGCGGATGGAGTCGGCGGCAACGCGATCCTGGCCGCACTCACGGACGCAACGCGTGAAGGAGAGCCGCGCCCGCCGGAGGACGATCGGCCACCGGGAACCTGGTCGGAGCCGGATCTTGGCGGCAGCATCGCCCGGGCTCTGCGCGATCGCGTGAGCGACGAGATGAGCCGTGTGCGCGGTGCGAGGAGCTTGCTGTGGGAGATCGTCCGCAGGCCCCGACGCGTCTTCGATGCAGGACGAGCGGCAGGGTCCATCGCGAACGATCTGATACGGCGCGGGAGATCCCCCCTCAAGAGCTACGGGAGGGCACGGAAGCTCGCGGGGCTGGCGGTTCCCTTCGCTCCCCTGCGCGAGGCGAGAAGGAGGCTCGACTGTCGAACCATCGATCTCCTGCTCGCGGGCGTGGCAGGGGCCATGGGAGAGTGGCACCGAGCGGCGGGACACGACGACGTCGAGACCCTGCTCACCGCGGTGCCCGTCAATCTGAGACCGCCCGACGCCCGAGGACTGGACAGCCAGGTGGGCAACGACCTTACCGCCATGCTGATGCACCTGCCCATCGGTGAGCGCGATCCCAGACGCCGACTCGAGAGCGTCCGGGAGCTGGTCACCCGGAAGCGGGAGCATCCCGCAGCGGGAATCTTCCCGCTCTTTGCCGGCGCGTTGGCGGGCTTGCCTCATCCTCTCCACCGGGCGGCTTCCCTTGCCTCCGGGGGGATGCTGGACCTCATCGTGACCAACGTGCCGGGCATCCCGTTCACGCGCTTCGTTGCGGGAGCCGAGATCCGCTCGGCCTATCCGATCGCGCCGGTCATGCCTTATTGTCCGTTGAGCATCGCCATCTACGGATACCGCGACCACCTCTACCTCGGCCTCGATGCCGACGGCACGGCCATCTCGGAGCTCGACTCCATTTGTGAGATGCTCGAGAAGGCGCTGTCCGAGTTGACGAATCTGCCGGATCCTGCGAGCTAGACCTCATTCGCGCTGAAACAGGCTGGCGATGGCCGAGCTGCCTCCCCCGACCAGGTGGGCGAGCGCCGTCCTGGCGCGCTCGATCTGACGCTTCCCGGCGCGCCCACTGAGCTGGAGTGCGATCTCGTGTACCTGCGCCAGACCCGTCGGGCCGATCGGATGCCCGCGCCCCACCAGGCCGCCATCGGTGTTCACGGGAATGCGCCCGCCGAGTGCCGTGGCTCCTTCTTCGGCCAGCTTCTCGGCCTCTCCCACGCGGCACAGTCCCAGCTGCTCGTAGTACTCGAGCTCCTCGTTGATCCAGGAATCGTGGAGGAGGACGAGGTCCAGGTCTTCCGGACCGGTCCCTGCGGAGTCGTACGCAAGGCGCGCAGCCGCCGCCGTCATCTCGGGAGGACCTACGCTCGGCCCGATCGCGATCCAGTCCGGCTCATAGGACTCGGTCACCAGCGCCGTGGCGAGAACGCGCACGAGGGGATGGCCCGGCCGGAGACGGCGCACGACGTCGTCACGCGCCACCAGGGCCGCAGCAGCCCCACCCCCCATCGGCGCGCCCATCATCTGCGTGAGGGGAGTCGCCACCATCGGGGAAGCCAGGACCTCGTCGGGTGTGATGGCGTGATCGGCCTGGTGGTACGCCAGCGGATTCTGCCGCGCGGCGTTCCAGTTCTTGGCCGCGAGGGCCGCGAGGTGGTCCGGACGGGTCCCCCGCTCGTGCATGCGTCGACTCGCCCACAGGGCGAACGAGGCGGGCGGCGCCATCAGGCTCTCGTATCCCGGCACCATGCCCCCGCTTCCCGGGAGCCGCACCATCGCGTGCTCGTAGGCCAGTGCGAGGGCGACGTCGCAGCGGCCGCTCGCCACGGCGAAGGTCGCCTCCCGCAGCGCCACCAGCCCCGATGCGGACGCCGCCTCGATGCTCACCACCGGCAGCCCGGTGAGCCCCAGCTGCTTCATGATGCGAACGCCATACATCGGCGGCGCCAGCATGGAGCCGACGTAGGCCCAGGACGGCGACACCCTCGATCTTCACGAAGCCTCGCCTGGCTGCCGGAAGTGGTGCACGACGATCTCGTCCCCCCCGTCTTCCACGCGCAGCGTCTCGAGCCCCAGCGCGAGTCGCATGCCGATGCGCGGCTCGCCGACATCCGGGGAGAGGAGCCCCTGGACCCGGGGGCCTTCGTCGAGGTCGACGTGCGCCACCCAGTAGTCGCGGGTCGCGCGTAGCCCCGGACGCAGCGGCATCTCGACGTGGGTGCACGCGTACAGCGTCCCGTCGCCCGACAGGACGACATCGCGGAGCACACGCCCGTGGCAGGCGAGGCACACGGGACGCGGCGGATGGAAGAGCGCCCGGCACGCTTCACAGCGGCTGCCGCGCAGCTGGGCGACGTCGCCGTCACCGAGGGCGATGAGCCCCGGCTCGATCGGAACTCGCGCCATCAGACCGACCCCAGCACCTGCTCGGCGACGCGGGCGCGATGGAAGCGCGCATCGCCCAGCAGCGCCTCGCTCGCCTTGGCCCGCTTGTAGTGGAGGTGCATGTCGAGGTCCCAGGTGAAGCCCAGACCTCCGTGGATCTGCACGCCTTCGGTGGTGATCGCGCGGTAGGCCTCGCCGCACCAGGCCTTGGCGATGCTGGCGTCACGGGACGCGTCGGAATCGCCGTGGGCGAGGGACGTGGCGGCGGCGAAGGTCATCGCCCGGGCGCCCTCGAGCTGGACCAGCATGTCCGCGCACTTGTGCTGGATCGCCTGGAAGCTCCCGATCGGGCGCCCGAACTGCTCGCGGGTGCGCGCATACCCGGTGGACATCTCGAGCGCACGCTCCGCGCCGCCCACCATCTCTGCGCAGAGCGCGACCCGGCCGAGGTCCATCACCGCTTCCAGCAAGGGCCAGCCGGCTCCGGGCTCACCCAGAACCGCCTCGGGTCCAACCGCGACAGCGTCCAAGTGGACCTCGCAGAGGCGCCGCGTCGGATCGATGGTCTCCATGGTCCGGACCGACACGCCCGGTGCCGAAGCCTCGACGAGCAGGAGCGTGACGCCGTCGGTCCCTTGTTCCCCGGGGTCTTCGGTGCGCGCCGGCACGATGAGGAGGTCCGCGACGTGGGCGTCCGGAACGAAGCGCTTCTCACCCGTCAGCCGAAGCGCGTCACCCGTCCCCGGCCTGGCGGGAAGCGTCACCCCCGCGGCGTCCCAGCCTCCCCGCGGCTCCTGGAGCGCCACGGTCGCGATTGCATCGCCGGCCACCAGGCGCGCGAGCCAGCGCTGCTTCTGCGCCTCCGAGCCCGCGCGGTCGAGCGCGGCCGTGGCCAGGATCGCGGACGAGAGGAACGGGCCCGGAAGCACGCCACGCCCCAGCTCCTGCTGCACCGCGACGAGCTCGAGAGGTCCGAGGCCCGCGCCCCCAAAGCGCTCCGCGACCAGCAGCCCGAGCCAGCCGAGCTCCGACGCGTCGGACCAGAAATCCTTGGAGAAGCCGCGCGGGTCTCCGAGCATCTCGCGCACGTAGGCAATGGGATACCGGGACTCGATCACGTCGCGCACGCTGGTAGCGAGGAGGCTCTGGGCGTCGTCGAATCCGAAGTCCATGAGGCTATCCGAAGGCCAGAGGCTGGCCCGGCACGGGCCAGTGGTCGAAGGCCAGCAGCTCACCCGTCGCAGACGCCGTCACGAAGAGGGTGCGGTTGTCGGCGCCGCCGAAGCACGCGTTCGTGGTCATGGGGTCGTCGATCGGGACGTGGGCAACCAGGTCGCCGCGCGGCGAGATGATCGTGACTCCGCCGGTACCGATCGTCGCGATGATCACGTTGCCTTCCGCATCGACGCAGAGCGAGTCGCAGCCTCCGAAGTTCAGGGGGCCGCCGCTGGGCACCGTGGCGAGGCCGCGCCGCGACTTCACCTTGCCCGGCCCTGCGAGGACGCACGCCCAGAGCCGGCGGGTGCGGGTCTCCACCACGTACAGGGTCTGTCCGTCGGGGCTGAGTCCGATCCCGTTCGGCATCTCCAAGGGGTGGATCACCTCTTCGATGCGCGAGCCGTCCGGCGCCGCGTAGAAGACGCCCGTGAGGTCCCGGCTCCGCGGGGAGATCCGGCCGCTGTCCGTGAACCAGAAGCCGCCCTCGGCGTCGAAGACGATGTCGTTGGGCCGCCGCAGCGCCCGGCCGGCGCACTCCACGTAGAGAGGCTCGACGGCCCCTCCTCGCACGCGCTGGATGCTGGGAACCGGCTCCTCGTCGAGGTGCCCCGCCGGGAGCAGGAGCCGGACCGCGTCGGGATCGGGGTACGGCCAGGGGCGTTCGGCCCAACGCGCGCAACCCGCGTTGCACACGTAGAGGGTCCCATCCGGGCCGAAAGCGGCTCCGTTCGGGCCGCCGCCGGTCTCGGCGTACGTGGTGCGGCTCCCATCGGGTGCAACCCGGGTGACCCGGCCGCCGCGGATCTCGGTGACGAGGACGCTTCCGTCGCGGAGGGCCACCGGCCCCTCCGGGAACTCGAGCCCCGTCGTCACGCGTCGCGGTACGAGCCTTGCGTATGCGTCACCCATGGTTCGCGAGCGGCTCCTAGTCGAAGCCGAGCTCCTTCCACCTCCGCTCCAGCTCGGCGAGGGCCTCCTTCGCGCCGCGCTCGTTGCGCTCGCGGAAGAAGTTGAACTCGTCGTCGCGCCAGACGAGGTTGGTGAAGAGCGGATGCGCCAGCTTGACGAAGGAGCCGTAGGTCGACATGCCCATCAGCTCCCAGAACATCTGGAGGCCGTGCTTGCCGATCATGAGACCGTCCGCCGAGTGGCTCGCGATGCCCTTCGCGTAGCGCAACGCCTCCTCGGCGAGGTCGGCTTCCGGAACGACGGAGTTCGCGACTCCCCAATCCAGGAGCTCCGTCGCGCCCACCTTGCGTCCCGTGATCATCGCCTCGTAGCCGCGGTTGATTCCCATCTTCAGGAGCACCAGGGGCAGCACAGTGCTGCCCCAGACGGCGCGGATCCGGAATGCCGTCCGCCTCGAAGCGAATCTGCGGAACCTGCTCTACAGCTCGAAGACCGTGATCGCCGCGTGCCAGGGTGCGGTGGTCGGCGCGGGCATGAATCTGGCGCTCGCGGCGGATCTGCTGGTCCTCTCCGAGGGCGCGTACT
>JARRLD010000420.1:0-1672 GCA_037387345.1 Gemmatimonadota bacterium
GACAAGGTGGCCATCTACCTGCGGAACTGCCCGGAGTACGTGGAGGCGGTCGCCGCGTGCTTCAAGGCCCGCCTCGTCCAGGTCAACGTCAACTTCCGCTATCTGGACGAGGAGCTCTACTACATCCTCGACAACTCGGACGCGAGCTTCATCGTCTTCGGGGGCGAGTTCGGAGAGCGCGTCGCCCACCTGCGGGAGCGGCTGCCAGGGGTCCAGTGGATCCAGGTCGGCGGCGACACCCTCGGGTTCGCCGTCGACTTCGAGTCGCTGGCCGGCGAGGGGGACGGAGCTCCGCTCGGCATCGAGCGCTCCGAGCGCGATCTCCTCTTCGTCTACACCGGCGGCACGACGGGGACGCCCAAGGCGGTGATGTGGCGCCAGGGGGACCTGTGGATGGCGCTCGGCGGCGGAACCAACGTCCCGGCCAACCGCCGTGTCAGGCCGGCCACTCCGGAGGAGCACCTCGAGAACGTCCGGCGCCATGGGCCGGGTCCGCGCCAGATCACCGCGTGCCCGCTGATGCACGGCACGGGCCTCTTCACCACGATCGGGAACCTCGCCGGGGGCGGTTGCGCGGTGCTGCTGGAGAAGGCGAACTTCGACGCGGTCGAGCTCTGGGACACCGTGGAACGCACGCGCGCGAGCTCGGCGATCATCGTCGGAGACGCGTTCGCGAAGCCCATGCTCAACGCCCTGGACGAGAATCCCCAGCGATGGGATCTGTCGTCCTTGAAGATCCTGATCTCCTCCGGGGTGATGTGGAGCCAGGACGTCAAGCGGGGGCTCCTCGCGCACCACCCCGGGATGTCGCTCGCCGACATGTTCGGCTCCTCCGAGGCCATCGGCTTCGGGACGTCGGTGACCACCGCCGAGGGCGAGAGCCGCACCGCCCGTTTCCGAATCGGCGACAGCTGCAAGGTCTTCACCGAGGACCATCGCGAGGTCGCGCCCGGCAGCGGCGAGCGGGGCTTCATCGCCCGCTCGGGGCCGATCCCGCTCGGGTACTACAAGGACCAAGAGAAGACCGCGCGCACCTTCCCGACGATCGACGGGGTCCGCTACTCGATCCCCGGGGACTGGTGCACGGTGGAGGCCGACGGCACCCTGACTCTGCTGGGACGCGGCAGCGCCTGCATCAACACCGCCGGCGAGAAGGTCTACCCGGAAGAAGTGGAGGAGGTCCTGAAGACCCACCCGAGCGTCGAGGATGCCCTGGCCTTCGGGGTCGACGACGAGAAGTGGGGCCAGGCGGTGACGGCGGTTGTCAGCCTCTCGCCCGGCGAGGCCTTCGACGAGGCGGCCCTCCGCGCCTTCCTGCGCGAGTCCCTGGCCGGCTACAAGACCCCGAAGCGGATCTACGCGGTGGAGAGGATGTTTCGCGCTCCCAACGGGAAGGCGGACTACAAGGGCGCGGTCGCCTGGGTGAAGGACCTCTAGGGTGTCGATCTACCGCCTGACGCACATCGGGATCTGCGTATCGGAGCTGGGCCGGTCCCTGGACTTCTACCGGAGTGCGCTGGGCTTCCATGAGGTGGGACGCTACGCGGTCGGCGACGCGGCGACCGAGACGATCCTCGAGGTAGCGGGCGCCCGCGTGGAGCTGGTGTACCTGGAACGCGACGGCGTCCGCATCGAGCTGCTCCACTACCCGGCGCCCGGGCACGTGGGGGCC
>JARRLD010000420.1:1717-6214 GCA_037387345.1 Gemmatimonadota bacterium
CGCACCTGAGCTTCGCCGTCGACGATCTGGACCGCGTCACGGGCTCGATCGAGGCGGCCGGGGGAAGGGTGCTCGAGGGGACACGCGCGGTCTTCCAGAGTGGAAACCGCGGACTCTTCGCGCTCGATCCCGACGGCACCCGCATCGAGCTCATCGAGCGCCGCGGAGATCCGGGGGCTGTGCCGGGCTCCGATGCCTGAGGAAGAGAAGGAGCAGACCATGGCGTCGCAGACGACCGGCTTCGAGACGATCCTCTTCGAGGTCGTGGCCCACCACACGGCGGTCATCACGATGAACCGACCGGAGCGGCTCAACGCGTCCACGGACCAGATGCGCACGGAGCTCGGCCAGGCCTGGGCGATCGTGCGAGAGGATCCCGCGATCCGGGTCGCCATCATCACGGGGGCCGGCGACCGGGCCTTCTCGGCGGGCCAGGACGTCAAGGCCACCGCGACCCAGGGCAAGACCCGCAACAAGGTGCCCGGTTCGCGGGCGCACCACGACGTCTTCAAGCCCGTGATCTGCGCCGTCAACGGGCTGGTCACCGGGGGCGGCCTCCACCACCTGGCGGAGAGCGATCTCGTGATCTGCTCCGAGAAGGCCCGCATCCTCGACACCCATTGTGCCGTGGGCAACGTCTTCGCCCTGGAGGCGATCGGCCTCTCGCGCAAGATGCCCCTGGCGATGGTGATGCAGCTCGGACTGCTGACGCGGGAGGGAGAGATCAGCCCGGAGCGGGCCTACCAGGTGGGTCTGGTGAACGAGGTGGTACCCCACGAGAGGCTCATGCCCCGGGCCCTCGAGATGGCGTCCCACATCGCGACGCTCTCGCCCGCCACGGTGCAAGCCTCGCTCAAGGCCATCTGGAAGAGCCTCGACGTCGGGCTGAAGCCCGCGCTGGACGTCGGCTGGCGCTACATCCTCCACCACCAGCAGAACCACCCCGACTACCTGGAGGGGATGAAGGCCTTCGCGGAGAAGCGCGCTCCGAACTGGACGGTGGAGTAGGCGGCCCAGAACTTCATCGGCCCGGTCACGCCCGCGGCAGGTTGGCGCCGGTGCGGGCGATGATGTCGCGCTGGATCTCGCTCGTTCCTGCGCCGAGCTTGTGGAGGAGCTGCTTCATCACGCCGAGACTGAACTGTCCCCGCGCCGGGCAGTGGACGTCGCCGGGCATGACGTTGCCGTAGTCGCCCAGGAGGCGGGAGCCCACGTCCACGAGCTCGGCGGCGAATTCCGAGTGGTAGAGCTTCGAGATCGACGGCATTGCCGGAGGGACGTGGCCCGCCTCCTGCATCGCGGCCAGCCGGTAGCAGATGGCGCGGCCCACCTCGACGCCCTCGATCATCCGGCCGAGGTCCTGGCGGGCGACGGGGTCGGCCAGGGGGTCGCGCTCGGTTCCCTCGAGGCTGCGGCAGTAGGCGACGAGGTCGTCGAGGATGCGACGC
Source organism: Gemmatimonadota bacterium (assembly GCA_037387345.1). Taxonomy (GTDB): domain Bacteria; phylum Gemmatimonadota; class Gemmatimonadetes; order Longimicrobiales; family Gaopeijiaceae; genus SZUA-318. Next base: position 3,166 of record JARRLD010000420.1, read on the forward strand.
TCGCGGGCCGCCCGGGCGATGTTGGAACGCTCGAAGGTGAGGAGAGACTTTCCCACCCGCCAGCCGTCGCCCTCGGCCCCAACGCGGTTCTCCACCGGCACCCGCACGTCCGTGAAGAACTCCTCGGCGAAGGTCACCGTCCCGGTCATGGAGGGGATCGGTCGCACCTCGATGCCGGGGGTCTTCATGTCGACGAGCAGGAAGCTGATGCCGTCCTGGCGGCGCTTCTCCTTGGACGTTCGCGCGAGCAGGAACATCCAGTCGGCTCGCATCCCGCAGCTGGTCCAGGTCTTCTGGCCGTTCAGCACGTAGTGGTCGCCGTCGCGCTCGGCTCGCATCTGGAGCGCGGCCAGGTCCGAGCCGGCGTTCGGCTCCGAGTAGCCCTGGGCCCAGATGACGTTCGCACCGGCGATCCCCGGCAGGTGGCGCACCTTCTGCTCCTCGCTGCCCTCCCGCATCAGAACCGGGCCCAGCATGTGGACGCCGTTCGGATTGATCAGCGGCGCGCGCCGGTAGGCCAGCTCTTCGCGGACGATCACCTGCTCGAGGATTCCCAGGCCCTGGCCGCCGTACTGGACGGGCCAGTGCGGGACCAGCCAGCCCGCGGCACCGAGTTTCCGGTTGAAGTCGTGGACCCAGCGGTACTCCTCGTCGGGCGCCCACTCGGCGGACTCGGCTCCCTCCTCATGATCCGGGGGCAGCTCGGCGTCGAGGAATGCGCGCAGTTCGTCGCGCAGCACCTGGTGGGCCGGGGTGAGGCGGAGTCTCACGGGGTCTCCCTCCTGCGGTGAGAGGGTAGGGCGGGTCAGCGGGCGCTGCGCTTCGCCTCCAGCTCGTTGACGGCGGGGATCACCTCCTTGGCGAAGAGCTCCATGGAGTGTCGCACGTGCCTCGGGTCCATGGCGCCGCCCCGGCTCATGCGAAGCATCAGGTTGCTCCAGCCCATGTCGACCACCCGCTCCATCTTCCCGATGACGGTCTTCGGGTCGCCGATCAGGGTCAGGTCGAGATTCAGGATGTTCTCGTAGGCTTGCCTGTCGTGGGCGTCGAACCAGTCGCGGTAGGTGACGTAGTCCGTGGGCACGTCGCCTCCGCGCGCGAAAGGAGCCGAGTACTGCCGGTGGGCCTCGAGGGATGCCTCGGTGCTCTCCCGCGGGTAGTCGCGCGCGAAGGCGGGGTCCTCGTGGACGAACGCGTTGAGCAGCCCCCATACCTGCTCGGTCCCCGTGGCGATGCCGCGCTTCTCGTGCGACTCGATGAAGAGCGCGAGCCCATCGCCAGCTCCGGGTCGACTTGGTACGGGTTCCCGATCAGCGCCCTGTAGCCCTGCTCGGCAATCCACTCGAAGCTGGACGGTGTCTTCATCACGGTGCAATACACCGGGACCTCCGACTGGACGGGCCGGGGATGCAGGTGGACGTCCTCCAGATTCCAGAACTCGCCGTCGTAGCTGAAGCTCTCCTGCGTGAGCAGTCCGTGGATGATGGTGACCGCCTCGCGGAAGCGCGCCGTGCTCTCCTGCATCGACACGCCGAACCCGCGGAACTCGTGGGCCTGGTAGCCGCGTCCGAAGCCCGCGTCGAAGCGCCCGTGGCTGATCACGTCGACCATGGCGATCTGCTCGGCGAGGTTGATGGGGTGATGGAAGGCGGGGACGATGCAGGCCGTGCCGATGCGGATGCGCTCGGTCTGGGCCGCGATGGCGGCGGCCGCGACGGGCAGGCTGGCGATCATCCCGTAGGGCGAGAAGTGGTGCTCGGCCAGCCAGACGGCGTCGACGCCCAGCTCGTCGGCCCAGCGCGCCTCCGTCAGCAGGTGGTCGAAGATCGCGCGATCCGTGGCGCCCGGCGGCTTGTCGCCGAGCAGGAAGATTCCGAACTTCATGATTGAGCTGCCCCGCGACGTCGAGCGGGCGATTCGCACCTTCCTCCGCCCCCGCTACGAGATCGTCCCAACCGGCGAGGTGCACGACGGGGAGGACGCGGTGCGCCGGATGCTCGTCCAGCAGTGGGCGGTTCTCCCGCCCGTCACCTACGAGGCCGTGGCGGTCTACTTCGGCGACGCGGGGTTGATGGTCGAGACGCGCACCGTTGGCACGCGCGCCGACGGCCACCGGATCGACATGACCTCGGTGAACCTCTTCGACTTCGAGGGGGAGGGTCTCGTGCTCGAACGCTGCTTCTTCGACCAGGTCACCGTCGCCCGCGAGCTGGGTCGGGGCGACTGAAGCGGTCCGGGTTCTCCCGTGCCCGAAGGGATCACTCGGCGTCCGACGCCGGCCGCGGACGGAAGCGGGGCAGGGTGACCTCGTCGCTGACGTCGTCGAAGACCACCTCGACGGGCATCCCGATATGGATGGCCTCGTTTGGGCAGTCGACCACGTTTGCGTGGAAGAACGGACCTTCCTCCAGCTCTACCACGACCACGTTGTAGGGCACGCGATCGGCCCAACCAGCCCGATACGCCTGGTGGATGATCGAGAAGGTGTGGACCACGCCGCGTCCACTCGCGCGCACCCACTCCATGGCCTCGCGTCCCGACTCCGGATCGCTGACCGCCGGCCAGTGGTAGCGGCCGGTGACGCCCGATCGCTGCAGCAGGAACTCGTGGCGTCGGCAGCCCTCCCAGAACGGCCGATCGAGGTCGTCCGGTGCGAAGTCGAGGGGATCGCGGACGGTCCGGCTCACGATCCCCTACCCAGCAGCGCCGTGGCATGCGCCCAGGTGTTCTGCACGCCGCCGTTGCCGCCGTGTCCACTCACCAGCGCGACTTCCGCGCCTGGCACCTGCGTCGCCCCGGCCTGGCCCCGCAGCTGCAGTATGGCCTCCACCATCGCCGTGAACCCGGTCGCGTAGTAGCCCGAGAGCTGGCCGCCGCCCGTGTTCGTCGGGATTCGGCCGCCCGGACCTGTCCCCCCGGCGGCCACGAACGGCCCGCCTTCGCCCGGCTTGCAGAACCCGTACTCCTCGAGCTGCATGATCACGGAGATCGTGAAGGGATCGTAGAGCGCGGCGACGTCGACTGCGTCGAGCTCGATCCCTGCCTCGCC
>JARRLD010000421.1:0-4047 GCA_037387345.1 Gemmatimonadota bacterium
GCCGTGCCGGGACGGGTATTGGCCCGTGAGGAGGGAAGCCCGGTTCGGTGAGCACAGAGGCACCGCGTGGAATGCTCGGGTGAACAGAGCCCCGTCCCGGGCGAGCTGGTCGATGTGCGGCGTCTCCAGGTAGGGGTGGCCGGCGACCCCCATCTCGTCGAACCGCATATCGTCCACCACGACGACCACGATGTTGGGGCGCACCTCGGGAACGCGGGACTCCGCCTCCTGTTCGCGTGCGACACGAGAACCCTGCTGATCGCATGACATCAGCACGATGGCCATCAGGGTGAGAAGCAGGGAGCGGATCATGGGTGGACCTCCGACTCGGTCGCCAGGACCGTCCCGGCAGGCACGGGCCGAGGGGTCCACGGGCAACCTACGGAGTCGCCTCCTCGGAGTCACGCGGCGGGGAACTCCCCCTGGACCTGGCCCTCGTTCGCAATCACCCCGTAGAATCTCCCATCGTCCAACGCACCCGGGAGACTTCCATGACTCGGCGCCCCGCTCCCACCAGAACGTCTCTGTGTACGGCCTTCGCGGTCCTGACCCTGCTCGTTCCGTCTCCGGCCCGGCCCCAGGAGATGGTCGCCAACCACCCGCGGGTCCGGGAGGCGCTTCGTCTGCTGGAGGTCTGGATGCAAGCTCAGCGGGATTATGAAGGCATTCCCGGGGCTTCCCTGGCCGTGGTGCACGACCAGGAGCTGGTCTACTCCAACGGCTTTGGCTATGCCCACGTCGCTGAGGAAGTGCCAGCCACTGCGCGCACCATGTACTCGATCTGCTCCATCTCCAAGCTGTTCACCAGCATCAGCGTCATGCAGCTGCGGGACCAGGGGCTCCTTTCGCTGCGCGATCCCGTCGCGGAGCACCTGGAGTGGTTCGATATCGGGGATCCTCATCCCGAGGCGGGGCCCGTCACCATCGAGGGGGTCCTGACGCACTCGTCGGGCCTGCCCCGGGAGGCGGATACCGCATACTGGAGCGGGCCGGACTACCCGTTCCCCACGCACGAGCAGATTGTGGCGTGGATCTCGGGACAGGAGATGCTCTATCCGGCCCGCACGCATTATCAGTACTCCAACCTGGGACTGACGCTGGCGGGGGAGATCGTGATGTCGGAGTCGGGCATGCCATGGGGCGAGTACGTGCGGACGCACATCCTCGACCCACTGGGCATGTCCAACACGACGACCGAGCACCTCGATGAGCTCCGCGGCAAGCAGCTGGCCACCGGGTACTCGGCCAAAGGAAGGGACGGGACCCGGGCGGAGATCCCGCCCTACCAGGTCCGGGGGGTCCGGCCCGCAGCCGGAATGCTGTCCACGGTGGAAGACCTGGCCCGGTTCGCGTCCTGGCAGTTCCGGGCGCTGGAGGGAAAGGACGACGGTGTCCTCGACCGGAACACCCTCCGGGAGATGCAGCGCGTGCACTGGCTGGAGCCTGACGGAGATGCTTCCTACGGACTGGGCTTCTCCATCAGTCGCCGGAACGGAAAGACCTACGTGGGCCACGGCGGCTCCTGCCCCGGCTACGAGAGCAACCTTACTCTTCGCCCCCAGGACAAGATCGCCACCACGTTCATGACCAACGGCCGCCGTGTGAGCGCCGGCCGCTTCGCACGCACCGCGTACGACATCGTTGCGCCGGCGATCCGTGCGGCGGTGAAGGGCACGGGGGCCGAGCCGGCCGATCCCGCGCTCGAGCGTTTCGTCGGCCTCTACTCCCGGCCTCTGGGCACGGAGAGTCTGGTCCTCACCTGGGAAGGCCAGCTCGTGGTCATCGGGCTGCCCACGTCCGACCCCCTCGGGGGGATGACGAGGTTGACCCACGTGGAGGGCGGCTCGTTCCGGCGCATCCGCGACGACGGGGATCTGGGCGAGGAGTACCTGTTCGAGGAGGATCCCGACGGCACGATGCGCTACTGGGTCCACAACAACCCGCGCATCCGGACAGAGCGGCTGCCGCGCCTACCCCCTCAGAACACCGTGGGCGGCTGATAGGGCAACACCTGGGTCGCCGTCGTCCTGTCGAAGTGGATGATGATGTCGTAGAGCGCCGGCAGGCTCTGCAGGCTCCAGTATCGGCTGGGCGCGAGGGGGTCGAAGCAGCAGCCGATGCCCCGCGCGTTGCGAGGCCCGGGGAGCCAGGAGGTGCTGTCGGACGTCGCCACCGGGACACGCAGATCCAGGAAGAACTGCGGGCTGCTGGCCGAGGCGAGGTGGTGCTCGTAGGACAGGGGCCGTACAGGGTCGAGCGTGTGGACGTCGCGCCCGACGAAGCTGCTGCCGCTCTGCGTCACTGCGGTGAATTGACCCTCGGCGTGGGTGAATCCCAGCACCACCATGTCGTCGCCGAAGGCCAGCCTCAGCCACTGGCCCATGGCGCCCTCCTGCGTCGAGACGTGGTAGTTGTGGGCCCAGAGCACCAGCCTGCTGTCCTGCCCCAGGAACTCTGCCAGCCAGGCGACGTTCTCGGCCATGGACTCGTCGCGGCTCTGGGTGTCCGCCGCCGATTCGTGATACTGGATGGCGACCCTGAGGCTCTGGAGCGCCAGCTCGAAGGCTCTCGTACCGGACACGGCCTCGTATTCGGCGCGATGCTCCAGGAGGTTGTTTTGCGCTTCGGCGAGCGCGCTGCGGCAGGCGTTGCGGTACGTGAGGGGCTGATCCCCGTAGCGGCTGGTCGGGAAGCGTCCCCCCGGATCGTTGCTGTACGCCGCGAGGCAACGCACCTGGTCGGTGACCGTGGCGGCCGACGCAGGATCCACCTCCGCCACGTACGTCACGACGTTGTCCAGGGCCATCCCCGGAAACTGCATGTCGAACCCGTAGAAGCCGACGTCACCTCCGGCTTCGTTGTGCTCCCGCATCCAATGGATCATGTCCAGCACCGACGCGGTGTTCCAGGTCCAGAAGTACAGGCCCGAGAGGAGCGTCGTGGGATCGCCTTCCCCCGTTCGCACGTAGGTATCCAGGCGATTCGACTCGGGCCAGGTAGCCTCGATGGCGAAGGCGTCGAACCCCATCTCCTGAACGACGAAGCGGAGGATGCGGTCCTTCATCTGGAAGAAGTCGCGCGTACCGTGGGTATTCTCACCCAGCGCGACGATCCGCGCATCGCCGATGAGCTCACGCAGGGGTTCGAGGTCGGCCGACGAACGCGTGGGGGACGGTCCATCGAACGGGATGCCGACGCGGTCCAGCCAGGGCCCGACCTCCGTCCTGATCTCGGGCGGCGTGACCGGGCCCTCGTTCTGGGGAGCGGCGGTTGAGTCGGTGCTCCAGATCGAAGCATTACGTAGCGCAGCCACCTCTCGCATGAGATCGTCACGAGCAGGGGTGGTCCTGTAGTGTACCGGTTGCCATGCGAATCCCGGAGCTTGCGCCGGTGGGGGCATGGGCCTTGTATCGGGGTGCAACCGAACGGCGTCGGACCGAGGAGGATACGGATGAGGTCGGGTCGTAGCGCGTGGGCCTGGGTCCTGGCGGCCGGGATGCTCCCCCTTCCGGCCCAGGGTCAGTCGGTGCTCGTGCGAACCTTCGACATGGATAGCCGACAGCCGCTCCAGGGCGCGTTGGTGACCCTGGACAGCGGAGATGATGTCATGCGCTCCGTCCTCACCGACGTCCGGGGACGCTTTCTCTTCACCGACCTCGCCCCGGGCAGCTATTCGGTCCGGATCGAGCTCATCGGCTACACCAGCCGGGAGCAAGCGGTGACCGTGGGCCCAGGGGAGGCGCGTACGGTAGAGCTGGGCCTGGAGAGCCACGCCATCGAGCTGGAAGGTCTCAGCGTCGAGGGAGAGGAGCGATGCACCCTGCGTCCCGAGGCCGGTCTCAGGGTGGCAGAGGTGTGGGACGAGGTGCGCAAGGCCCTGGAGGCGGCCCTCTGGACCGAGGAGCAGGGCGTCTACGAGTACCGCACTCGTCGCTATTCCCGCGACGTCGAGGAGCAGACCGGGCTGGTGAAGAACCAGCAAACCCGGCGAGGACGGGTGTACCTGCAGGCGCCGTACGAGAGCCTCCCGGCCGAGGACCTCATCGA
>JARRLD010000422.1:0-6173 GCA_037387345.1 Gemmatimonadota bacterium
GAGCGCCTGGCCAACCTCACCAGCGCACGGGAAGCGTCCGAGCTGCTCCTTCAGGACGCCCTGGACGACGGGGGGACGGACAACATCACCATCGTCATCGGACGGACGGTGAAGCCGGAAGGGGAAGGCTGATCCGGAGAGGGACGCTTCCCGCCTAGCCGCCCGAATCCTCACGGTTTCGCACCAACAGCACCGACGAAGGGGCCTCCTCGGCGATCTTCTCCGCCTTGCCGGAGAGGATGGCGCTCATGAACCCCGGCCGGCCCGACGGCCCCAGGACCACCATGTCGTGACGTTGGGCCTCCTCCACGATGGCACCGACGGGATCCTCCGCAGCCACCACCACCAGCGGCCCCAGGTGGGCCACTCCCTTCACCCGGAGGTGGTCCACGATCCGATCTCTCGCTGACTCCACCGACTCGTCGGGGGCCGCCACGTGCAGAAACGTCAGGGACGTCTGCTCCACCTCCGCCAGGGCCCGGCACAGCATGCCGGTCACCTGAAGGGGGGCCGAGGCTGTGACCGGAACCAGGACGCGACGCATCTCGACCCTGCGGAACTTGGCCACCACCATCGGCTTGCCCGCCTTGCGGGCCACTCGGTGCATGGTGCGATCGAACCCTCCTCCCGTTCGTCCTCTCCGGTCCCAGCGCCCTCGGAATACCCGACCAGGATCATCTCGGCCCGATGGCTGTCGGCGGCTGCCAGCAAGCCTTCGTGAACGCTTCGGGCCACCTCCACCAGGGCACCCACCTCCCATTCCGCAGGGGTGAGGTGGCTCCGGACGTCCCCCAGCAAGTCCCTCGCCCGGACCACGTCCGGCGAGGATTGCCCCGTGGTGAGGCTGATCTGGTCTGCGACCGTCACCACGTGGGTGAGCAGCAATCGCCACCCACCCGTCCGGCCGAGGATGGCGGCCAATCGCACGAGCCGCTCGGCGGTTGCGGGGTTGGAGATCCCCACCAGAAGCGTGGCTGGATCCGTCGGACGTTTATCTCGTGCGCTCATGGTTCAGCGATCTTCCTTCGGAGGTCCCGAGTGGGCCCTCACCAGAGCCAGGGAACAGGCCTCAACGGCCGACAGGCGGGTCACCGCGTCCTGCACGCGCTCCACGCCCAGCGCCGACACCCCCATCACACACAGGTCGTTCCTCTCCGACTCCCCCAGGATGGCCTCCGCGGCCGACTCGGCGGGAATGGCCCGCACGGTGGCGCGGATGGAGACTCCCAGCTCCGCCTCGAGGTCGTCCTCCGCGTGGATGCGCTCCTCCTCGTCGGCGGCCGGCGTGATCAGGGTGGCCACCGTGAGGTGAGCATCCCAGGCCGACGTGAGGCGAGAAGCCACCGTCAGGGCGAGCTCCCCGTGGGGACTATCGTCCACGAGGACCAGGATGCGTCCGGCGGGCACGGCTCCCGCCTCCCGGAACAGCAGGAGATGCGTCCTCAGGTGTCGATCAAGCGACCAGGCCAGGGCATCCTCGGGCTCGAGCGGCCCGTGACCCGGCCACCCGATCAGAACCAGGGTGGCCCGGGTGGTTTCCGCTGCGCTCACCAGCCCTCGAAAGGCCGTGCTGGCCACCAGCACGTGGGAGTCGACGTTGGCCCCCGAGGCCCGCACCAGCTCGGATTCGGCCTCGAGCGCCCGATTCCGCTCCTCGATGGCCGCGTAATACGACTGCACCGAGGCGTCGTCCAGGCGTTCCTCCAGGCGGAAGACGCTCACCACCGACACCATGCCGCGGTTGGGGCCCATGATGGCTCCGGCCAGACGGAGACGGGCCCTCTCCCGCTCGGGGAACGCCACGGCGACGATCGCGGCGGGGATGGCGTCGGGCAGGGCTCCCCACCGCTCGACCCAATCGAGGCCCGGCTCCAGCACTCCCCGCCGGAGGAAATACGGCCACTCTCCCCTGAGATCCGTGGCCCTCCTTCCCCACAAGAAGTAGTGACCCAGGGCGAAGGCGATGATGCCCAGCCCGAGGACGATGGTCACCGGCTCCATGAAGAAGATCACGCCGAAGCAGGCGATGGCCCCCGCCATGGGCACCAGGGGAAAGAACGGTGTTCGGAAGACCGGTTGATAGGCCTGGGGGCGAGCACCTCGCAGGATGATGCACGCCACGCTCATGAGCCCGTACAGGAGCAGGTGGAGGAGGCCCGCAGCCTCGGCGAGAAGCTCGATGTCTCCGAGCAGGATGACGACGCCCGTGAACGCGCCCGTGACGACGATGGCCCTATGGGGGACGCGGAATCGCGGATGTACCTGGTTCATCCAATCCCAGATGAGGGAATCGCGCCCCATGGCGAAGCTGATGCGGGAGGCGGACATGATGCTGGCGTTGGCCGAGCTCACGGTCGCCAGCACGGCGCCCAGCAGGATGGCGGCTCTCCCTGCCGGACCCATGAGGTCCGCGGCCAGGTCGGCCACCAGGGTCGGACCGGTCAACTCTTCCCAGGGTCTCAGGAGGAGGCACACCGTGAGGATGAAGCCGTACAGGATGGTCACCGAGATGACCGAGCCGAGCAGCGCGCGGGGAAGGTTCCTCCCGGGGTCGCGGATCTCCTCCGCCATGGAGGCGATCTCCCCGAACCCAGCGTAGGTCACGAAGAGCGTGGCCGTTCCCGCCAGGATCGCCCCCATGCCGAACGGCGCGAAGGGTGAGTCCACGAGCAGGCCGGGATCTGCGGCGGCCGTTCCCCGGCCCAGGAAGAGGAGGAGGACAGCCACCAGAATGGCGACGATGAGGTTCTGCGCCTGACCCGCAACCTTCGAGCCCATCAGGTTCAGGCCCGTGAGAAGGGCGGTCATCCCGATGGCATAGGCCCACACCGGCAGACGCACGATCGAGTGGACGTACTCACCGAATCCCACCATGTAGAACGCCGAGGCGAAGACCAGGCCGAAGAGGCTTCCCCAACCCAGCACCGCTCCCCACAGGGGTCCCAGGGCCCGCGAGATGAAATAGTAGCCGCCCCCCGATTTGGGCATTCCGGTGGCGACCTCCGCCGCCGCCATGGCGTTCAGCAGGGCGACGACACCGCCCAGCAGGAAAGAGAGAACGGCGGCGGGTCCCACTTCGGCCACGATGAAGCCGGGAAGCACGAAGATGCCCGCCCCGATCATCGTGCCGATCCCGATGGTCAGTGCTTCGGCCAGGCCCAGGGACTGCGCGAGCTCGACCTCGACGGGCGCCGCCGCTCCCTTGCTGGTGTCCATCGCGGCTGCCCCTACCCCCTGGGAATCAACGGCAGCGTGACGTGGGACGGATGCGCCGCATCGTGAAGGACCTGTTGGCGGGCCGACACGAAGGTCGAGTCTCGTTCGTTGTCCCCGCCGGTATTCAGGTTTCGGTCGTACTTGGGGAATAGCGCCGAGGACACGGCCACCCGGAGCCGGTGTCCTGGCGGGATGACGATCCCGGTGAACCACATGTCCAGGTCGTAGCGGTGGATCGCGCCCGGCTCCAGGAGCTCGGGCCGGTCGAACCCGTTGCGGAAGCGCGCCCGAACAACGCCCTCCTGGATCCGCTCGGCCCGCCCGTCGGGGAAGACGTTCAGGAGCATGACGTACCAGTCGGTGTCCACGGCATCGGTGGCGGCGTGGAGGGTGGCGGTCATGGGGCCCGTGATCTCCATCTCCGCTTCCAGTGGCTCCGACGTGAACACGAGTACGTCCGGCCTCGAGGCGTGGATGGTGGAGTAGTCCTCGTTCAGACCCAGCTCCAGCTCACGTGCGTCCACCAGATAGGGAGTCGGATCGCCGGGATCGTACGTGAAGGTGTCGACGGCCTCGTCGGGGGCGGGGGGGATGGTGTCCAGCCAGCCGTCACCGTCGGAGCCGTTGGCTCCGCCGCCCGAGTGGAGATAGAAGGCGGTGTAGCGTCGACGGGGGGTTCGCTGTCCACGCCGTTGTCCATGCCCTTCAAGTAGTGGTCGAACCAGCGGAGCTGGAGCGCCCGGTGGTCGATGCGCGCCCGGGGCCCGAAGTCCCCGTTGACGTAGTCGATGCCCTTGTGGGCTCCGGGGTCCATGACCAGGCGCTGGAACGGCGCCTGGGGAAGCGTATCCAGCCCGACGTAGTTGCGGATCGTGCCCCGGGCGTCATCGTACCACCCGGCGATCCCGAGGACCGGGACCCGGACCCGGTCAAGCCGGGCCTCGATGGAGAGAGCCCGCCAGTAGTCGTCCAGGTACGGGTGGTCGAACCAGTCGTCCCAGAACTGGCGTCTCGGGCATCCTGCCCGCTCGGCAGCCTCGATGACCGGGAGGTGGTTGAACGCCGTGACGACGTCCAGGTCGCTCATGTCCGACAGGGTCTCCTTCACGGCCGTGTAGCACAGCCAGGGCACGATGGTCGGAGAGAACACCATGTCGATGTAGGGCACCAAACGGATGGGATCGGCCGTCGCCACCACGGGCGCAATGGCGGCCAGGTGCGGTGGGTCGGCGATCGCGGCGTACCAGGTGTAGAGCCCCGGATTCGAGCGTCCGATCATCCCCACCTTCCCGTTGCTGCCCGGCAGGCCCGCAGCCCACTCCACGGCATCGAATCCGTCCTCCTCCTGGCCGGCGTTCATGTCCAGGACGCCGTCCGAGCCGCCGCGTCCCCGTACATCCTGCTTCACGTAGATGAAGCCGCGGGATGCCCAGAAGACGCCGTTGGCCGTGTCCACGCGCAGATAGGGCGTCCGTTCCAAAACCACGCCGAACGGGCCCTCCCCCACCGGGCGAGCCACGAAGCTCATCAACGTGGTGCCGTCGCGGGCTTGCATCGGCACTGCCGGGTCAATCTCCACGGCGTGGGTGGATTCGGAGACGGGCTCGGGCCACAAGGGGTAGTAGGGCTCGTATGCCGGCGGAGCGTCGCGCCGGACGAGCCAAGTGCGCTGGATAGGCGCACCATCCTGGAAGATCCGGCCGGCGATGGTATCGCCGGACACCGCGGCCCGGATGGACCGTCCGGACGCGAGCTCCATGACCAGGGAGTCCTGCTCGAGGGATAACCCGCGGATGATCTCCAGGTCATCGCCTGCCCTCCGGTGGAACCACGCTCTCGTGGGGTCCGTTCCCTCGAAGTGGACGAATCCGAAGCGGCGCCTGGCCTCGAATCCTCCGCCGGGTTGGTCCCCGAGCATCCGGTAGTAGTCCCAGTCCCCCGTGAGGACGTCGGGCGGGCCAGAGGGCTCACAGCTGCTCGCGGACAGGGCTGCCACGAGGAGGGTCACGCCCGCACCAATCCTGGGGAACGTCGATCTGCCGGATCCAGATGGGTGTCGATTCACGCGGTCCTGCGCCGTTGGGGTCGGGTGGGTGACCCCCACTCTCCGGGTACCACGTGCGCGAGGCAAGGGATGGACGGCGCCTAGAACACCACCTTCCGCCCCAGGATCGGCTGTCCGGGCCGGACGCCCTCCACGAGGGTGCCGTCTCTCACGACGAGCACACCGTTGACGACTACGAATTCCACGCCGGTCGAGTAGGTCAGCTCACCCTCGAAGGTGGCCGTGTCCAGGATGCGGGAGGGATCGAAGACCGTGACGTCGGCGTCGCTTCCGATCTGGATGCGACCTTTTCGCTTCATCTGGGGGGCCACACCCTCGAGGCGCTGTGCGGGCATGAGGGTGATCTTGCGGAGGGCGTCCATGAGGGGAAGGACCTCCTGCTCCCGGACGTATCGGCCGAGAAAGCGGGCGAAGGTGCCGGCGCTACGGGGGTGCGCGCCCGGAGCGTAGGGCATCCCGTCGGACGCCACCAGAACGCGCGGATCGCTCAGGAGGCCCGCGATCCACTCGGGGCGCATCATGTGGATGATGACGATCCCCCCCTCCTTCCGGTACTGCTCGAAGGTCTCCGCAGTGAGGCGTTCCCCCGTGTCCTGCCACTGGAGGTCCTCGTAGGAGATGCGGAGTCGCTCCTGCCAACCCTCATCGAAGATCGTCGATTGGATGGCAGTGGACGCGGCCGTGTAGGGGTACGCTTCGGTGGTGATGTCCGCACCCCTCTCCTGGGCGCCCAGGATCAGGTCCAGGTTGGTGCGCCAAGCCCAGAGGCTCGAGCTGTTCAGGTGGACGATATGGAGGGGAGCCCCGGTTGCCACTGCGTTGGCCACCACCTCCTGAACCGCGGAGACCCCCATGGAACGGACGTGCGTGAAGATGGGCACGTTCTGCCGCG
>JARRLD010000423.1:0-3760 GCA_037387345.1 Gemmatimonadota bacterium
TGCACCGCACATGGTGGATCCCGAGCGCCTGGTGGCCAGCACTCGGCGGACCTTCGGCGATGCCCATGACCGGCTGTGGGGGGAGGTACGACCCGTTCCCGTCGACCGGGTCCGTCCGTGGGAGCCGGGCGCGACCCGAATCCTGGCGTGGATCGAGCCTGTTCAGACTCCCGGTCACATCGCCCACCATCTGGCGTATCTGGACGAACGGGACGGCACGCTCTTCTCTGGGGATTCCATGGGGATCGTCCTCGCGGACGAGGCTCCGACCCATCCGCCGACGCCTCCTCCCGCGGTGGATCTCCGTGCGTGGGAGCGAACGCTGGACGAGATCGCCTCCATCGGGCCGGAGCGTTTCGGGGCCACCCATTTCGGGATCCACGGCGATGTGCCAGCTCGCCTCCGCCAGCTTCGTCAGCGACTGTCGACCCTGGAGGAGAGGGTGCGGGCGGCGATGACGTCCGGAGATGAGGGCGACGCCACCCGCTATGAGGAGGAGGTCCGGGAGGAGCTGTCGCGATATCTGGGCCGAGCCGCCGTGGACGGCTACTTCGGTATGTTCGCCGCCGCTACCGACTGGGCGGGGGTCAAGTTCTACCTGGACCGCAATCCATGAGCAACCAAGGAGAGACGACGATGCGGAGGGTTGGACAGCGAAGGACGGGCGTGGTGATTGCCCTCATGGGCCTCATGGTAGTGGCTTCCACCTCGGGAACGTCCACGCTGAGAGCCCAGGCGGCGGACGAGCTCGTCCCCGTGCCGGCTCCGGTCCTGCCGCCGCCCTCCTTCCGCGGTGCCCAGCAGCGCGGAAGCCGAAGTGGACGCGGAGCTCCCGCCGAAGGGTACTGGCAGAACTGGGCCTCCTACGACCTCGAAGCTCGCCTCGACCCCACCACGGCCAGGCTCGCGGGGTCGGTGACCATCCAGTACGCGAACCGGTCTCCGTTCCCTCTGCGGCTGCTGGCCCTGCATCTCTATCAGAACCTCCACAAGGCGGGTGTGATCCGAAACAGCCCCGAGGAGGTGACGGGGGGAATGGAGCTGGGGCGAGTGACGGTAGCCGGCACGGAGCTCCGGGAAGGAGACCTCCGCGCGGGCCCCGGCTACTCCGTGGAAAACACGGTGATGACGATCCGCCCGCCGGGGTCGCTGGAAGCCGGAGACTCGGTCACTCTGGAGATCGACTGGGAGGTCACGCTCCCCCAGAACGGGAGCGGGCGCATGGGTTACTCCGAGCGGGAGATGTACCTGGTCGCATACTGGTTTCCGAAGATGGCCGTCTTCGACGATCTGAGGGGCTGGGATGCGGAGCCCTATCTGGGGAACGCCGAGTTCTACGATTCGTTCGGAGACTACCGGGCTGCGCTGACCGTGCCGGCGGGGTGGACCGTCATGGCGACTGGCGAGCTGGAGAACCCCGAGGAGGTCTACTCGGCATCCACCCTCGAACGCCTGGCTGAGGCGGCGATCTCGGACGATCGCGTCGAGGTCGTGACGCCCGCGGATCGAGCGGCCCGTCGCGCGACGACGACCGGAACGGACGGTTGGCTCACGTATCGGTTCGCGGCGGACTCGGTCCGCGACTTCACGTGGACGACGTCCGACGTCCAGCGTTGGGATGCGACGTCGGCGGTCGTTCCGGACCGGGACGGGGACGGGAGCGAAGATCGGGTGCTGATCCACTCGTTCTGGCGGGAGGATCGCGCACCCCTGTGGGAGGACCAGTGGCTCTACGGCAAACAGGCCATCGAGCACCATTCCCGCTTTACGGGCCTCCCTTATCCGTGGCCCCACATGACCTCGGTCGAGGGGGCCGATATCATCGGGGGAGGGATGGAGTTTCCCATGCTGACCCTCATCGGATCCTACGAGGGCCGTGGGCCTCAGGACCTGTTCAATGTGACATCGCACGAGCTCGCCCATATGTGGATTCCGATGATCGTCGGAGCCAACGAAAAACGCCACGCGTGGATGGACGAGGGATCCACCACGTTCCTCGAGGATCAGAGCCGTATGGAGCTCTGGCCCGGCGTGGACCACCACCGGCTGGAAGCCCAGCAGTATTTTTCGGCGGCAGCCGCGGGTGCTGAGCAGAGCATGATGCGACACGGCGACTACTACGAGCCGGGTCCAGGGTACGGTGTCGCTTCCTACTCCAAGCCGGCTACCCTCATGGCCGCCCTCCGCGTCGTGATGGGTCGGGAGGTCTGGGAGGAGGCGTACCGGACGTTCATCAGGGAGTGGGCCTACAAGCATCCCACGCCGTGGGATTTCTTCAACACCTTCGAGCGGTTCGCCGAAGCGGATCTCGACTGGTTCTGGACCTCGTTCTACTACGAGACCTGGACCGTGGATTTCGATGCCGTCTCGGTCCAGCCGAGAACCGGAGGCGGGGCCGTGGTCCAGGTGGTGAACCGGGGCCTGGCGCCGTTCCCCGTAACCGTGCGGATCCACACGACCGGCGGCGGGCTGCTGGAAGAGGAGGTGGACGCGGCCTATTGGCTGGCTGGCAACCGGAAGATCGAGCTCGACGTACCCTCTTCGGCGGGCTCCGTGACGCGCGTGGAGGTCGATCCACTGGGCTACGTCCCCGACGTGGACCGCACCAACAACTTCTGGCCTCGGGGCTGATCGGGCGCGGCCCATCAGGGGGCTCACCCTGCAGGCCCCACTTCCGGCCCGTGCCCGCTTACGCTTCGATCCTGGCGGCGAAGCCCACCAGGGTGCCGCAGGGCGCCCGGACGAAGATCTCGTCCGTACCGTAGAAGGTCTGGCGACGGGGGACGACGACCTCAGCGTCTTCCAGGGCCGCGACGACCGGGTCGAGGGCCTCCACCTCGATGAACAAGGCGGTGACACCGTCAGCGAGCTGGTCCGCGAGGCCGGCGTCGCTCGAGGTGGCTCCGAGGTCTGCGGCCACGCTTCCCCGGCTCTGGTACATGAGCTCCACGCCGCCGCGCTGGAGCATCGCGAAGCCGACCTTGTCCTCGTGGGGTACCGTAGCCGTCACCTCGAAGCCGAGGGTTTCGGTCCAGAAGGGTAGGCACGGTTCGATCTCGTCGACGGTGATGAGGGGCGTGACTTTCTTCATGATGGCCTCCTGGGCCGTGGGTGATGTGCTCATCCGAAGCTCTTGATTCCGGGAGGGCTCTGGCGGAGCGCGGTCAGGTACCGGAACGGTGTGGGACCGCTGCGGTCCGGATTCCTCCAGTACTCCGTGGTGTCCGGAAGGGAGCTGGGAAGCCGGGCACGCGTAGCGCCCGGATCTCCTGGGCGAGGACGTTGAGCGTAGCTCCGTCTTTCTGAAGGCGTCCCTTGACGGCGAGGAAGGGCTCCAGGCGGACGACGGACCGATCGCGCACATAGATGTCCGGTTTCACGATCACGTTGATGGGTCCTGCTTCATCTTCCATGAGGACAAATACATAGCCCTTTGCAGTTCCAGGTCTTTGTCGGGCGGTGACCAATCCCGCGACCCGTATGGTGGCGTGCTGCCGCAGATGGGGAAGCCGGTCCGACGTGATCGTACCGGAGGGGAGCTGACCCTGGAGAAGGGAAAGGGGATGGAGAGCCGCCGAGAAGCGGAGCATCCGGTACTCCGCCACCATGCGGTCCGTGGGGCCGAGGTCGGGAAAAGCCATGCCGGCATACGGGTCCTCCAGGGGAAGCTCGGTCTGGGCATGGTCGTTCCGGCCGCCGGAACGCTCGTCGTCCGATTCGGGGCCCAGCCACAGGCCGGCCTGCCAGAGGAGCTCGCGCC
>JARRLD010000424.1:0-3240 GCA_037387345.1 Gemmatimonadota bacterium
CTACTTCGCAGACGAGATCTGCTGAGGGCCGGGCTCATCGCGACCATGGCGAGCATGGGCCTCGCCTGGGCGCGCCGCCGGGACGTCTTCCGACGGTACCGGGGGTAGTCGGAGGCGGGGAGACCATCCTACCTTGGCGCTCCAACCTTGGAGGCCGAACCATGCGCCGTATGCTCCCCTCTCCGGCGGCGTCCGCCGGCGTCACGATCCTTGCTGCCTTTTTTCTCGCCCCGACGACCCCCCTCAGCGCCCAGGACGTCGCCCCACCTCCGGGGATCGACGACTACATCGAGTCCGTCCGGGAGGGCTTCGAGGTGCCGGGGCTCTCGGTCGCCATCGTGAAAGACGGACAGGTCGTGATGGCGAAGGGGTACGGGGTGCGCTCACTCGGCCAGAACGACCCGGTGGACGCAGAGACCCTCTTCGGGATCGCGTCCAACACCAAGGTCGTCACCGCGACGTCGCTCGGGATTCTCGTCTCGGAAGGGAAGCTCGAGTGGGACGCGCCAGTCGTGCGCTATCTGCCGGCCTTCCAGATGTACGACGCCTGGGTCACGCGCCAGATCACCGTGCGGGATCTCCTCGTCCACCGCAGTGGGCTCGGACTCGGAGCCGGCGACCTGATGTTCTGGCCGCCGACCACCTTCACCAGGAAGGAGCTCGTCGAGCGGCTACGCTACATCCCTCCGGCCACGAGCTTCCGGAGCGCGTATGCGTACGACAACGTGCTCTACGCCGTCGCGGGCGAGGTCATCGCCGCCGTGAGCGGACAATCGTGGGAGCAGTTCGTACGCACGCACATCCTGGGGCCGGTAGGCATGACCGGAAGCGACGTGCGCTTGTCGGACCCCACAGTGGCGCCCAACGCGGCGAGCACGCACGCCCGCGTCGAGGGCAGGGTCCGGCACGTGGCCCCGTACCTGGGCGACGTCGTGAACCCGGCCGGTGGGATCTTCTCGAACGCTGAGGACATGGCCAAGTGGGTCTTGGTCCAGCTCGACTCGGGCCGAACGGCGAGCGGCGAGCGCGTCTACCCGGCGGCCGTGACCCGCGAGGTGTGGCGGCCGGTCACGCCGGTCCCGTTCGGCGATCCACCACCGGAGCTCGCGCCCCAGAAGCGCTACTTCAACTTCTACGCCCTCGGTCTCGGAGTGGGCGATTATCGGGGTGAGCGGCTCCTCACACACACGGGCGGCTTGCCAGGTTACCTGTCGCGCGTCGCGATGCTTCCCGAGCGGCGCCTCGGCGTGGTCGTGCTGACCAACCAGGAGTCGGGAGCGGCGTTCAACGCGATCACGTATCGGATCCTCGACCACTACATGGGCGCCCCGGAGCACGACTGGCTCGGAGCATATGCCGCGGTGCAGGAGCGCAACGAAGCGCGCATCGCCGAGATCGAAGCGCGCACCGCGGCCCAGCGCGACGAGATGTCCACGCCCTCCCTGGAGCTCAGTGGCTACGCGGGCACCTACCGCGATGCATGGTACGGCGACATCCACATCGCCCTCGAGGACGACGGGCTCGTGATCGACTTCTCGCGGACCGCGAGCCTCGTCGGGGACATGGTCCACTGGCAGCACGACACCTTCCTGGTGCGCTGGCGTCAGCGCGACTTGAGGGCCGACGCATTCATCACGTTCGCCCTCAACCCGGACGGCTCCATCGAGCGGGCACGTATGGTGCCGGCCTCACCGACGGTCGACTTCAGCTACGACTTCCAGGATCTGGACCTTCGGCCCCTGCGCGAGGGCGGCTGAGGCGGAGGGCCTCCCTCAGGCCCATGGCTCGAGGACGTTGCCCGGCCGCACGGCATCTCGCTGTGGTCTCCGCCGTGCTGATCTGGACCAAGGTCGTGCCGCTCAGCTCCTTTGCCGAATCTGGTATCCCCAGTCGGAGCTGGACGGCATGGTGCTGCGTTTCGGCCATGGAGCTCCCCCCGCCGGACCCGCCCTACGAGATTCCCCTCGCCCCCGGGTGCCGCATCCACTCCCCCGCCGCTGCGTCCGACCGGACCACGCCCCCGTCCACCGTCACCACGCCGTTGACGATCACGAAGGGGATCCCGGCGCTTCGTCGTGAGGGGTCCCGGTACGTCGCGCGCTCCCGCACGGTGCCGGGATCGAAGACGGTGACGTCGGCGTCCATTCCCACCTGGAGGCGTCCCTTGCGCGCCATGCGGGGCACCGAGCGTTCCAGGCGTTGCGCCGGCAGGAGCGTGATCCGCTTCAGCCCCTCCATCCAGTCGAGCACCGCCTGATCCCTGACGTACCGCCCCAGGAAGCGGGCGAAGGTTCCCACGCTCCGGGGGTGCCCGGTTCCGTCCACCAGGCCCCCGCCGTCGGAGCTGATGATCCCGTGGGGGGCCCGGATCCCCATGACGATCTCCTTTTCGGGGATGAACTCCGTCTGCACCGCAACGGGCTCCTCCTGGGCCCGCAGCTCGAGGAAGCGCTCCTCCGTAAGCTGTTCCTGGGTGCGGGCCACATAGAGGTCCGAGTAGGTGGCCCCGCCGAACCGCTCCTCCCACCCCTCGTCGTAGAGAGCCGACTGCAGCGTGGTCTGGTTCCGGGTCCACACGTGGAAGTCGAAGCCCACGTCCACGCCGTGGGCCTGGGCTCCTTCCAGCAGGGCGATGGACAGGGGCGCCGAGCCCACCGTGGACGAGATGAGGTGGGCGATCTCCGCCTGGGCCCCTGTAGCGGCGGCCATGGCGACCACCTCCATGACCGCGAGGCTCATGGTCTCGGGGAACACGTTGCCCTTGTAGCGAGCGTGGAGGTGAACGGGGACGTTCTCCTCGGCCGGCACCTCGAACATGGCGTCGACCTCCACGTAGGAGGCGCCGGGGGAGTAGTTGAGACCGACCCCGATGCCCACGGCCCCGGCCCGGATGGCCCGGCGCGCCAGCTCCTTCATGACCGGAATCTGCTCGGGACGGGCCGGTGCGTACCGATCGGTGGCGCCGGCGGCCGCACGGACGGCCCGGTGATCCACCGTCCTGGCGAAGTTCACCGCCGGCCCGATGGCCCGCTGTTCCGCCACATAGCCAGCCACGTCCAGAGGACCACCGTGCATGCCGAAGGTGGTGGTAACGCCGTCGGCCACCTTGTCCTCGTGGGCGACGCGCCGTGCGGCGATGCCGGACAGGATGTCGATGAAGCCCGGGGCCACGATGTGCCCGGTGGCGTCGATGACCCGGCGGCCCCGGAGGGGCTCGGTCGTGATGGCGGCGATGCGGTC
>JARRLD010000425.1:0-3237 GCA_037387345.1 Gemmatimonadota bacterium
GGGCGGCTTCGCCGACGACGCCCACGCCTACCTCATGGGAACCACGGGCGGGGGGGTGTGGCTCACCGAAGACGCCGGCGAGACATGGACGAACCTGACCGACGACTTCCTGGACGTGGGCTCCATCGGTGCGGTGGAGGTGGCGACGGGCGATCCCAACGTGATCTGGGTCGGTACGGGGTCGGCGGGGATCCGGGGCAACGTGAGCATCGGCCGAGGGGTATGGCGCTCCACGGATCGGGGCAAGACGTGGGCCTTCCGGGGCCTGCGCGACGCGGGCCTCGTGGGCAGGATCGCCGTAGACCCCCGGGATCCCGACGTGGCCTTCGTGGCCGCTCTGGGCGACCCCTTCGGGAGGAACGAGGAGCGGGGCGTGTTCCGCACCACCGATGGCGGCGCCACGTGGGAGAAGGTGCTCTTCGTGGCGGACTCGGTGGGAGCCGTGGACGTGGCCATGAACCCCCGGAACCCGCGCATCCTGTATGCCGGCATGTGGCGGGCGGAGCGGAAGCCCTGGACCCTCATCGACGCCAGTGAGGACGGCGGCGTCTGGCGGAGCACCGACGGGGGGGACACCTGGACGGAGCTCACGGACGCGTCGCTGGACAACGGTCTTCCAGGGGCGGGGCTCATCGGGCGCATCGGGCTCGCGGTGTCCCCGGCCGACCCCGAGCGGGTGTGGGCCCTCGTCAACGCACCCGACCCTCACGGCGGCATCTATCGCTCCGACGACGGCGGCGACGAATGGACGAAGATCAACCGCGACCGACGCTTTCGTCAGCGGCACTGGTACTACAGCCACCTCATTGCCGACCCCACCGACCGGAACACCGTGTACGTGCTGAACACCGGCATGTATCGAAGCATCGACGGGGGCGAGGAGTGGGAGCGGGTGAGCGTGCCCCACGGAGACGTGCACGCTCTGTGGATCCACCACGCCGACCCCGACGCCATGGTGGTGGGCAACGACGGAGGAGCCCAGGTGAGCCTCACGGGCGGGCTCACCTGGTCGACCATGCACAACCAGCCCACGGCGGAGCTCTACCGTGTGGAGGTGGACCACCAGTGGCCCTACCGCCTGTATGGCGCCCAGCAGGACAACACCACCATCTCCGTGTCGTCGGCGGTGGCCGGTGACCTCACGCCCGAGCAGGATTGGTTCAGCGTGGGCGGCGCGGAGTCGGGGCACATCTCGGTACACCCGCATCCGGACTCGGCGCACATCGTGTGGGCCGGCAACTACATCGGCCAGATCGATCGGTCGGACCTGAGCTCGGGGCTGAGCCGCAACATGATCCTCTATCCCCAGATGGGGGACGGCGTGGCGCCCCGGGACGCGCAGTACCGCTTCCAGTGGAACGCGCCCATCCTGGTCTCACGGCACGATCCCGGGGTGGTGTACCACGCCTCCCAGTACGTCCACCGCACCACCGACCGGGGGATGAGCTGGGAAACCATCTCACCGGATCTCACCACGAACAACCCCGAGCAACAAGGGCTGCCCGGCGGCCCGCTCCAACACGACCACACCGGCGTGGAGGTCTACAACACCATCTTCGTCCTGTCCGAATCCCCGGACGACGCCGACGAGCTGTGGGTCGGCACCGACGACGGACGTATGCACGTGACGCGGGACGGCGGCGGCACCTGGACGGACATCACGCCACGGAACATGCCTCCCCAGGGCACGGTGAACTCCATCGACCTGAGCCCGAGTCGGCCCGGCCGGGCAGTGGTGGCGGTCTACCGCTACCGGGACGACGACTTCCGACCCTACGTATTCCTCACCGACGACTGGGGCGGCGGTTGGCGACTCCTCACCGACGGCACCAACGGCATCCCGGCCGATCACCCGGTCAGGGTGGTGCGGGAGGATCCGGACCGGGAGGGGCTGTTCTACGCCGGCACCGAGTTCGGCATGTTCGTGTCTTTCGACAACGGCACCCATTGGCAATCGCTGCAGCTCAACCTGCCGCGCACCCCCGTGACCGACCTCAAGGTGCACCGACAGGACCTGGTGGTGGCCACCCAGGGTCGCTCGTTCTGGATCCTCGATGACGTGACGCCCTTCCACGAGCTGAGCGACGAAGTCCGAGGCCAGCCGCTTCACGTCTTCCAGCCCCGGAGCGCCACCCTGGCCCGGCTCCGCGGCTACCGCGGCGAGCGGGCTCCCGAGAACCCTCCGACGGGTGCGGTGGTGCACTTCTGGCTGGGCGAGGACGTGCAGGGCAAGGTCGAGATCGAGGTCTCGGACGATGACGGGATGGTGCTTCGGAGGTTCGAGGGCACGATCGACGGAGATGCCGACGCCGGAGGAGGATCGGCCGAAGGGGAGGACGCCCATGTCCAGGACGACGACGACTCCGAGGCCGAGGACGCCAACCTCCAGGAGGAGGAGCTGGAGGTGGAAACGGGGATGAACCGCTTCGAGTGGGATCTCCTCTATCCCGGCCCCGACGTCATCGACGACGCCCAGTTCTCGCTGGCCTATACCGACGGCGCGGTGGCGCCGCCCGGCACCTACACGGTGCGGGTACGCGCCGAGGCGCGCGAGGGTCACGTCACCCGATCGGCGGAGGTGGGGCTGGGGACCGATCCCAGGGTATCCGAGGTCACGGCGGCCGACCTGGAAGCCCAGTTCCTGCTGACCATGCAAGTGCGAGATCGCCTCACCGAGGTCCACGACGCCGTCCGAACCATCCGGTCCATCCGGGAGCAGACCGAGGCGCTGGTGGAGCGGGCCGAGGCGGCGGAGCACGACGTCCCCCTGGTCCGTGACCTCAAGGAACGCACCCGGGCCATGAATGAGCGGCTCGAGGAGATCGAGGAGGCCCTCATCCAGACCAAGAGCGAGACGGGCCAGGACCCCATCAACTTCCCGCCGATGCTGGACGATCAGCTCGCCTATCTGTACAGCCACGTGACCACGTCCTACGGCAGGCCCACCCAGGGTGCGCAGACGCGGTTCGACGACCTGGTGGCCGAGACCCAGCCCCTCCTGGACCAGCTGCAGCAGGTGGTGGACGAGGACGTGGCCGCCTTCAACGCTGCGCTGCGGGTGGCGGGCATCGGACCGGTGGTGACCAGGAGGGGACGATGAGTCACGGACGACGACCTGCGTTTCTCGTGGCGGCCGCCCTGGCGGCCGTCATCCCCGGAGCGGGGATAGCCCAGGAGACGGCGGGAGGCCGCGGCCCATCCCCCACCATCGCCTCGGACCGACCGGGGCTGGGGGAC
>JARRLD010000426.1:0-3221 GCA_037387345.1 Gemmatimonadota bacterium
CGCCGAAGGTCTGAGAACGGGATGGAGCGTGAGACCCGGAGGGTGAGGGCCGTTTCAGCTGAAACGGCCCCCCGGTCCGTCCCCCAGGCCGGCAGACCCAACCTCGCCTTGGGGGACCGAAAGGGCCCTAGTTCCCGAGCTGCCGCGCCACCGCCGCGGACCAGTTGCGGACGAGCACGGCCGGCCTGTTCCTCGCCGGACCTTCGAGCAACATCACGAAGCGCTGCCCGTCCGGGTGCACGTCGTACGCGGGGTGGCCCGTGCCCTCGCGAAACGGCTGGGCAGCAAAGAGCTCCTGCCGCGCGCCGACCTGGATGCGGTCCTGGCCCGACACCCTCACCGATACGAAATGGGTGCTTCCGCGATAGAAGAGCTCCGTGCCGTCGGAGCTCCACACGGGCTCTCTCCCCCCGGAGATCGAGATCTGTTCACGCCACGCCCCGGTCTCGGGAAACGGGCGCACGTAGACCTCGAACTGGCCCGACTGGTTCGACTCGTAGGCGAGCCAGCGGCTGTTGGGTGAGACGGCGGGCTGAAGGTCGAGGTGCTCCGAATCGACCAGCGTCACGGGCGCCTCGTCGGTACCCAGCCGCATGGCGTAGATGTCGGTGTCCGTCTGTCCCCCGAGGAAGGTGCCGACGCGATATACCAGCCACTCTCCCCCCGGCGCTACGGATGCCTCCTGGACTCCCAACTCGTGCTCCAGGAACAGTTCCGGCGCGCTACTGCCGTCCGCCGGCACCGTCCAGAGCGAGGGGGAGCCCCCGGCATCGGCAATGAAATAGAGTGTACGCCCGTCGGCCGACCAGCTCGGCCGGTGCTCGTACGTGTCGCCCACCGAGGGGACCCGCGTCAGTGGCCCGTCGGGGAGCTGCTTGATGGAGAGCCGAGGCCCCGCCCAACCCTGCCCATTGATGCCGAGGGCGAGCTTGTCGCCGTCAGGAGACAGCTCCGGACCCGAGCCGCTCAAGGCCGTCCACACCACCACTGCGGGGTCGATGGGATCGGGGCGCCCACTCCGATCGACCCAGACCGCCGTCGCGGCGCCGACGCTCCCCGCTGGAAGGAAGAACAGCGACCCATCGTCTGCCAGCGAAAAGAGGGGATTGTAGTAGGTAGAGACGGAGAGGCCCGTCTCGACGATGGTGGGGAGCCCTGTGATGGAGCTGGTCTGCCGGTCGAACGGTGCGACCATGAGGGACCCGTCCTCCGTTCCGTACGCAAGCAACCTGCCGTCGATCACGTATGCCGGGCCGGGAGACGCGACGATGGCCGTGACCTCCCCGCTCTCGATGTCGAGTGCCTTGAGCTGGTGGCCCGACGGGGGGTTGGCGGGGCCGTGGCGGAACAGCAGGGTCCTTCCGTCATCCGTGACGGAGAGGGCAGCGGCGATGGAGTCGGGGAACTGAGCGGGAAGGAGCTGCTGCGGCTGGCCCGCGCCGTCCACGTCGATGCTCGCGAGGCCAGCGCCTTCCGTGATGTAGTACAGGGTCCTTCCGTCAGGGCTCCATGTGCCACCTCCGTATGCCACGTCGACGAGCGTCCGCGCCACGCCGCCGAGGACCGGAGCCACCCGCAACGCGCCCGGGAATCCCAGCGCGAAAGAGACGAGCCTCCCGTCGGGCGACGCCGCCGCAGGCCCGAAGGGACTGGCTCCTTCCGTGCCTGCGATGGGGGTTCCCGCCGTCTCGCGCCAACGGCGGATCCACAACATCGTCGAGCCGTCGAACGAGTTCACATAGATCAATCCCGAGCCGTCCGGCAGGATCGTGGCGGGTTGGGCGAACACTGAGCCGTCCGCATTGGGGATGGCGAAGCGGGTAGCCTCGACGACGGGCTCCGGCCTCGACGAAGTCCAGAGGAGCGCGCCCGCCAGCGCGGCCGCGACGGTCCAGCCGGCCCACTTGGCGGCCGTGGTACGCGGACCGGGCACCGCCGTCGCCGTGGCCTCGATCCCGTGCCGGAATCCGCGGTCAGCCAACGCTTGCGCGAAGCCGTCGGCGGTGGCGAAACGGTCGGCGGGGAGCTTCTCCAGCGCCTTCCGGATCGCGGCGTCGACGTTGGCCGGGATCGACTTGCGCACGGCGGTCGCCGAGACGGGCTCGCCCTGGAGGATCTTGCCGAGCACGGCCTGCGCCGTCTTCCCCAGGTACGGCGGCTCACCCACGAGCATCTCATACAGCACTGCCGCCAACGCGTAGATGTCCGACGGCGGGCCGATCGTCTGGTCGCCCGCCGCCTGCTCGGGGCTCATGTAGAACGGCGTACCCACGCTGAGGCCCGTCTCGGTGAGGCGGCTCCCGCCCGCCGCGCCCACGGCGAGGGCGATGCCGAAGTCGCTCACCACCGGCTGCCCGTCCTGCAGGAGGATGTTCGCGGGCTTGATGTCCCGGTGGACGACGCCGTGCCGGTGCGCAAAGTCCAGCGCGCTCGCCACCGCCGTCGCGATGCGCACCGACGCGTCCACGGGGAGCTGTCCCTCGCGCTCGAGTCGCTCGCGCAGGGTCTCGCCCTCGACGAAGGGCATCACGTAGAAGAGGAGCCCGTCGGCCTCGCCCGAGTCGAAGAGCGGCAGGATGTGCGGATGCTGCAGGCTCGCCGTCGTCTCGATCTCGCCCAGGAAGCGCTCTGCGCCCACCACGGCGGAGAACTCCGGCTTGAGGACCTTGAGGGCGACGTTGCGCCTGTGCTTCAGGTCCTGGGCGAGGAAGACCGTGGCCATGCCGCCCTCGCCCACCTGTCGCTCGATGGCGTAGCTGGCGTCGAGCGCCGTGTTCAAGCGGGCGATGAGTTCCGACACGGTTGGTCTCCGGCAGAGGCGTAGGTGGAGGCGCCCCGGGGCAAGATTCGATCTCGCAGTGTGGGCGCGCAAGGAAACCCTCCCCGCATGGGGCGCGCGTCGGCCGCCCCGAGTCAGCGCCCCGTTCGCGTCCGACTCAACGCCCAGGCCGCCGCCTCGACCCTCTCGGTGCGGACACAGGGCTCTTGCGCCATCACCCCCCTCGCCTCCGCTCCCACCCCGCGGCGTCCGCCGCGGGGTGGGCGGGGGGCGGCCACTACGCGTGCCCCGTGCTCGGGTCGAAGATGTCGCGCACCTCCTGGATCCGGTCGGCCGGAAAGCCGCTCCGGTCGGCGTGCTCGCGGATCCGGTCCTCGTTCTCCGCCAGATAGACGCAGTAGGTCATGTCGTCCACGACGTACGAGTGCTGCCACTGGATCCC
>JARRLD010000427.1:0-3206 GCA_037387345.1 Gemmatimonadota bacterium
CCCTTCTTGGTGGCCATCCAGGCTCCTCTCCGGCTGGCGAATGCCCTCCGAGAGGGCGGCAAACGGCCCCAAGTATAGGGGCCGACCGACCCCTCGCCAAGCACGGAGCGTCCGCCGATGTAGCGTTGAAATAGAAATGTCCGCTTTGGTTGAAATAGAAATGTCCTCTTTCGGAATCTGTTCGCTGAGGTTGAGCGGGCGGACCCGATCCGGGAGAGGAGATGCTGAGGATGAGCCAGGGAGAGCGAGACCGGCTGGTGGTGTTGCGGCAGGTATCGGATGGACTGGTGCAGCCGAAACGGGGCGCCGAGCTGCTGGGCATCACGGCGCGGCACTTTCGGCGGATGCGGCGGTCCTGGGAGGCAGAGGGCGATGCCTCGGTGGTGCACGGGCTCCGGGACCGGCGCTCGAATCGGGCCAAGCCAGCGGAACTGTGTGCTTGGGCGCTGAAGAGAGCGAGGGATCCGGTGTTCCGGGACTTCGGGCCGACGCTGTTGGCCGAGCACCTTGGACGGGATCGCGAGGCGCCGGGAGCGGTGCAGGCCTCGACGCTGCGGCTGTGGATGATCGAGGCGGGGCTGTGGAAGCCCAGGCGCAGAGGTGCGCGGCATCGAAAAGCTCGACCCCGACGCGCGGCCTTCGGCGAGCTCATCCAGTGGGACAGCTCCGAGCACGCCTGGTTCGAGGACCGGGCGCCGGGCCGCTTCTTCCTGATCCAGATGCATGACGACGCGACGAACCGGCTCCTGCTGGCTCGCTTCGTGAAGCGCGATGACGGAGAGGCCAACCGTCAGGCTGCCATCGACTATTTGAGGCGCTGGGGCCGGCCTGTGGCCTTCTACACCGACAAGGCGGGGCACTTCGGGCAGATGACGCGGCCGGTGTCGGGCATCCCATTGGAGGAGCGGGATGCGAAGCGCACGGAGTCCGTGATCCGACGGGCCCTGAGGGAGCTGAACGTCGAACTGATCCAGGCCCATTCACCGCAGGCCAAGGGCCGCGTGGAGCGCAACTTCGGCACCTCACAGGACCGTCTCGTCAAAGAGCTGCGCGTCGAGGGAATCTCGACGCTCGAAGAGGCCAACCGGTACCTGGAGGAGGTCTACATCCCCTTCTGGAACACACGCTTCGCGGTCGAGCCCAGCGAGCCACGCGATGCGCACCGCAAGCTCTCCAAGCGCATGGATCTCGACGCCCTCTTCGCCCAGACCTGGACGCGATCCGTGGGCAACGACTTCACCGTGCGCTTCAAGAACCGGCTCTGGCAGATCCCCAAGAGCCAAGCTCGGGGCATCCGCCCCAAGCACAAGCTCACCGTGGAGCTTCGCCTCGATGGCTCGCTGCATTTCCGCTCGGACCGGCGCTATCTCGCCCTCGAGTGCCTCGGCCCTGTGCACAGGTCACCGCAGATCCGAGCACCGAAGCGGCCCGATCCCGAATCGTCGGCCAAGCCTGAGCCCAAGCCGCGTCCCCTGCCGCCCAAGCCCGGCCCCGATCATCCCTGGCGCCGGAACAACCGCCTCATCGCCAGTCCCAGGGCCATCGCCCGTCACCGTTCTACGACGGCTGCTGCGCAGCCGTCGCTTCCGACTCCCTCGGCTGAGGGTGTGCCTTGAAAACACTGCGTCCCGAACAGGGGGACATTTCTACTTCATTCAACCGGAGGACTTTTCTATTTCACTCCGACACGTCTCCCCGCCGGGGCCCCGTGCGCTTGAGGCCTCCCGCTTCCTTGCCGCCCGACCCCGCCCGGCGTAGCCTGGCTTCTCGGCTTCAGGCGGAGGGACGAAGATGGGCGACAGGCTGTCCGAGCTGCTGAACTTCAGGAAAGGCGAGCTGCCGCTGGCGCTGCTCTCCGCGCTGTTCTACTTCTGCGTCCTGTGCGGGTACTTCTTCCTGCGCCCGGTCCGGGACGCCATGGGCGTCTCCCGGGGCATGGATCAGCTCCGGTGGCTCTTCGTCCTCACCTCGCTGGCGTCGCTGGTCTTCGTCCTGCTCTTCGGGGGCGTGGTCAGCCGCATGGACCGGCGGAGCTTCATCCCGGTGGCCTACGGGTTCGTGATCGTCTGTCTGCTCGGGTTCTCGGGCCTGCTCATCTTCGACGCCGGTGCCGGGGGCGGGCTGATCGGCACCGACGCCGAGACCGTGATGGCCCGTGGCGTGGGCTACACCTTCTACGTGTGGCTTACCGTGATCAACCTGTTCGTGAACTCCATCTTCTGGGCCTTCATGGTCGACGTGTTCTCGGTCGATCAGGGAAAGAGGATGTTCGCGTTCATCGGGATCGGCGGCACGCTCGGAGCTCTCATCGGCGGATGGGCCACCAACGTGATCGGCGGCATGACCGAATCGATCTACCTCCCGGCCGGGCTCATGATCACCGGCGCAGTCTTCTTCGGAGGCGCGATCGTCGTCATGCTCGTCCTGGACAGAACCGCCGTGGCGTCGGACCTCTCCACCCTGGGTGGGCGCGGCTCGGGGGCGCCGGGAGAGCCGGGCACGCAGGCGCAGGTGATCGGCGGGAGCTTCTGGGACGGAGCCGTATCGGTGGCCACGTCCCCCTACCTACTCGGGATCGGCGGATACATCGTGCTGCTCGCCATCTCGAACACGCTGATCTACTTCACCCAGGCGAACGTGATCCTCGATGCCACGGACACGTTCAGCCAACGCGTGGCCGGCTTCGCCCAGTTCGATGCCCTGGCCCAGGGCGCCACTCTGATCACACAGATCTTCATCACCACGCGGCTCATCGCCCGCCTGGGCGTGGGATGGACCCTGGCGGTCCTCCCGCTGGTCACCACCGCCGGATTCGCCACGCTCGCCATATGGCCCGTCTACGGGGTCATGGCGGCGTTCCAGGCGCTGCACCGCGCCACCCGCTACGCCATCTCGCGGCCGGCACGGGAAACCCTCTTCAGCGTGGTGCCGCCCGACGAGAAGTACAAGGCCAAGCCGGTGGTGGACGTCTTCCTCTACCGTGGCGGGGACGTGGCCGGCGCCGGGCTCGACGGGGCGCTACGCGGGCTGGGGCTGACCCTCGGCTGGATCGCCGCGGCGACGGTACCCCTGACGGCCGCCTGGATCGGCCTGTCCGTCGCGTTGGGCAAGGCGCAGCAGCGGCGGGACGTGGATCCCGGGGGACCGGACCCTTCCACCGGTGTGTTTCCTCACGGGCCGTCATCGGCTCGAGCGTCCAACCGCTG
>JARRLD010000428.1:0-3194 GCA_037387345.1 Gemmatimonadota bacterium
CAGCGACGGGACCATCGTGGCGAGGGACTGGGATCTCGGAGACGGGAATTCGTCGACGACCCAGAATCCGGTGCACACTTATGACGCTGCATGCGACTACGAGGTGACGCGGACGGTGACGGACGACGAAGGCGCCACCGGGTCGGAGACGCAGACGGTCTCGGTGGGGACGCCGCCGAACCTGCCGCCGGTGGCCGACTTCTCGGCCGACGCCACGGATCTGTCCGTTGCCTTCACCGACCTGTCCACCGATCCGGATGGCAGCGTGATCTCCTGGTACTGGCGCTTCGGGGACGGGGACGTGTCCTTTGTCGGGTCTCCGGTCCACGTCTACGCGGAGGCCGGCACGTACTCCGTCACCCTCACCGTGGTGGATAACCAGGGCGCCAGCGACTCGGAGGTGAAGAGCGTCACCGTAACGGCTCCCGGTCCGACCATCGAGCTCACTGGGAGGCGGAGGGGGCGAAACAGGGTGATCCTGGACTGGACCCCGGCGGGCGTGAACGTCGACGTGTGGCGGACCCTCGTGGGAGCGTCACCCACCCGGATCGCTTCAGGGGTGGACGGAGGCCACTACGAGGACTCGGACCTGGGTGCGAAGCCGACGGGGCTCTACACCTACCTCGTCTGCGAGACGGGCAATCCGGACAATTGCTCGAACGAGGTCGACATCTCCTTCTGATTCTGATCTCTGGTCAAGGGGGTGAGCGGCGACGGCGTCTCGCGGGTGGGCCTCCGCTCCTCATGCTCGTGGCGCTGGCGTCCCCGGTGCTCCGCGCGAGCCGCGTGGACCCAGGCTACGCACCCTTGGGGAGAACGGACGCACCCAGGCGCGTCCTCGCGGCGGCGATCCGCTCCAGCTCACGCCCCGTCTCGGCCGCGCCTTCGTGTCGGCGCGAAGCCGCCAGCTCCACGGCGTGGTGCAGAGCCTCCTCGGTGGCCGCAGCGTGCTCCTCGAGCCTCGCAAGGAATTGGCGGACCGTCTCCTGCATCCGATAGGCGACATCGGCCCGCAGGCGTCCGGCGTTCCGGTCGAGCTCCTCCGCCGCCAGCCTCTCGGCCCTGCGCCGGAGCTTTCGGCGCAGGACCACGCGGGGAAGCAGGAGGAAGCCGAGAGCCTGAATCGTGAGCTGCGGGCGCGCGCCTTCGATCAGGTAGTAGAAGCCGGGCGATTCGACCAGCTCGGTGGACTGCTGTGGTGAAGGCAGGTGAACGCCGAAGCGCTCCGTGACCCACTCCCTGAGGTCGACAAGAGTTCCGTCGACCAGCTCGGCCACACGCTGTGTCTCCTCCCGGAAGAGGTCTTCGATGTGGAGCCCGACCGATTCCCTCCAGTCGTCGTACACCGCGGCCACGTGCGCGCCGATCCGTGCGTCGACACGTGCCACGAGCTTCCGCTTACGGGCGCGTCCGGCCTCGTCCAGAGCCGCCCGGATCTCGGAGGCGAGACCCCCCAGGGCCTCCTCCCTCAAGTCCGCGAGTGAGCCCTCGAGCGCCTGGACCACTCGCCTGGTGCCGTGGACCAGCAACGCCCGCCCGTCCTCGCGCCTTCGGCGTAGCGTCCCGATGCGCTCCTCGAGCATGCGCAACCCGGACTCGAGCTTCTCGATCGGCGCCTTCAACGCGGCCTCCTGGAGATCCAACAGTGCCAAGAGCGATTCCGCCGTTCGACGCAGGCGGCGTCCAGCGCCTGCCCGCAGCACAGCTGGCCCCTCCGCTTCCACCAGCCGGCGGAGCTCCCTGCTCACGGCCGCGACGCCCGAGTCCTCCGCGGTCGCCACCGGCCCCTCGGGAGCAACCCCCGGGGAACGGAGTTCGGCAACCGGACGGATCTCCAAGCTATCCTCGCGTCGGCCCAGCGCTTCGGCGATCGCCCGGCGACTGTACGCCGCCGACTCCCGCCACACAGATTCGGGGAAGAGATCGGTCTTCGTGAGCACGACGAGGAAATGCGGGGTCTCCGCCCCGATGTTGCGCAGGTAGTCCAACTCCATCTGGCTGACGGGGGGATCCGGGGAAAGCACGAAGATCGCCGCGTCCACACGCGGGAGGAACTCCCGCGCCCGTCGGGTCGCATCGGCGTGGGCGGAACCGATTCCCGGCGTGTCTGCCAGGACGAGCCCCCCAGCCAGAACGTCGGCAGGGAACTCGACCTCGACGTGGGAGACCACGCTTCGGTCCGTCGGCTCCTCCGCCTCGGCGACGTACCCCGGTAGGTCGGCAAGATCGATCGGCGAGCGCCGCCCGTCGGCGAGCGTGAGCCAGGCGCTGGGTGCCGGGCCGTAACGGACCAGGGTTGCCACGGAGGTGACTGGAACGATGCCCACCGGTAGAACAGGCTCGCCCAGGAGCGCGTTGACGAGGGACGTCTTGCCGCGGTTGAAGCTTCCAAGCACCACCACGCAGATCTCGTCACGGACGAGCGACTCCAGGGCGCGATTCGCTTCCCGCGCCAGGTCCGGCGCTCCTGCCTCCAACGCGATCGCCTCCAGGCGGGCCAGGGCTGATCGGAGCTCGACCGCGGCAGGGACGGCCTCCGGGCGGGCCTTCGCAAGAGCGCTTCTGATCACCGGCGACGGATGGCTCGCCACCGCCTCGCCGCGAAAGTGAAGCTCCCGTCGCCCACGGAGATCTCTGAGACCTCGGCGTAGCGTTGTCCGAGCATGATCCCCCGGGCGACGATCCCTCCGAACCAGTCGAAGACCAGCTCCGGAAGGGGGAGTCGGCCGAGGCGACCGGACACGAAGTCGAGGGTCAGTGTTCCGTCCCGGGCCGAGGGTGCCACGACAAAGACAACCGGCTGTCGGAAGCGCCACGCCTGGACGTAGCCGGCGGCCACCAGCTCGCCCGATTCCTCGAAGCGCACCTGGACGTCGCCGGTGCGGATGCGGGGATCGAGCTTGAGGAGGAGTCGCTCCATGAAGCCCGAGCGAGCAGCGCGCTCCTGGCGCTGGAGGTCTGCCTCCCTCCAGATCCGCTCGCGGAGGGCCTCCAGATCCGAGGCCTGCTGGATCTCTTCCTGGGGGACGCGGCCGGCCGCCTGCATGAGGTCCGAGGTCATGAGGCCGATGCTCAGGGCCGAGGTGGCTTCGGACTCGGTCATGGTAAACCGGACGGCCCCGGTCTCGGCGGCCCGGCGAAGCGCATCGACGCCACGGGTAAGGGCGCGTGCGGCGTCCTCGGTTGAGGCCGGG
>JARRLD010000429.1:0-3170 GCA_037387345.1 Gemmatimonadota bacterium
GCCACGCCCGCCAGCGTGACCGCGAGGGCCAGCGCTGCGAGCAGGCCCATGAGGGCTGCCGTGAGCTTGCGGGGCGCCACCGCGTTGGAGACGTAGGCCTCCAGGGGCTGCAGGCGGGAGAGGGGCGCGTCGGGCTCGAGCTGGTGGACCAGCTCGGTGACCTTCCGTGCCAGGACCCCCAGGTCACCGTCGGTCCGGATGACCACGGTGTTGCCGTTCCACGCCTGCCCGCTCTGCGGCACGTACGCGGCAGGTGTGGCCTCGTATTCGATTCCCTCCATCTTCACGTCCCCCACCACGCCCACCACCCTCACCCAGCGTCCGCACTGGCCTGAGCTGAACGAGCAGGTTCGGACTCTCCGGTCCACGGGATCGACTCCCGGCCACAGCCTCTGGGCGAGGCTCGCGGACAGCACCACGACGGACGTGGAGTCCTGGATGTCCGCGTCGGTCAATCCGCGTCCCGCGAGGACGGGGATACCCAGCGTGGCGAGGTACTCGGGCGAGACGCGCACGGGCACGACCTGCACATACTCGTCCGGCCCAACGTCCGCGTGCGCCTCCGTCTCCAGTCCGGTGCGTCCCGCAACGCCGTTCAGGGGAACGGTCTGGGTGCGAGCCGAGCTCCGGACGCCGGGGAGCGCGTCGATGCTTCCGAGCAGCTCGGCGAAGAACGCGTCGGCCTCAGCATCCGTGCCTCGGTAGTAGTGCTGCGGCAGGGTGATGCTGGCGGAGAGCACGGGCTGGGCCTGGTATCCGAGGTCCTCGGACGAGAGGGCCAGGAATGTGCGCACGAGCAGCCCGGCGCCGATGAGGAGCACGAAGGCCAGCGACACCTGCGCGCCGACGAGCCACGCGTGGGCCCGGTGACTCCTACCCCCGACGCCACCCGAGCGCCCGCGACCGAGGGTCGAGCCCTCGGCGTCCGCCCGTCTGAGCGCCGGCACGGACCCGAAGAAGAGTCCGGTGACGATGGAGACGGCCATCGCGAAGGTGAGCACGGTTCCGTCCAGGGAAGCCTCGAAGGCGCGCGGGGTGAGGCGGCCGGCGAAGTTGATGAGGAGGTCCAGGCTGCCACGGGCCAGGGCCACCCCGACCAGGCCACCGGCCAGAGCAAGCACCGTGCTCTCGGTGAGGAGCTGGCGCACCAACCGCCCACGCCCCGCCCCGATCGCCTGGCGTACCGCCAGCTCCTGTCCGCGCCGCACGGCGCGCGCCAGGGCGAGGCTGGCCACATTGGCGCAGGCGATGACGAGCACGAGCAGGGTCGTCGCCATGAGGATCAGGAGCGTCGGCCGGGCGTCGGCCACCAGATCCTCCTTCAGGGGCGAGACCGTCGCGTCGTATCCCTTGGCCTCCACCTGGTAGACGTCGGGGTGGTCGGCGGTGAGGGTGGAGGCCACACGCGAGAGGTCCGTGCGTGCGGCCTCCACCGTCGTGCCCGGGCGCAGGACGCCGAACACCGTCATCATGCGCGCCCGCCGGTTGGCGATGAAGCTGTCGCTGGACCGGGTCGGACACTGCGACGTGGGCATGTACACGTCGTTCTCGTCCGGATACTGCGGGATGGGAGGGAGCACACCGATCACGGTGTGGACCCTGTCGTTCATCGTGTAGCCCTTGCCCACGACCCCCGGATCCGCCCCGAAGCGCTCCCGCCAGAACTCGTAGGAGAGGATCATGACCGGGTCGGCTCCCGGTCGGTCGTCCGCGTCTGCGAACGTCCGGCCCAGAATGGGCTCCATGCCCAACACGTCGAAGAACCGCGCCGATACCACGCCGGTCTGCACCAGCGTCGGCTGGCCCGTGCCCAGCAGGGTGAAGGTCATGCCGTGGTACTCGACCACGTCGGTCAGGGTGTGGTTGAGGCTCCGGTAGTCCTCGATCTCGTGGACCGAGAACGCCACGTCCTGTTCACCGAGGCGCGGTTCCTCCTGGCGTAGATGGACGACGCGCTCGCCTTGTGCATACGGCAGGGGCTCCAGCAGCACCCCGTGCACCACGCTGAACATGGCCGTGTTGGCCCCGATCCCCAGGCCCAGGGTCAGCACCACCGCCAACGTGTATCCCGGGCTCCTGCAGAGCGTCCGCACCGCGTAGAGCACGTCTTGCTTCAGGTCTCCGGGTAGATCGCGACCTCCTCCCCTCCTTGTCATCGAATCGGTCGACGGTCCCGAGTCGCCCAGCCTCGTGCGTACCCCTGTCGCCAGGAGGTCCACCGCCGTCCGGAGCCAGAGCCACGTGCGGCCCGCCGGACCGCCGGCGGCCCGACGCAATCGGAGGAAGTCGGCGGTCATGGACTCGCCGTACCGGGCGCGAAAAGCCCGGGGATAGGTCCGCAGCAGAAGCCGGTACGCGGTCCGCGCCACGCCGTCCCTGAGGCCCTCAGGCACGGGACGCGCTCCCATCGCTCCGCACGCGATGCCTCGCCCGCTCAGCCATCGCTCTTCCCTGGACCGACGGCCAGACCCGGCGCCAGCTTGTGCTCCTCCGCCACCCGGATGAGCGCGGTGAGCCGCCCCACCTCGGCGGTCACGACCTGCCGCCCGAGATCCGTCAGTCGGTAGTAGCGCCGGCGCTCGTCATCGGCCTCGGGGCGGTCCGGTGCATCCTCGATGAGTCGCTGCTTCAGCATGCGCGCGATCGACGTGTAGAGCGTCCCGGGAAGGATCACTGCCTTGCCTCCCGTGCGCCGGTCGATTTCCAGCATGATCCCGTAGGGGTGCAGCTGGCCACCGCCCAGGGCCAGCAGGATGTTCAGGACCGGAGGGCTCAGCGGAAGAAACGACTCGGGATCTGGCGGGCGCGCAGCCACGTGCTCTCCTCCTTCCCTCACCACCCGCAGGAGGCCCTGCGAGCCTGGGTGAGGATCTGGTCGATATCAAGATCGGTCTCGGATGTGGAGCCGAACCCAGGTGTGCCCCCGAAATACCGAGACAGCTCGGCGAGCTCTTCGAAGCGCCGCCGCTCCTCGGGGCCGGCGTCCCCGGGCAGGCGGGGCATCATCACGGTCCGCATCCAACCCAGGGCGCCATCCTCCAGGACCCAGGCCCGCTCGAGCCCTCGTCGCTCCAGTAGGATCCCGGCCCGTTCGCCGTCGGCGGTGTCGAAGCCGTAGACCAGCGCGCGCTGCCGGGGGTCGAGCTCGAGCCGGCCCAAGTCCTCGTAGG
>JARRLD010000430.1:0-3880 GCA_037387345.1 Gemmatimonadota bacterium
GCCGCGACGGCTCCCCGCTCGAATCGGATGGCCTCCGGGGCGAACGAGCCCGCGCGGCGAGGAGGTTCCCCTGGCACGCCCCGACCGCTATCGGCCGACCGGCCTGGAGGCCAGGATCGACCGACTCGAAAGCCTCGACGAGATCCGACAGCTCGCCCACCGCTACGCCCTGGCGGTGGACACGCGCAACATCGACGACCTGGTCGAGCTGTTCGTCGAGGACGTCCGCGTGGGCCGCGACCGCGTCGGCCGTCCGGCCCTCCGGGAGTGGTTCGTCGAAGCGCTTCGAAGGGTCGAGACGACCATCCACCTGGTCGCCAACCACGTCATCGACTTCGACGACGCCGACCATGCCCGCGGCGTGGTCTACTGCCGCGACGAGGTGGATCGGGGGACAGCCTGGGATGTCGGCTACATCCAGTACTGGGACCGCTACGAGCGCCGTCGCGGAATCTGGTACTTCCTTCGTCGGGACTTCCATCGCTGGTTCATGGTCGACGCCCTGACCCGGCCCAGCCGGGGCGCCGGCCTCGACCGAGACGGACTCACCACCGGCAGACTCCCCGATGCCTGGCCCAGCTGGTCGCGCTTCTGGGATGAGCCGTCCCACGACAAGGACTGAGCGAAGGTCTCAGCGGGCACCGATTCCGTGGAGGCAGAACTCGCAGAGGTCATCGACCCAGTGCTTGCCGCGGCGATCGAGGTGGACATTGCGATGGACCTCCGACGCGACCAGTCCATGCAACATCTCCGCCAGGCTCTCCGGGTCCGCCTTGCGGATCGTCCCCTCCTCCATGCCCTCTGCGAGGATCCGCGCCATCAGGCTGTTCATCGGTCGGATCGCCTCCTGCAGATCCTCGGGTCGCTGCTCCGCCAGACGGACGTGCTCGCTCGACATGGCCAGCAGCCAGATCCTGTGCCTCGACGGATGCTGCGCCGCCGAGACCATGTTCCGCACGAGGGCCTCGATCTTCGCCGGAGCGCCCTCGACCTTCGCGATTCGCTTGGCGAGCCCTTCGGGGACCGCTGCTCCCAGGCCGGTCGCGGCTCGGACTCGTCGACGCTGCCGGATCGCGCCATCGCGGAGACCATAACGCCCAAGCCCATCGATCGCCTGCCTTGCAGAGAGCCCGTACGGCTGCGAAACTGCGAGACCGCTGGTCTCGACGGCCGGGCCCGAGGCATCCCGCCTCGGTGTGCTACGAGACGGAGCCGGGAGCAGCCACGATGCACGGCGCGTGCGCCATCAGCGGGATCGGCGAGTCGAGCTACTACGGCTGGGGGAAGTCTCCGCACACGGAGTTCCAGCTGGCGTGCATCGCCATCCAGCGCGCGGTGGCG
Source organism: Gemmatimonadota bacterium (assembly GCA_037387345.1). GTDB lineage: Bacteria > Gemmatimonadota > Gemmatimonadetes > Longimicrobiales > Gaopeijiaceae > SZUA-318. Next base: position 1,342 of record JARRLD010000430.1, read on the forward strand.
GATGCCGGCCTCGAGCTCGCCGATATCGACGGGTTCGTCTCCTACACGGACCAGCGGAACCTCCCCACCCGGCTCGCCCGGGCCCTGGGACTGCGCGAGCTGCGCTGGGCGGCGACCACCTGGCCCGGCGGCGGCAACAGCGTGGCTGCAGCGGTCCAGCTGGCCGACGCAGCGGTAAGCGCCGGGTACGCACACCACGTCGTGGTCTTCCGGGCGCTCGCGCAAGGTCAGTACGGTCGCTTCGGCCTGGCGGGAGGCGCGGGGGCGGGCGGCGACGGCCCCTACATGAGCGGCCCGTTCGCGTGGAACGGGACCTACGGCATGATCACGCCCGCCCATCAGTGCGCCCTGCGGACGGCGCGATTCATGCACGATCATGGCGTCTCCCAGGAGGCGCTCTGCGAGATCGCCCTCGCCTGCTACGCGAATGCCCAGCGCAACCCCAGGGCGATCCGCTACGGCCAGCCCCTGACGCGGGAGGAGTACCACGCCTCGCGCTGGATCGTGACGCCGTTCCATCTCTACGACTGCTGCCCCGAGAACGACGGCGCGGCGGCCTGCGTGGTGAGCTCGTCCGAGCGAGCCAGGGACCTGCCGAACCCCCCGGCCTCCATCGTTGCGGCCGCCCAGGGAATCGGTCCCGGGTTCGGCGTCTTCGCGCCGGACAGCCTGGCCTCGTCCCACTACCGCCAGGTGGCCGATCACCTGTGGAACGACGCGGGGCTCCGGCCCGAGGACGTGGACGTCGCCCAGTTCTACGAGAACTTCACGGGCCCCGTGCTGATCGCCCTCTGCGAGATGGGGTTCGCCTCCCCCGACGGCGTCGAGAAGTTCGTGGCGGACCGAGCGCTGATCGGCCCCGACGCGAGGCTCCCGTTCAACACCAGCGGGGGGAACCTCGGCGAGGCCTACATTCACGGGTTCGAGATGATCAACGAGTCGGTGCGACAGATCCGCGGAGAGTCCACCTGTCAGGTCGAGAACGTCGAGCGGGCCCTGGTCGTCGGGGGACCCGGGTACGCCCCAGGAAGCGCCCTGCTGCTGGGGGCAGACGCATGAGCCGCGTCCTCGGCGAAGGGTGGGCGCTGCCCGATCTGAGCGACTGGAACCGCGCCTTCTTCACGTCGGGCGCGCTCACGCTGCAGCGCTGCCAGAGCTGCGGCCGCGTCCAGCACCCTCCCGAGGAGGTGTGCACGTCCTGCCAGGGCTCCGGGTTCGACGATTTCGTGAGCACCGGGCTCGGCCGGGTCGAGAGCGTCGCGGTGGTCCATCATCCGGTCCATCCCGCGCTCGCGGATCGCGTTCCCTACGCGATCGTCCTCGTCTCCGTCGCCGACGCGCCCGGCCTCCTCATCACCGGGAACGTCGTGGGGACCGCGCCCGAGGCCGTCCGCATCGGCGACGAGGTCCGCGTGGTCTTCGAGAGAGCTACCGATCCCTCGAACGGCCAGGTGTTCCAGATTCCCCAGTGGGAGATCAGCGGATGACGGCACGACCCGAGACACCCAGGGCCGGGGCGCTCGCCGGCATCCGCATCTGCGACTTCACCGGCCAGCTTGCCGGCGCAGGCGCGACCAAGTGGCTGGCGGCCTTCGGCGCTGAGGTGATCCGCATCGAGGATCCCACGAACCAGGGCGGCTGGGACATCCTGCGGCGCGTGCCGCCCTTCGTAGACGACCGCCGCGGTCCCGACTTCGGCGGCGGCTTCAACAACCACAACGTCGGGAAGCTGGGCATCACCCTGAACCTGCGCACCGAACGCGGCAAGCAGCTGCTCGCCGCCATCGTCGAGCGATCGGACGTGGTGACCGAGAACTTCGCCGCCGGAGTGATGGAGCGTTGGGGCTTCGGCTACGCGCGGTTGAAGGAGCTGCGTCCCGACATCGTCTACGTCTCGAACTGCGGCTTCGGCCACACGGGCCCCTACGTGAAGTTCAAGACGTGGGGCCCGATCGTGCAGGCTCTCTGTGGCCTCACCTTCACCTCGGGTCTTCCCGACCGCGAGCCGGCGGGCTGGGGCTTCAGCTACATGGACCATACGGGTGGCTTCTACATGGCCATGTCCGTGCTGCTGGCGCTCCTTCACCGCAAGCGCACCGGCGAGGGCCAGTGGGTCGACATGGCCTGCTGCGAGGCGGGCCTCACCCTGAACGGACCCTCCCTGCTCGACTACACCGTGAACGGGCGCCCCTTGCGACGCGACGGCCAGCCCAACGGCAACCGCAGCGAGTGGCCCCGGATGGCTCCCCACGGCATCTATCGCGCGGCCGGCGACGACGAGTGGGTGTCGATCGCCTGCCGCAGCGACACGGACTGGCAGGCCTGCGTGTCCGTGATCGACGAGGAGTGGGCCCGGAAGAGCGAATGGGCAAGCCTCGAGGGGCGCATCGCCGACCAGGACGCCCTCGACGCGGAGCTCGACGCCTGGTGCCGCAGTCGGGACAAGTTCGAGATCCAGCGCTCCTTCCAGACCGCCGGGGTCCCCGCCGCTGCCGTGCAGAAGCCCGAGGAGCGGATCGAACACGATCCCGCAACCGCC
>JARRLD010000431.1:0-3115 GCA_037387345.1 Gemmatimonadota bacterium
CCCTTCTTGGTGGCCATCCAGGCTCCTCTCCGGCTGGCGAATGCCCTCCGAGAGGGCGGCAAACGGCCCCAAGTATAGGGGCCGACCGACCCCTCGCCAAGCACGGAGCGTCCGCCGATCTGGAGCAAACCCGAATAAACGCAGAAGGACGAGGAGCCCCAAAGGCTCCCCGTCCTCATTCGATCCTGTCGGATGGCTCGGCGAGCCTCAGGCTACGCCGGCGTCCTCCATGGGCTGGGCCGTCTGGGCTCCGTGCGCGATGGCCGGCTTGCAGAACCGCATGCCGATCTCGTGCAGCCGCCCGAGGTCTCCGTCAGCGAGGTCGGGATACCGCTCTCCCAGGTACTCGATGGTTTCGTCCATCCAGTGCCGCTGGTCGTCTTCCTCCGCCTGCAGCACGCCACATCGATTGATGTGGCTGAAGAGCTCATCCCGAGCCCGATCCATCAGCTTCTCTTTACTCAAGCCTTCCTCCCTATATCCTTCGGACGCGCAGTCGTGCGCTCGCGAGGTCATGATTGCTTCAGCCGCATAAGCTAACGGAGATCCTCCAGCGAGGAAACCGCCGCTCCATCGAGGGAAACCGCCGCCTGTGAGCCAGCCCAGCACACCCGATGCCGTAGCACTGGAGGTCTTCCGGCACCTCTTTACCGCCCTCGCCGAGGAGATGGGCGCCGCTCTGAAACGGGCCTCGTTCTCTCCGAACATCAAGGAGCGACGCGACTATTCGTGTGCCCTTTTTTCGCCCGAGCGGCGGGCCGTCTCCATGGGCGACCACATGCCGGTCCACCTCGGGGCCATGCCCATGAGCGTAACGGCCGCGCTCGAGGAGCTGGGCACGCTGTCCCCTGGGGACGTGGTCTGTCTCAACGACCCTTTCAGGGGTGGCACCCATCTCCCGGACATCACCCTGATCGCACCGGTCCACAACGACGCCGGCCGGCTCCTGGGCTACGTGGCCTCCCGGGCGCACCACAGCGACGTGGGTGGATCGACGCCCGGTTCCATGCCCCTCGCGCGCGAGATCTACGAGGAGGGTCTGCGGATTCCTCCGGTGCGCCTCTACGCCTCCGGGGCGCGGAACGAGGATCTCTGGCGAACGCTCTTGGCCAACGTTCGCACGCCGGTGGAGCGGGCGGGCGACCTCGACGCCCAGCTCGCCGCCCTCCATGCCGGCGGTGGCCGACTCCTGGAGCTCGCCGCCCGACGAGGGGTGGACGAGACCCTGGCGGCCATGGACGGCCTTATCGCCTACGCGGATCGCCTGGTGGAGGCCGGCCTCCGGAGGATTCCCGACGGAACCTACGACGCCGCCGACGCCATGGAGGACGACGGCTTCGGCAGCGGCCCCATTCCTGTGCGCGCCTCCCTGTGCGTCGAGGATTCGTCGCTGACGATCGATTTTTCCGGGACGTCGCCGCAGGTCCCTGGTGGCATCAACGCCGTGGCAGCCATCACCGCATCGGCCTGCCGTTACGTGGTGCGGTGTGTGGTGGAGGCGCTCCTCGGAGAGCCACTCCCCGCCGGGGGAGGATCCATGTCCGCCGTCAACCTGGTGCTTCCGGAGGGAAGCCTCGTGAACGCGCGGCTTCCGGCTTCGGTTGCGGCGGGCAATGTGGAAACGAGTCAACGGATCACGGACGTCCTGATGCGGGCGTTCGCCCTGGCCCTCCCCGACCTCATGCCGGCGTTGTCCCAGGGCACGATGAACAACACCACCGTCGGCGGCATCGATCCCAGGACCGGCGACGTCTTCGCCTACTACGAGACCGTGGGAGGTGGGATGGGAGCCGGCCCCGGGCACGACGGACTTTCCGGTGTGCACGTCCACATGTCCAACTCCCTGAACACGCCCGTGGAGGCTCTGGAGCACGCCTACCCTTTCCGTGTGGCTCACTACGGGATACGCCGGGGCAGCGGGGGGGACGGGCGCCACCACGGGGGAGACGGGCTTCGCCGCGACCTCGAGATCCTCACCCCGGCCCGGGTGGTGCTCCTCTGTGAACGGCGGGCGGTGGGGCCCTCCGGTATGCAGGGAGGCTCCGACGGAGCGATCGGCGAGAACGTCGTGATCCGGGGAGGGCGGGAGGAGCGTCTGCCTTCCAAGGCGACGTTCTCCGTGGCAGCCGGCGATATCGTGAGCGTCCGATCTCCCGGCGGAGGCGGATGGGGAGCCCCGGACCGCGCTGCGCCGGACGAGTCCTCCCATCCAGGTTGATGCCATGCACCTCCTTCTTGCCCTGGTGTGCGACCACGCGGGCGTGAACCCGGAAGGGAAGCTGGACGTCCACGGTGTGTTCAACGATCTGTACGCACCGGGGTTTCCCGCCAAGCAGGAGCGTATGGTCCTCGTGGTGGTGGTCGAGTGGGACCGGCAGGATGAGGGGCGCTATCGGTTTCGGGTGGACCTGGAGGATGACGCCGGGAAACCGACCCTCTCGGTGGACGGGTATTCCGATGTGGACCGGCGTCCTTCTCATCGACCGCCACCCAGGACCCGCCTCATCCTGCCCCTCGAGGATGTCGTATTTCCACGGGCGGGAGGCTACACGTTTCGGATCCGCATCAAGGGCCAGACACTTCGTGGGCCGGACCTCTACCTGGTCGAGTCCGACGAGGCACCCGAGGCCGGATAGCACCTTACGTGGCCGTCCGAGCTCCCACCGTCTCCCCTCACGGTCCTCCGGTGTGCCCGCTGGGGGAGATCCGACGCCTCTGCATCGTGCTTCTCTCGGGGATCGGGGACGTGGTCCACGGACTCCCCCTGCTCGACGATATCGCCCAGGCCGTACCGGACGCCGAAGTCACCTGGATCGCGGAACCCGCACCGGCCCAGGTGCTGAAGGGCCACCCCGGCCTCCATCGCCTCTACGTCTTTCGCCCCCGGGACGGTATCCGCGGCGTGCTGGAGCTACGGCGGGAGATGAGCGGGATGCGAGCCGACGTTACGCTCAACATCCAGCGGTACTTCAAGAGTGTGTGGCCGACGCTCTTCTCCGGCGCCCCGATCCGGGTGGGTCTACCCCGATCCAAGACCCGGGACGGCGTAAGGTTCTTCCACACGCATCTTCTCCAGGATGGTCCCTGGAAGCACACGCAGGACATCTTCCTGGAC
>JARRLD010000432.1:0-5555 GCA_037387345.1 Gemmatimonadota bacterium
GCACCTCCGTCACGATCTCGTGAGGCTCCCGCCGAGTGTTGGCGATCCCGTCAGCCAGGAAGAAGTCCCGCACGGGCACCTCCCGTCGACCGCCGGGGCCCTGCAGGACCGCGACCGCATCCAGCACCATGAGCACCGGGGGGGTGTCGGCGGAGTGTGCCGCGACGCACCGGGTGCCGACCTTGGTCACGTGGCACACCGTGCCGTCCTTCTTGAGGCAGTATCCCAGGGCCTGCCTCCAGAAAGCGGTCTGGTTGTAGTAGGTGCACCGCGTGTCCAGGCAGAGGTTCCCCCCCAGGGTCCCCATGTTACGGATCTGCGGCCCGGCGACGTGGGACGCCGCTTCGGCCAGGACCGCGAAGCGGTCCCTCACCTCGGCGTGGCCGGCCACCGCAGACAGGGTTTCGGCAGCCCCGATCCGCAGGTCGCCACCCTCCACCCGGATTCCCCGGAGCTCGTCGATCCCGCGCAGGGCTACCAGGTGCCCGGGCTCAAAGAGCCGGTGCTTCATGTTGGGAATCAGGTCGGTGCCTCCCGCCACGGGCATGACGTCCCCGGCGTGCTCGGCCAGGAGGTCGAGGGCGCCGGCCAGGGTGGACGGCCGGTGGTACCGATACGGGGGGAGCCTCAGCAACGGTCCGCGGGGGCCATCAGCCCCTCGTCCCAGAGGCGGCCGCGCCGACGGTGGAGGGTGCTCCCGGCTTGGCGGGTCCCCCCGCCTGTCGGGCCGCCTCCAGAGCCCGCCACACGTTCGGTGGAGAGAAGGGAAGCCGATCCAGACGTACGCCCACCGCATCGTAGATGGCGTTGGCGATGGCAGGGATCGACGGATGGAGCGGACCCTCGCCGGCCTCCTTGGCGCCGTATGGGCCTTCCGGATCCATGGACTCCACGATGAAGGACTCCAGCGCTGGCGTGTCCAGGCTGGTGGGGATGCGGTAGTCCAGGAGGGACGGAGCGTTGTGCAGTCCGGCCCGGCCATGGTCGACATCCTTGAAGACGTGCTCCTCCATGAGGGCCTCGCCGAATCCCATGTAGGCCGATCCCTCCATCTGGCCCTCCACCAGCACCGGATTCAGGGCCCGGCCACAGTCGTGGGCCACCCAGATCTTGGTCACGTCGACGAAGCCCGTCTCCGTGTCCACCTCGACCTCGGCGACGTGGGCCGTGAACGAATAGGCGGGCGACGCGCCGATGGTGCCCCCCCGGTACGAGCCGTGTACGTCCTTGGGCGTGTTGTACCACCCGGTGGCACCCAGCGTCCCGAAGCGCGCCTCCGCCAGGTTGAACGCCTCCCGGACAGGCATCTGCCGCGAGGTGTCCGGGCCCCATAGGGCGCGACCTCCGGCCAACAGGACCTCGCTCTTGCTCACCTCCCAGTGCTCGGCGACGGCCTCCTGCACCTTGTCCCGCAGCTTCCGGGCGGCGTCGATGGCAGCGTTGCCCAGCATGAACGTCACCCGGGAGGAATAGGCGCCCAGGTCCACCGGCGTGAAGTCGGTGTCGCCCCTCAGGACTCGCACGTATTCCAGGGGAACCCCGAGCTCCTCGGCGGCGATATAGGCCACCACGGAGTCACAGCCCTGGCCGATCTCGCTGGCCCCGGAGAACACCGCCACGCGACCCGAGCGATCGATCTGCATCTGGACGGCCGACTGGGGCATCTCGTTGGGATAGACGGGATAGTTCGTCCCCGAGATGTACGTGGAACCGGCCACCCCCACGCCCCGACCCAGGGGAAGACGCCTGAACTTCTCCTTCCCCCGGCTGGCCCGCTCGACGGCGTCGAGGCATTCAAGGAATCCGTTCGACGTGACACGGAGCTCGTTGATGGTGCGGGTGTGCTCACCGATGAAGTTGCGGCGGCGCAGCTCGATGGGATCCAACCCCACCGACTCCGCCAGCTTGTCCAGCTGCACCTCGAAGGCGAACCGCGGCTGCACCGAGCCGTGTCCCCGCTTCGGCCCACACGCCGGCTTGTTGGTATACACCCGGGTGGAGTCGAACCGGTACGCGGGCATGGCGTAGGGGGCGCAGAGGAGCTGGCCCGAATAGTACGTCGTGACGAGCCCGAAGGAGGCGTAGGCCCCGCCGTCCAGAACGATGTGGGCATCGACGCTCCGCAGCTCACCGTCGGAGGTGCACCCGGTCCGGTACTTCATGTGGAACGGGTGTCGGCCGCGATGGGAGTAGAAGACCTCCTCCCGGGTGTAGAGGATCTTCACGGGTCGCCCGGACTTCATCGCCAGCTTGGCGACACAGAACTCCAGGTCGAAGGGCTCGCTCTTCCCACCGAACGCCCCTCCGACGAGGGGCTGGACCACACGGACCCGTGCAGGATCGAGCTCCAACACGCGCGCCAGCTCCCGGTGCAGGTAGTGGGGCACCTGGGTGGCGGACCAGACGGTGAGCTTGCCGCGGGCACCTGTACCGCCGGGGGTGTCCCCGGGACCGGCGTCCGCATCCGTCGCGAGGGCGCGTCCCGCGTCGCTGCTCCTTCCATCCGCCTCCCACAGGCCCACGTCGCAGTGGGGCTCGATGGGCGTGTGGGTGGTGCCCTCGAAGAAGTACTCCCCCTCCACCACCTCGTCAGCCGCGTCCATCAGATCGTCCACCTCGCCGAACTCGAGGCGCACCTTCTTCGTGACGTTCCCGTTCCACCCTTCCTTGCGCGGCTCATGGATGTACGGAGCGCTTCCGTCCGCCGCGAGCGCCTCGAAGGGGTCGAAGAACGCGGGCAGCTCCTCGTACTCCACGCGGATGAGGTCGAGGGCCCGAAGCGCCGTATCCTCGTCCACCGCCGCGACCGCGGCCACCCCATCCCCGACATAGCGCACCCGGTCCAGCGCCAGGGGGTACTCGTCGGGGGTCCAGGGAATGATGCCGAAGGTGGTGGGCATATCCTTCCCGGTGATGACGGCGTGCACCCCCTCCAGCGCCTGGGCGGCCCCGGTATCGACCGAGAGGATGCGGGCGTGGGGGTGCGGGCTCCGCAGGATCTTCCCGTGGAGCATTCCCGGCATCTGGATGTCGTCGGTGTACACGGCCCTGCCCGACGACTTTTCCAGGCCTTCGATCTTGCGCTGCCCTCGACCGATCAAGTTCAAGTCGCCAGGCGGGCGGCGGCGGCTTCCACCGCGTCATAGATCTTGGTGTAGCCGGTGCACCGGCAGAGGTTCCCGGCCAGAGCCTCCCGGATCTGGAGACGGGTGGGCGCAGTCACGCTGCTCAGCAGCGCGGCTGCGGAGCACAGGATGCCGGGCGTGCAGAACCCACATTGGGCCGCGCCGTGCAGATCGAACTCGTCCTGCAGGGGATGGGGCCCCTCGGGAGTCCCCAGCCCCTCTACCGTGGTCACCTCCCGATGCTCGGCCTCCCATACCGGGGTAAGGCAGGACAGCGTCGGCACCCCGTCCACCAGCACGGTGCACGCGCCACAGTCCCCTTTGTCGCATCCCTGCTTGGAGCCCGTGAGCCCCAGGGCGTAGCGGAGCGTCTCCAGGAGCGTGTAGTGGCCGGGAACACCGACCTCTCGCCGGTCTCCGTTGACCGAGAGGATGCGGGCGTGGGGGTGCGGGCTACGCAGGATCTTCCCGTGGAGCATTCCCGGCATCTGGATGTCGTCGGTGTACACGGCCCTGCCCGACGACTTTTCCAGGCCTTCGATCTTGCGCTGCCCTCGACCGATCAAGTTCAAGTCGTGCGCATCGGCTTCACGGAGCTGCGAAGCCCCCAGGCCGTGGACGAGATCCTCGGCAAGGAGAAGGCCTCCACCCTGGTGGTGGTGAACTCCGTCTGCGGATGCGCCGCGGGCATGATGCGCCCGGGCGTATATCTCTCCCTGCGGGGAGAAAAGAGGCCAACGATTCTCACCACCGTCTTCGCCGGCCAGGACATGGACGCCACCGAGCGGGCCCGGGAATACATCGTCGGCTACCCGCCCTCGTCCCCGTCGGTAGCTCTCTTCAAGGACGGGGACCTGGTCTACTTCATGGAGCGGCACCAGATCGAGGGACGTCACCCGGAAGACATCGCCGCGGACCTCCAGGAAGCCTACGCGGAGCACTGCTAGCAGGACGGCCCGCCCTGCCCGACAGAGGCTTCCCGCCCGGCACGGGCGGCGCCTCGATGCAACTCCCCGACCCTTCGTGTCGTCTCATCATGCATGGGACGGCGTTCTTGTCGCCGCAGCAGGTGAAGGGACGCCCGTGACGAGAAGCTCCGGGGTGGGGAGGACGACGATGATGAGACGAGCGATCCCGTCGCGATGATGATCGGAGTCTCGGGTCTGGGTGCCGCTTCGGCGCAGGGGGCCGCAAGGGTTGGTGTGCAGGACGCCGACGGGCCCGGGCCCGAGATTCGTGCGGCCGGGGGGGCCCCTTCCGGCCGCCCCTTCAGCCAGCCCCGTCTTCCTGGCTGATCCCCCGCTCCTCGGAGAAGCGGCGCACGATCTCCAGAGTCATGGACACGCCCCGGCGCACGTTCTCCTCGGACACCCGTTCGTCGTTCCCATGGACGCCGCTCCAGTCCTCAAGGGGTGTCGCGGTGGCTTCGTAGCCATAGCTGACGATCCCCAGGTCCCGGAAGAAGTGGGAGTCCGTGAAGCCACCCTGGACCTGGGGGACGAACTGGGCACCCGGAAAGGTCTCCAGCGTGACGTCGCGCATGATGCCATAGAGCTCGGTGTCGGTGGTGGACACCGCAGGGGTGAACCCCATCAGTACCTCGATCTCCACTTCGGGGCCCAGGACGCCCACCATCTCCTCGAGCCACGCGTCGGGGTCCTGGTCCGGGAGGAGGCGACAGTCGATCTCGGCCGTCGCCTCGGGCGGGACCACGTTGATCTTGTCGCTCGCCTGAAGACGGGTGATGGAGCAGGTGTTGCGGGTGAGCCCGTGAAGGCCCGGGTCGTACTCCTGAAGCTCCAGGAGCGTGCCGTCGTCGAGGTGCGACGCCATGTCGCGGAAGCGCGTGTGCCATGGCTCGGGCTGACCCGCCGCAATGCCTTTCAGGTATGCATCCACCGCCGGGATGATCCGGGGTGGGAATCGGTGGGCCCGAAGGCGCCCCAGCGCCTCCACCATTTCGGTCACCGACGAAGAGGGGTTGGGCCGAGATCCGTGACCCGGCTCGCCCGTGGTTTTCAGGTGGAGCCAATACGGCACCTTCTGTGTCACCTCCACGCCGAACTGGACCTTCCCATCCACCACGGCTCCACCCCCACCCTCATTGAGGAGATAGCCGACACCCTCGAAGATCTCCGAACGGTTCTCCACCAACCATCCGGCCCCGTAGAAGCCTCCGGCTTCCTCGTCGGCCGTGCCGACGAAGATCACGTCGCGCTTCAGCGGCACGCCCGACCGATGCAGCGCGAGGAAGGCGGCCAGGTGCAGAATCCCGCTGGTCTTGGTGTCCAGCGTGCCCCGTCCGTAGATCATCCCGTCGCGCAGCTCGCCTCCCATCGGATCCGTGGTCCAATACCGCCGATCCGCCGGCACCACGTCCATGTGATGGAGGAGCACGAGGGCCGGCTCATTTCCTCCCTCCAGACGGGC
>JARRLD010000433.1:0-5734 GCA_037387345.1 Gemmatimonadota bacterium
GTGACGAGCCGCTGCGCCAGCCAGGCCGTCGGATCGCCCTCGGCGGTGGCCTGCCGGATGTCGCGCATGCGGGCCTGTACCAGGTAGTTGTCCGTGCCACCACTCAGGAGCGTGGCGGCCGATCCGACGTCGAAGTAGATGCCGACCCAATCGTCGTCCCCCAGCTCCGTGAGCGTGGGTCCGTAGGTCGCGAGGATCTCCACGGTCCTCCGCCTCAGCGTATCCAGGTGCTGGCGGTACGTCTCGCGAGCCTCCGTCTCCACCGAGTCGACCGCGGTCGCACGGATGGGGGCCGTCGGCACGCTCGCGAATGCGCGGGCGGTGCTCATGCGACCATTCTTGCGGAAGATGACGCCGTAGCCTGGCACGTGCTGGGCCTCCGCCGATCCACCGAAGTACGCGCCGAAGCTGCTCACATGGAGGTTCGCCGCGGTATCACCCGGGCGGAGCGAGGTGTCGATGATCTGGCTCATGATCTTGAGCTGCGTTCGCATGCGCTCGGACACCCCGGCCTGTCCCTCGGAGACCTGGATCGCGCCTCGGTTGGCCTCGACGTCGGAGCCGCGCAAAGCGTCCGCCCTGACGGTCATCGTCACGGTCTCCGCGTCCCCGCCGCCGAAATCGGCGATGAAGGTAATCGACTCTCCGGCTCCCGCCCGCCGCAGAGTGCTGCCGTAGCCCGCGATCACGTCCCTGAGCGCGTCGGAGAGGAGCTGGCGGTACTGAGCGGCCCACTGGGCGCTCGGCCCGGAACGGGCTTCCTGGCTCAGAACGCCCTCGCGGTGTACCCACTCGGTCGCCAGGGCGTTGAGCGCGACCATGGAGCTGACCGGCCAATGCACGGTGAAGAGATAGCCGTAGCCCTCCATGTAGAACCCGCTCACGTCGCCCCTGCGGAAGAAGGACGATCCGCTCGAAGCCGAGTACGCGAGTCTCGTCGCCACGACTGCTGGAGCGCGGCGCTCCGCCACGCTGTCCCCGGCCAGGTCCTCCGGCAATTCTGGTGCCTCGACCTCTGAGAGCGCGGTGCTCACGATGGTCCGCATGATGCGCACATCCTGGGGAACATTCTGAGATTGGGGGGAAGTCCAGCGGACGAGGACCGAGGCCGCGTCGGCGTCCTGGGCAGCCGCCGGCCTCATCGCGCCCAGGTGGATCACCGCGCCGATCCCGGCGAGGGCGATGGTCCGGTGAAAGCTTCTCGAGTACGTGGACATGTTCGTCACTCCTGATCCGCGCTGGGCAGCGCCTGCGCCAGGGATGCCAGCATCGCGTTGAGTTGTTGGATTTCCGTGCGGGTGATGACCTGGAGGTCGTTCATCGAGGAGAGCATCACACCCAGGTCCGTGCGCCGACGGCGGTCGGCTTCGTCGAAGGCCGAGTTGATCGCGGTCGCCACCTGATTCCCCATCGAGGCATTCTGGTCCCAGAGGGCCTGGTCCACCGCCTCGAGCACGGCCTGGCGATCCTCCTCGCGCGCGGCGCGCACCATCGTCTCCAGGTACTCTGCCGTCCGGGCCAGGCCCAGATCGAGATCTTGCCTGGTCACGAATGCGAACCCGTCGGCCGACGAGGCGCCAAGGCCCACACGCAGCCGACCGTCCGCCCCGACCTGGAACGGGAGGAACAGGGCCGACGTCGCCACCAGGAGCACGACGGCGGCAGCGGCCGCCCGGGAGGGCAGGAAGGCTCTGAGTCCCCCACGGCCCGATCTCGCCGGTCCCCCTCCGCTGCGTCGGGCCGACCCGACGAGCTCGTTCACGAAGACCATCCGCGGAGCGTTGTCCACGTTGGGCCAGGCTGCCAGGAGCTCTCGCGTCGAGGCCAACTCCTCGAGCTCCTCCCGGCATGGGGCGCACGCGGCGAGGTGAGCGCGGATCTCCGCCAGGTCGGACGGGTCGCCGTCCTCGTAGAGGAGCGTGATCAGCCGCTCCTCCCTGTTTCCACAGCCACCGCTCATCATGCTCCTCCTAATGCATCCGCCGGCGACATCCCCTCTCCCTCCAACTGACGGCGCATGGCGCGCAGCCCCCGGTGGAGTCGGGCCTTCGCCGTGTTTTCCGGCACGCCCAGCACCTGTGCGATCTCGGGGAAGGTGAGGGCCTGGTATTCCCTGAGAAGGATGACGACGCGCTGGTCCTCCGAGAGCCCCGCCAGCAGCCGTCGCACGAGCTTCTCCCGGTCTGCGGCCTCCGCCGCCGCATCCGTGCGGGCATCCTCGTCCGGCACCTCGTCCCTCACCGAGATCCTTCGCCCCGACACGGTGGCGTAGTAGTCGTGCAACGAGACCACCGTGCGCCGCTTCTTCCTCCTCAAGTGGTCCTTGCAAAGGTTCACCGCGATGCTGTAGAGCCACGAGCTGAAGGCTCCCCGATGCCCGTAACGCCCGATGGACTTCACCACCCGGACGAAGGTGTCCTGCACCAGGTCCTGGGCGACTGCGGCGTCGCCGACGTACTTGTAGACAAAGTTGAAGAGCGGTCTCTCCCACCGGCGAACGAGGAGGTTGAAGGCTGACGCGTTGCCCTGTTGGCATGCCTCGATCAGTTGCGCCTCGCGGGCGCCGCCGCCTTCGATCGTTCCGACTTCGAGGTTCGTGAAGGGCACTCCCATCCGCTCCTGAGTCGCATCACCCGTGCGTCGACTTTCCCCTCCACCACTGAGAACGACGGTGACCCGGAGATCGTTGCATCGGAGGGAGGATCGAGCGGTGTGATGGTGACTCACGCGGGTGAGTCCCACCTCGGCGGTCAGGTTCACGGGTCCGGTGAGCAGGATCCTCGCGCCGAGGGAGCCCCTGAGGTACACACCTCCACTGCACGTGTCCCCCTCGCAGGGCGCACGACCGGCCCCGAGCCCGCCCCGGAGGAACGGATCGACCCGTCCGGCTTCGAACCGGTGGCTGACGGACACGAAGAGCGCCCACCCCTGATGCCCGGCGGGGCTGATCGCCGGACCCTCGAACTGATGATCCGTGCCCACTCCCAGATCGAGCCCGGGGAAGACGTTCCACTCCAGGATGGCGGTCAGCGCGCCGTCCAACTCCGCCGTGACGGACTCGACGTTTCGGTCGATGCCGTACGTCAGCTCGAAGGTCACCTGGCCGGCGGCCGGCGTGCCGGTCACGAACAGGGCGAGCGCGAGAAGGGATGGTCTCATGCGCCTTCGGTCACCATAGGCCGAAGACGCGCGCGAAGGCCAAAGCCTCCATCAGCAGCGCCACCCCGACGTGCAGCAACAGGCCGCCCAGGATGCTGCGGCTACGCCAGGCGATCACGCCAAGCACGAAGCCCCCGAGGATCGAGCTGATCGACTCGCCGAGCGGCTTGTTGAAGTGTCGCATGCAGTACACGGTGACCATGGGCAGCAGGCTCCCCGCGCCGAGCTGGCGCTCGAACCCCAGCACCATGAAGCCGCGGAAGAGCAGCTCGGTCCATACGAAGTCGAACGCGTACGCCACCTCGAAGAGCATGAGCGCTTCGCCGCGACTCAGGCTCGATAGCCCGTCCACCCGCGCGAGTCCGATCCGCGGATAGGCCCGCATGAAGTCGTCGAGAAATGTTGCGGCGAGGATCAGCGGCACCATCGCCGCGAGCAGCAGCAGGTAGGGGCGCGGGTGGAAGCCGCGTGGGGTGAGTCCGTAGAGCGAGGGCAAATCGCGGTCGCGCCACCAGCGGAAGATCAGCAGCGGGAGGAAGATCGCCACGACGCTCGAGAACTTCCCCGCCGTCCGGGCGAAGAACCAGCGGTCTGCCGGAGGCAGTTGACTGGCACCGAGGTTGTCGAAGTAGTAGAAGCCGGAGTCGAAGCCGAGCACGAGGAGCAGAAAGGCGATCCGGATCCATAGCTCGCGGTCGCGGAAGATCTCCCAACGCTTGTGGAAGTGGGCGAAGGCGACGAGGCTGAGGAGGTAGGGGACTCCATAGAAGGGCACGTACAGGAGCATCAGGAGCTCGCTGCCGCGGTACTCCTGGTTGAGCCAGGCCTTCCAGCGCAGTCCTTCCGCGGAGCCTCCGTAGTTCACCGCGATGAGTGCGGCGAGGAGGACCCCGACGCTGAGGAGGTAGCTCCAACGCAGCTCCTGCCGCCGCACCCGTAGAAGATCGTTGACGATAGGGCGCATCAGGGTGCGGCCTCGAGCCGATCGGCGGCCTGCCTACGCACGCTCCCGGCACCAGCTGATGGTGGCCGGCCGAACGGGAGGCCGGTTCGCCCCCCGCCGCTTGACGCCGAGTGCGGTGCCGGCGGGTCTAGCGAGACAGCGTGACCGGAGCGCCGGCCCTGAACTCGGAGGATGTCTCCGTAGGCATCCCGGCACTGTATTCGGTCTCCTTGCCGGTGCCCTCGAAGTAGATCATGCCCGATGCGTTCCCCGCATCCGAGAATCGCAGAACCAGGGTCATCTCCATCTCGAGCTCGAACTCGCTCGGGGTCTGGAGGCCACGACAACTGCCCGGGTCGACGTTGTACACGAGGAGGGACATGAGCACACAAGTAGGCAGCCACCTCCCGAAATCTTGCGTGTCTACTTCGTACCCACTGTAGAAATTCGTGCCGATGAACAACGGCGCGTCATACCAATCGCACCCCGGACCCGATGTCCCCCCTGTCTCCCCAGCTCCCGCACCGATCAACGTTTCGGCCGCATCTTCCTGTTCGCTCGTCGCGGGGAACATGGTCATCTCCTCCGCGAGATCGGCGCTCTGCACGTGCATCACACCCAGCTCGGGGAGGTATTCGAAGACCACGGGCGCAGGGTCGTGCCCCGGCAGAGGGATCCCAATCGAACCCTTGTCCGTCTTCCCCCACGCCACCCCCCTCCGCTGCTGAAGGCTCCAGGATCCTTCCAGAGACGCCAGAAGGTCCGCGCCTGGCGACTCGCAATAGGCGGGGTCGATCTGGCTCGGCATGTCGGGGCCGGGAGGTAGAGTGGGGCCCCCCATGGCGTAGGGGGGAGGCGCTGGCATGGCGAATCCGCATGCCATCACCCCGGCGGGCACCAGCAGCAACGCGAGGAATCTGAGCATCGGTCACGTATACGCCGCGTTGTCACCCATAGCAAGCAGGCGAGAAGGGCAACCCCGGCAGCGCAGCGCCCCGCGAGGGTCAGCCCTTGTACGCCTCGCGTCCTACCCCCAGGCGCCGATGTCGATGGTCTGGGAGAACGCTCCGGTGATCAGGACCCTGGGCTGATGGCCGTCCAACGTGCAGAGGCCGTGCCGCGCACGCCCGTGATCGTCACCGTTCCTGACATTGGCGTCCCCGGCGGCGGCGGCGGAGTCAGCTGGAAGAGCACGAGCAGCTGACTCCGGGTGGAGACGTTGGCCAGTGCGCTCAGCACGGGCACGAGCTGAGTGCTGCTCGTGGTGCCTGAATACACCCCACCAGTTTCTGTCGCTAACTCCCGAACCACTGCGACGGCACTATCGTTTGACTGCTCGCTTTGATCGGAGGCGGGTCCAACGCCGATCGCGAGGATGCGCATATCCTGGGCTGCAGCCTCGGCGAACAGTTGTTCCCGATAGGGGAGGTCGCTCCCGCTCGGGGCGCCATCCGTAACGACGACCAACATCCGTCTGTAGGTCGATGACAGGGTCGTGTTCGTCCAGTTGGCCACCTCGAGAGCGGATTGGTACAGGTGCGTGCCGCCTCCCGCGATCGGTTCGATCTGCGCCGCGCCGACATCGAACTGAGCTAGATCCTCCGTAAATTCTTGCAGGATACGGGTTTGTGC
>JARRLD010000434.1:0-3095 GCA_037387345.1 Gemmatimonadota bacterium
CGAGCCGGGAGACCCCAACGCTCCGACCCTGCGCATCAGCGGCCTGGCCTGCATGGGCGGCGTCGAGATCAACGTGCGCTATCCGGGCGAGACCGCCCGGGACGCCCGCCGTCGTCGGCGACTGGAGCGCAAGGAGCGCAACCGCCTCCACCGCGGGGATTGAGGTGGCCCCAGATCGTCGGGTCGCGCTGGTTTCGGTGTCCATCGACCTGGGCGCCGGTCGCAGGGGCGTCGACATGGGCCCGTCGGCGCTGCGCATCGCCGGGATCTCGTCCCGGGTCGAGGCCCTGGGTTACCAGATTCGCGAGGTCGGCACCGTGACGGCCGGAGGGTTCGAGACGACCGATCCGGGGCCGGAGCGAGAGACCCGGTTTCTGGACGAGATCGCGCAGGTGGCCGACCGCACCGCGGCCATGGTGCGGGAGGCCCTTGATGAAGGGTGCCTTCCCCTCATCCTCGGCGGGGATCACTCCCTGTCCATCGGATCGGTTGCGGCGGTGGCCGCCCACCACCGGAGCCGTGACGCCTCCGTGGGCGTCATCTGGGTGGACGCCCATACCGATATGAACACACCGGAATCCACCCCCAGCGGCAACATCCACGGAATGAGCCTGGCGATTCTGCTGGGCCACGGACATCCCAGGCTCCGCTCGCCGTTGCCCGGGCTACCGGCCCTTCGGCCGGAGAACGTGACCGTGCTGGGTGCGAGGGAGGTGGATCCCGGGGAGCGCCAGCTCATCCGGTCCATGGGCGTGCGGGTGTTCACCATGTCGGAGATCGACGAGCGTGGCATGGGGCCGTGTATGGATGAAGCCCTGGAGCGGGCGAGCGACGGCACGGCCGGGTTCCACCTGTCCTTCGACCTGGATGCTCTCGATCCCCTGGAGGCGCCGGGCGTGGGGACACCGGTCCCGGGAGGTCTCACGTACCGGGAAGGACACCTCGTGTGCGAGAAGGCGGCGGCCAGCGGTCACATGCTCAGCCTGGAGGTTGTGGAGCTCAATCCCGTTCTGGATGACCGGAATCATACGGCGGATCTCGCCGTGGGCCTGGTCACCTCGGCGCTGGGCAAGTCCATCCTCTGAGTCACCGGGTCCGGGCGGGCCCGAGCCATCCCGCCAGCAGTCGGGTCTCTGGGGGGCGCCAGAGGCGGTCTCCCTCAGCCCAGGGTCCGCTCCAGGTAGGCCTTGAGGCGCCGCCAGGCGTCCAGCGCCGGAGCGGTGCGGGCTTCCGGGTCCTGGTCCACCCGGAGCCAGAAGCCGTGGTTCACCTCGTCGTAGACGTGGAGATCGTTGGGGATCCCCGCCTCGCCCAGCGCGGCCTCGAACGCGGCCACCTGCTCGGGGGAGATCCCGGTGTCCAGCTGTGCGAACGTCCCGTAGACCTCGTGGTCCATGCTGGCCAGCCGTTCCGGGTCGTCCACCAGGGATCCGTAGAAGATGGCGGTGGCCTCGTGGTGCACGCCGTCCAGGCCGAAGGAGAGCGCCACTCCGCCTCCGAAGCACCACCCCATGGCTCCCACCCGCCCCGTCACGTCGGATCGGCTCTTCAGGTACGTCGCCGCCGCGTCCAGGTTGGCGATCATCTTGGCCTGGTTGGTCTGCACTTCCCCGACCAGCGCCATGTTCTCGTCCCGATTGGAGCCGATGCGGCCATCGTACAGGTCCACGGCGAGGGTCACGTACCCCTCTGCCGCGAAGTCGTCGGCCACCTGACGCACCCGATCCACCAGGCCGTTCCACTCGTGGATGATCACCAGGGCCGGAAAGGGGCCGTCACCTTCGGGAAGGGCCAGGTAGCCGGTGGTGAGGCTGTCGCCCTCGACGTACTGCAGGTCGGTCCCCTGCAGGGCTCCTCCCTGGCCCACGATGGCGGGAGGAAGCTCGCCCTCGGAGGTGGGGGCCGACGAGACGCGGGGAGCGCCGAGGGTCGCGGGTGCTGCCTCCCCGGACGACGACGAGCCCGGCTCGCCACCGCGGCACGCGGCGAAGGCGAGGAGCGTCAGGGCCAGCAGCGGCAAGGAACGGAGTGGGGCAGGCATCGAGGACCTCCGGGAGGGTCGGGCCGGGGTCGACCGGCGAGTCGTCGTGGGGCGCGGCGAGGGAGCATCCTATCAGTCCCCGCTGATTCGTTCAAATGGTCGGCCGCCGGCTGGCTTCTCGGTCCGGGGTTTGCGTTGGAGGCCGGAGAGGGGCAAGCTGAGCCGCGCTCACCGCGGCCCGACCGGGACGAGCCGTTCGAGCATCCGTTCAGAATCGAGAGGATCAGCGAGCAAGATGCGCACGATGACCGTGGGAGTGGCGCTGGGGCTGGCCGTGGGGGCCGTTGGCTCCACCGCCCGGGCTCAGGAAGTGGACGTGGCCGCGCTCCAGGACGAGGCCGTCGCCTGGCTGCAGGAGTACGTCCGCCTGGACACCCAGAATCCACCGGGCAACGAGATACTGGGAGCGGAGTTCTTCGCCAAGATCTTCGAAGCGGAAGGCATTCCCTACGAGATCGCCGAGTCCGCACCGGGCCGAGGCAACATCTGGGCCCGTCTGGAGGGAGGAAATGAGCCGGCCCTCGTGCTCCTCCATCACATGGACGTGGTGCCGGCGGATCGGCGGTATTGGACCACGGATCCGCTGGGAGGCGAGCTGCGCGACGGGATGATCTACGGACGGGGCACGCTGGACACCAAGACCAGCGGGATTCTGCACCTGGCCGCCTTCCTCGCGCTGCATCGGTCGGGCGTGCCGCTGAACCGCGACGTGATCTTCGTCGGCACGGCCGACGAGGAAGCCGGAGGCTTCTACGGGGCCGGATGGTTGGTGGAGAACCATTCGGAGATCTTCGAGGGTGTCGGCTCTCTGCTCAATGAGGGTGGGGGTGGAGCCCTGGTGGATGGAAAGGTCCAGTTCGGCGTGGAGGTGACCCAGAAGGTGCCGTATTGGCTCCACCTGAAGACCACGGGCGAGCCGGGTCACGGATCTCGGCCCAACCCCTCCTCGTCGGTCACCGAGATGGTGGAGGCGCTGGGGCGCCTTCGGGCCCACCGATTCCCACCCCGGATCATCCCGGCGGTGGATGCATACCTGAAGGGCATCGCGGCGGGT
>JARRLD010000435.1:0-3063 GCA_037387345.1 Gemmatimonadota bacterium
TCGCTCAGCTCGCCCTCGACGACGGACGATGGAACGGAGGCCCGACGGTATGACAACCATACGGATTCGCGTTCATGAACGGACACGGTGGCCAGCACGCATTCATCGACCGTCCAAGTCGAACGATGCTGGTCATGACATCCGAGCCCAACACGCAGGACGACCATCTGGTCAGCCCGGAGGTCGGGGTAAGCCTCTTCCCCGCTGTGCTCGGCAGCATCCGCGAACCGTAACGACATGAGCGCGCTCACCGAGACCCTGGACGGCGCCCTCGCCGTGGGGCTCCTCTTCGGAGCCGCGCCGTGGACGGCGTTCCAGATCGCCCGCCGAGACCTGGACAGGGAGGCGGCGCGGGCCCTCGCTCTGGCGCACACTTCGTCGGTTCGGCGACGAGCCCGGATTCGCCTCGATTGTCGAGGCGAACCCGATCGCCGGCCCGATGGATCGGCATTCGTCCTGGTCTATAACCAGACTTCGATGGCCGATGACCTCGGCAACCTCGAGGTTCTTTGGCGATTCACGGACTACAGCGTCCTCGCTGCGGAGTATGGCTACATCCCCTTTTTCCGGGCCGCGTCCGATAAGATCGTCATCGTCCTCATGCAGCGGGGCAACCGAACGGCCACGGACCGCACGCTCGACCGGCTTGTCGAGGCCGCGTCGGCTGGAGCCGTGGTCTCCGTCGCGGCCGAGGGCAGGCTCTCGCCGGACGGGCGCGTCGGCCATTTCAAGCGTGGTGCGTTTCTGGTGGCCATCCGGGCCGGCGTGCCGATCGTTCCCATGGCCGTCCAGGGCGGTCGGGAAATCCTGCGACCTGGCTCCGTCCGACTGCGTCCTGGCACGCTGCGCTACCGCTTCGGAGCTGCGATCCCGGTTGCAGGGATCGCGGAAGACGGCGCCCCCGCCCTCGCCGAGCACACTCGGCAGGTCGTGGCCGGGCTTGTGGCGGAGGCGGCAGCACAGGGTTCATCTTGACGACGCACACCTGAGGCGAGAAGTCGGGCCTCCAACTACCCGAGCGGCAAGAGATCATGAGTTCGAAATGGACGCGCATCCTGTCCGGCGGCGTCTGCGCCGGCCTGGTGTTCAATGTCGGTGGAATCACCTCGGCATGGCTCATGGATCTTCCCGAGGCGTTCGCCCGATTCGGCGTCGAGCCCACGGCGAGCGTCGGCCTTCTCCATCTCGGTCTACGGTTCGGGCTCGGCTTCGCGAGCGTCTTGTTGTACGCCGGCATGCGAGGTGGACTCGGCCCTGGCGCCGGGACCGCCCTGCGGGCGGCCATTCCCGTCTGGTTCATCGGATACGTCCCGGGATCCGCGGTTCTCAACGAGCTCGGCGTGCTCGGAGACGGTCAGCTCTTCTTCGCCATTCTCTGGGGCGTCGCCGAAACGGTCGCCGCAGTGGTCCTGGGCGCACGGTTGTATGAGATCGCCGCCAGGCGCTCGGGACACGGATCTTGAGCACAGGGGTGGACTTCGCGGCATTCGACATCGACATCAGGCCCGCGAGCGTCGAGAATCTGGACGATTTCCTCCTCTACCTGGAGGACCACCTCGCGGACAACGGCGCACCCGGCCACACGCTCTTCCTGCCGAGTCCCCCCGGAGAGCCCTGGCCTCGGGCCGAGAAGCGCCGAGAGTTGGCGAATGCCTTTCAGGTCGCGCAGAGCCGCCTCGAGTGGATCGATCTCGACGTGCTGGAAGGGAACGGGGCCGCTCGAGATCTCTATCTTTCCTCAGGTTTCGTGGAAGTGGGTCGCATCCCTGACCTGTTCCGGATCCAGGGCCATTCCGTGGGCGCGATCCAGATGGCCAGAAGGATTCGATCGGTAGGGAGACAGCATGAGTCGGGACTACTCTGAATCGCGACCGCATCCGTGGCACGGGCTCAGCCCCGGGCCCAATCCCCCCGGGGAGCTCCACGCCTACGTCGAGATCACCCCTTTCGATCTCGTGAAGTACGAGGTGGACAAGACGAGCGGGTACCTGAAGGTGGAGCGGACCCAGCGCACGTCGTCCCTCCCCCCCGCCCTCTACGGGTTCAGTCCGCGAACCTACGCGGGGGACGCTGTCGCGAAGCTCATGGGCGGCGTGGCCGGGGGAGATCTGGACCCGCTGGACATCTGCGTCCTGAGCGAGCGACCGATCGCGCGGGCCGAGGTGATCGTGTCCGCCCGCGTGGTCGGGGGGATTCCCATGGTGGACGGCGGACTTGCCGACGACAAGATCATCGGGATCCTCGATAATGATCCCGTCTTCGGTCAGATCCGCGAGATCGAGGAGGTGCCGGCCATCCTGGTGGAACGCCTCATCCACTACTTCTCGACGTACAAGCTGAGGCCCGAGTCCTCCGGAGTCGTGACGGTCAACGAGCCGTACGGCCGGGACCATGCCGAGGCCGTCGTTGCCGCCGCGCTCGAGGACTACCGGCGCGAGTTCCCACGGCCGGACCGCAGCCGGAAGGGCACCGAGACTCGTGCTTGACCGTCCCCGACCAGGCCCATGATCCGCCTCGGCGTCTTCGCCCTGGCCTCCGTCGCCATCATCTCGGTGTCCTGGCGCTCACTCCTCCACCCTGCCTCCCATGGCTTCCCCCGCTTCTTCGCCTTCGAATCCGTCCTGGGCCTGCTGGTGCTCAACGCGTCCTCCTGGTTCATCGACCCGCTCGGGGTCCGGCAGCTCGTCTCGTGGGTACTCCTGATCGGTTCGGCCGTCCTCGTGGTGTGGGGCTTCGCGCTCCTGCGTCGTCAGGGAGGATTCAAACCGTCCGAAGAGGTGTCGCCCGACTTTGACTGGGAGCGCACAGGTCACCTCGTCACGGAAGGGATCTACGGAACCATCCGCCATCCCATGTACTCCTCGGTTCTTCTTCTCGCCTGGGGAGCCCTGCTCAAGCAGGTGAACCCCGGCACGATCCTCCTGGCCGTCGCCGCTTCCGTCGCCCTGACAATGACGGCGAAGCTCGAGGAGGCCGAGAACCTGGCCCGCTTCGGTGACGAATACCGGGAGTACATGAAGCGCACGCACCGGTTCATTCCGCTCGTCTTCTGAGCGTCGCCCG
>JARRLD010000436.1:0-3054 GCA_037387345.1 Gemmatimonadota bacterium
TTGATCCGGGCTCTGGAGGAGGTGACGCAGCGGGCCACGGGGGTGGACGACAGGAACCCCTACCCCGGTCTCGCGTTCTTCACCGAGCAGGATGCCGAGTACTTCTTCGGCCGCGAGCTGAAGTCGAGACCATGTGGCGAAAGCTCCAACGGCCTCATCTCCTGGCCCTGATCGGACCTTCGGGGGCGGGAAAGTCGTCTTTTCTCAGGGCGGGCGTGGCTCCGGCAAGACCCGAGGGGTGGGGGGTGGTGTTTCTGACCCCGGGTGGTTCGGCGTTTCTTTCGCTTCGTCGCGCCCTGCTTCCCGAGCTGGCCGGAGACGCGGGTGCCCTGGAGAACCTGCTGCAGGAAGACGATATCGGTGCCGTGGTCTCGGCCCTGCGGCGCTGGCGGGAGCACCACGCCGAGGCGCTTCTCATCGTGGACCAGTTCGAGGAGCTATTCACCTTGAACCCACCGGGCCTTGCGGAACGATTCACGGAGCTTCTGGGGCGCCTTGCCGTGGATACCGATATTCACGTTCTCCTCTCCATGCGGGACGATTTCCTCTACAACTGTCACGACTACCCCGCCCTGACCCCCATCTTCGATGCGCTGACCCCTCTGGGAACCCTGTCCGGGACGGCCCTGCGGCGTGCCTTCGTGCAACCCGCAGCCAAGTGCGGATACCGCTTCGAAGACGACGCATTGATCGACGAGATGCTTGCCGAGGTCGAAGGGGAGCGGGGGGCCCTTCCCCTGATGGCGTTTGCCGTCAACCGGCTCTGGGAACACCGGGACTCGGAGCGCGGGTTGCTGACCCGGGGTGCCTACGAGGAGATCCACGGGGTGGGAGGGGCCCTGGCCCAGCACGCCGAGACGGTGCTCGACCGGATCGGAAGAGATCGGTATCCGATCGTGCGCGAGCTGTTCAGGAATCTCGTCACCGGCCAGGGCACCCGTGCGGTGCGCGAGCGGGAGGAGTTGCTGTCGGTATTCGACCGGTCCGATCGAGAGTCTGCCAACAGCGTGCTGGCCATGCTGATCGATGCGCGCCTTCTGACCTCCTACGAGATGCCGGGAGAGGGGGACGAAGAGCAGGTTCACCGCCGGGTGGAGATCATTCACGAATCGCTGCTGTCCCACTGGCCGCGTCTGGTGCGGTGGCAGACCCAGGATGCCGATGCCGCGCAGTTTCGGGAT
Source organism: Gemmatimonadota bacterium (assembly GCA_037387345.1). Taxonomy (GTDB): domain Bacteria; phylum Gemmatimonadota; class Gemmatimonadetes; order Longimicrobiales; family Gaopeijiaceae; genus SZUA-318. Next base: position 1,182 of record JARRLD010000436.1, read on the forward strand.
CAGGTCCGGCAGGCTGCCCAGGTCTGGGAGGAGCGGGGGCGATCGGGAGACCTGCTGTGGACCGGCACATCGTACCGCGAGTTCGAGCTCTGGCGTGACCGGTATCCAGGAGGGTTGACCGAGAGCGAAGAAGCGTTCGCCCATGCGATGTCGGTGCTGGCGGAGAAGCAGAAGCGCCGGCGTCGTGTGTTGTTGACGGGGGCGTTCTCGGCGCTGGCGGTGGTGCTGGCCGTCGTGGGAGGCCTGTGGAGACAGAGCGAGACCGAGACCCGCCGGGCCGAGTCGGCCAAGCTTCTCGCCCTGGCCCAGGCGAGTCGGGATGAGAACCGCGTGACCGCGCTTGCCTATACGATCGCCAGCCTCGAACTGGCGGACACCCGCGAAGCCCGGCTCCAGGCCCTGGAGCTCGTCTGGGCAGGGCCCACGGCTTTTTCACTTCCCGATAGTATCCGGGGATGGTGGGGGGTGGCGTTCAGTCCCGACGGGCACTGGCTGGCCAAGGCCTACGGGAGACGCGTGTGGCTCTGGCCCTCGGACGGGGGCCCTCCACTGCAGCTCCGGGCAGACGTCCCGGCGGGTGGCTGGGGGAACTCCATTGTTTTCGATCCGTCCGGAAAGTATGTGGTGACGTCCGGGGGCTCAGGCAACATCAGGTTCTGGTCGCTCCCGGGAGGGGAATTGATCCGGAGCATTCCGGGGTTCTCTGAACTGACAACACTTTACATGTGCGACGAGGGCCGACGGCTGGTCCTGGCGGCGGGCCATTTGGGTGAAGGGCGCGAAGAAGGAATCACGTGGTGTTCGCTCGTTCCTCCCCTGGGAGAAGTAACCGAGCACGGCTGGACGCCAGGCTCGGGGCGTCCGCTTCCCGATGTGGAGCCCGGGGGATCGTGGGTGGTGGTGCCGGTGGGAATGGAGGTATGGCGGCTTCCGGTGGAGAATATCGGCACAGCCCAACCGGAAATCGTGGCGCGTAGCGACACCGTACTCAGCTGGGGGGGAGCAGCCCTCGATCCACAAGGGCGTCTGCTGGCTGCCGCCGACGAGGCCGGTCTGGTAAGCCTCTGGTCGCTGGAGTCCAGATCCGCGAGCCCGATCCAGGCAAGAAAACTCCTGAACTCGTTTAGCATGCGTTTCGATGCAAGCGGCTCCAGGCTTGCTGTGCTCGGAGCTGCGGGGAAGGGTGGGTATTGCACCGCCATCTGGGATCTCGCGGGCCCGCCGGATGCCGATGCCCTGTGGATCTCCCCGGACGTACCGCAAACCGAAGATGCGTCCTTCCACCCCGGCGGGAAGTGGATCGCCGTCGACAAGGGCCTGGACTCACGGGGGGCGGTTTGGTACCTGGATCACCCGTATGTCCGGGTCCTTCGGGGTCAATCCGGTCATGTCATAGATGTCTCCTTCACACCGGATGGATCGATGCTCGTCTCCTGTGAGTATGCGGCGGGCGCGGTTCATGTCTGGCCTTTGACCCCGGAGACCGGAGTCGGCCGAAGGACAATCTTCCGGACGAGATGGCAACTTCCTCCGGACGCGGCAGTCACGGTGCTCGTAGACATTGCCGTTGATCCGAAGCAGAGGTTCGTGATCGCTGCCGGTGCGACACCGGTATTCCAGATCCCCCTAGACGGGGGGGACGTACGAACGCTGTCCGGGTTCACGGAGGCACACGCTATGGATATCGATTCCGAGGGGCGGCATCTGGCGGCAGCCGGGGGGTTGTTCGACAAGGAACAAGCACACATTCGGATCTGGAATCTGGAGTCGGATCTGACCTTCGTGCTCGATGCGGGGGACAGCGTCGTGACTAATGGTCTGGCTTTCGATCCGGACGCCGAAGGGACCGGTGGCCCACAGCCCGCCGTCCGGA
>JARRLD010000437.1:0-5903 GCA_037387345.1 Gemmatimonadota bacterium
CCACTGTCGTTGGGGCGATCCGTCTGGAGCACCAGCAGGCGTTCCCTGTCCGCTCCGAGCACGGTGATGTCCGCATCGGAAGTGAGTCCGACCTTCACGGGCGTGCCGATCTCGATCCCGTCTCCCACGCGCGCGACCGGTGCTGCCATGAGGCTCCCAGGACTCCCGAAGAAGATCTCGCGCCCGTCCTGGCTCCAGATGGGATTGGTCCCACCGTCCCGGGAAACCTGCCACTTGCGAGAGGCGTCCGGAAAGTCGACGACGTAGATCTCGTTGCGTCCCGACTCGTCGGACTGATAGACAACCCAGGCAGCATCGGGCGAAAACTGAGCCGAACGCTCATTGAATCTCGTGTTGATCAGGTTGTGCACGGGGTGCTCCGGGTCATCAAGTCGCACGAAGGTGATGTCCAAGGAGGTGCCAGCTCGTTGCGACCAGCCCAGCAGGACGTTGCCGTCCGGGGACCAATCCATCAGGAAGAAGCCCATATTCTCGAGCACGCTCTCGTGGTCGCTGGAGCCGGAGATGGGCTGGATCCACAACGTCCTCTCCGTCGCTCCAACCTTCGCCGCGTTTCCGGGGTCCCAGTTGGACACTGCCAAGCGCTGAGCATCCACTGAGAACGCGCAGCCCAATAGCGAGCCTGCGTTGGTGAAGGTGGCCCGCCGCCTCTGTTTCGTCTTGGTGTCGAGCAACCAGATGTCGAGCGTCTGACTCGACGATTCACGGCTGATCAGTCCGATCTGTCGCAGGTCGCGGCTCGGCTTCGCCGCTACAGTGCTCACCTCCTTGGGGGTCAATGTCTCGATCAGGCGACCATCGCGGTCGAACCACATCAGGCTGCGCTCGACCTCCCGCCGCTGGCGATAGACCAACAAGCCCGTGGGCGACGTGGAGAAATTGCCGACGTCCTTGGGGTTCCAGTACTGGAGGTTCTCGGCGATCGGTACGATCGGACCGCTGAGCGCGAGCGTCTTCTCGTCGAATCGCTGCGCCAGGAGGTTGTAGTCGCGAACGAATAGCAGGAAGCCTTGCGAGATGCGGGCGCCCGACGCTTGGCCGAGCATTTCATGAGCTGCCTCGCTGTCGATGGAGCTCACCATCAGGCGTCCTGCTGTATCCGAATTTATTCCTCGCTCGGTGAAAAGGAAGCGTCTTCCGTCGGAGAGAAAGTAGGGGTTTCGGTGTGTGACCTCCTCGGAGGTCGGCTCGGTGATGGCCGTGGGCGCTCCCCCGTTTTCGGAGATCTGCATCAACGGCCCAAAGATGTCGGGCGCGAAGATGATCACGCCGTCAGGGCTCCAGCTGCCGCCGCGCCCGTTGAAGGCGTCGGCCAGCGGCTGCGCTGGCCCACCGCGCGCCTCCACTTTGCGGAGCTTGCCGTCGGCGAAAAAGCCGATCCAGCGACTGTCCGGCGACCAGAATGGATACATCGCTCCCTTGGTGCTCTCCAGGACAGTTCTGTCGCCGCTCCCGAAATCGTAGATCGAGATCATCGACTCGCCGTTCTCGACTACCACGGCTGCAAGCCGGCTCCCATCTGGCGACAGAGCGATCGGGCCGCCGGAACCCAGGCCGGCGAAGTCGGTCGAAGGCGATGCTTCCACGGTTGCGAAGAATGCGGCATCCTGCTGGTCGCTCCTCAGCGCATTCCATGCGAACACGGCGATCACGACGGCGGCCAGCCATCCGGCAGCCGCCAGCATCATCGAGAGTCGCGCGCGACCCCTGCGCCTGGTCGCGACGGGCGCCGGCACTCCCGCCTGCGAGCCGCCCTCGGCCAGCCAGCCGAGTTCGCGGCGGAGATCGCCCGCCGTCTGCCAGCGGTCGTCGGGGTCCTTGGCCAGGCACTGCTTCACCGCGCGATCGAGCCCCGGCGGTGTCATGGGCGCCATCTGCGAGATGGGCGTGGGCTGCGAGCCCATGATCGAACTGATGAGCGACGCCTGGCTCTTCCCCTCGATCGCGCGCCGCCCGGGTGCCATCTCGTAGAGCACGCAGCCCAGAGCCCCCAGATCGCTGCGTGCGTCGGCCTCGCTTCCTTCGAGCTGCTCCGGCGCCATGTATTGGAAGGTACCGACGATCGTACCTTCGGCGGTCAGCGGCTGGGCTACCGTCGGCGATTGAGCAAGCCCGGCCACCGTGACTCCGCTCCCCGCTGCCGGTCCCGCCATTCCGATTGCCCGCGCCAGGCCGAAGTCCATGAGCTTGGCGCCAGACTTGGTGAGCATGACGTTGCCCGGCTTCAAGTCGCGGTGAACGACCCCGGCGCGGTGCGCCTGTTCCAGCGCGTCGGCGATCTGACGACCGAGCTCGAGCACCTCGTCGGTGGGAAGCGCGCCTTTCTCGAGCCGCTGGGCGAGCGTCTCCCCTTCCACCAGCTCCATCACCAGGTAGTCGGTGTCGTCCACACGGCCAACGTCGTGCAGCGTGCAGATGTGTGGGTGGTTGAGCGAGGAGATGGTCCTCGCCTCGCGCTCGAATCGGGCGCGCACCTCGGGGTTGGCGGAGAGATGCTGCGGCAGCACCTTGATCGCGACTTCGCGGCCGAGGCGGGTGTCTGTGGCAAGGAACACCTCGCCCATGCCGCCGGCACCGAGCGGGGCGATGATTTCGTAGTGGGCGAGAGTCTTGCCGATCAAGTTGGAGACACCTGGCTTTCCCCGGCATTCCACTCCGGGTCAGAGATTGGTCAGAGCGAGAATACCCTGCGAAGCCGGAAACCGATAGAGGAGGGTCACCTTCGGGGAGCCAATTCAGGGGGTCACCGAAATGACCTGCCCCTACTGATCGGTCCACTTCCAGTCACAGAGTCAGGCTGAAATCACAGCCGACCCTGCCTCCACGGCCTCTGGTGCCGGCAGGCGATGGCCCAGCGAGCTGTGAGGCCGAAAATGATTGTACTGCTGCCGCCATCGCTGGCGCAAGGAGTACGGCGGCCTGAAGGTCGATCAAGCCAAGCGCCTCAAGGAACTCGAGCGGGAGAATGCTCGGCTGAAGAAGCTCGTGGCCGACCAGGCCCTGGACAACGCCATTCTGCGCGAGGCAGCCAAGGGAAACTTCTGAGCCCAGCCCGCCGGCGGCGTGTGCTCGATGGGACCGCAACACTTCTCTTCAACGTGGGCGGCCCGAGTGGCTCGTTTTGCATACCCGACACGATCTGGGGCTTGACGCTGGACGAAGCGACTCTCTTCGTCGAGGTCGAACGGCCCATTCCCACCGATAGAAGTACGTGGGGACAGGTGAAATCGGCGTTTCGACGGGACCCCTGACACGTCCCGACGCTGCGGACCGCCCGATGTAGAGAAGTCGGAACACGCAGTGTCCGGAAGACTGAACGGCCTGAATCTGCACGACCTACTGGAAGCTCGCATCGCTGAGCAGAAGTGGCTGTCAGAATCGCCAAGGCGCGAGAGCTAGGTGTAAAATGAGCTGGAGCATCCGACCAGGCCACCCGGCAGCTCCAAGTTCAATCGTGGCAGCGCGGACGGATTAAACAGGAACCACAGGCCAACGACAGGCCTCCCACCAGGTGGACCACGCCCCAGAGTGTGCAGGTGACCACTACCCCGGTGACTTGTGGAAAGAAGGTCAGCGCCATGGCGATGGCGAGGGCCACATTCTGAAAGGCGCCTCGAGCGCTCCGGAGCGACGTTCGGGTGCCAATCTTGGATCACGGATCCGCGAAGCTCCCCCGCGCGCGCGGTTCGACTCACGCGGCTCGGTCGGATTGCGCAACATATTGGCGTGGCATGCCCCTCGGGCGCTGATGTAGACTCCGCGCATGCTTCTCACTCCCGACACCCGCTTCGGTCTGTACGAGATCACTGGCCCGCTCGGTGCCGGTGGCATGGGTGAGGTGCTCCGTGCCAGGGACACGAGCCGCGGTGCGAATTCCTGGAAGAACCACACGTGACAGCGGAACGGATCGGTTCGTACCCGATCGAGCGCGAGATCGGGCGTGGCGGGATGGGTGTGGTCTACCTGGGGCGCGACACGCGACTCGACCGCCCGGTAGCCATCAAGGTGCTTCCCGAGGCGTTCGCGAGCGATCCCGAGCGGCTGGCGCGGTTCGAGCGCGAAGCGCGACTGGTGGCGTCGCTCAACCATCCCAACATCGCAGGGATCTACGGACTCGAGGAGGACGGCGGCCACCGCTTCCTGGCGCTCGAGTACGTCGAGGGCGAGACGGTCGCGGAGCGGATCACACGCGGCCCGCTGCCGCTCGACGAGACGCTGGACCTCTGCCGACAGGTCGCCGCGGCGCTCGAAGCGGCCCACGAAGGCGGCGTCGTGCACCGCGACCTCAAGCCGGCGAACATCAAGATCACGCCGGCGGGCGACGTCAAGGTGCTCGACTTCGGACTCGCCAAGAGCGGATCCGGCGCTGCTTCGAATTCCTCGATCGATATTTCACACTCGCCGACGATGTCACTCGCCGTGACCGGGGCCGGTGTGATCCTCGGCACTGCGGCCTACATGAGCCCCGAGCAGGCGCGTGGCAAGGCGGTGGACAAGCGCGCCGACATCTGGTCGTTCGGCTGCCTGCTCTACGAGTGCCTCACCGGCCGGCAGGCGTTCGCCGGCGAGACCGTCTCGGACATGATCGCGCGCATCCTCCAGGGTGAGCCGGAGTGGAATGCGCTTCCCGCGCAAACGCCCGAGCGCATACGCGGAATGCTGCGCCGCTGCCTCGAGAAGGACTCGCGACGGCGGCGGCGGGACATCGGCGATGCGCGTATGGAGATCGAGGACGTGCAGGCGGTGCGCGTGTCCAGCTCTTCGGTCGCCGCGTCGGGCGCTGCGAAGACGGGTTCGCGCCGGATGTTCGAGTGGGTGCGTCTCGCGGTGGTGGCACTGCTTGCGGCGGCGCTGACCTGGTTCGTCCCGCGCGCGTTGCGCGAAAGCGTGAAGCTGGAGCCGACACGATTCGAGATCCCGCAGCCGGACGGTTTCCACCTGAACACCGACGGGGGCTCGGTGAAGCTCTCTCCCGACGGCCGCTCGCTGGCCTTCGTGGCTCGGGACTCGACCGGCTCAAGGCAGATCTGGCTGAGACCGCTCGAGTCCACCCTGGCCAGGCCCCTTCCTGGGACGGACGGCGTCTGGTTCGCGTTCTTCTGGTCCCCGGACAGTCGTCATCTCGCCTTCGTCGGCAATGACAAAAAGCTCAAGAAGATCGCCGTGGGCGGCGGGGACGCGGAGGTCGTGTGTGCGGTGAAGGCGTGGCGCGGTGGTACATGGAGCCGGGACGGCGTGATGCTCATCGCGCCCACGTCGAACGGCCCCATCTACCGCGTTCCTGCAACCGGCGGCGAGCCGCAGCCGGTGACCACGCTCGATTCGACCCGCGCCGAGACGGCGCATCGCTTCCCGCAGTTCCTGCCCGACGGGCGACACTTCCTGTTCAGCGCGCTGCCGGCGCGTGACGGCAAGTTCGACATCTATGTCGGCTCGCTCGATTCGCCCGAACGCAAGCTGCTCCTGTCCGCGGGCACCGGCGTCACCTGGGCGCCGCCCGGGCACCTCTTGTACGCGCGTGACGGCAAGCTGATCGCGCAGGGATTCGACGCGAAGGCGCTCGAGCTGCGCGGCGATCCGGTCTCGCTGGGCGATGCCGTCACCGGAACGAATGGTACCGGCGGCCCGATCGCCTCGGCTTCCAGGTCGGGAGCGGTCGCCCACGCAACGGACCAGCCGACGAACCAGCGGCTGGCCTGGGTGGACCTTTCCGGTCGCGAGATCTCGTCGATCCCGGTCGAGCCCGGGCCCTATTCGCTTGGTTCGCTGTCGCCGGACGACCGGCGCGTGGCACTCGTGCGAACCGAGTCGGCGGGTGCTTCCGGCCTATGGATCGCGGACCTGGAACGCGGCGTCGTCACCCGCTTCACCGACGAACCCGG
>JARRLD010000438.1:0-3027 GCA_037387345.1 Gemmatimonadota bacterium
CGCGGGACTCACCACGTCGGTCACGGTCAACCCGGATCTCGCCGAGACGCTGGTGATCGGCGGCCTTCCCCGGTCGCGGCTTCCCCTCGCCCTCGTCCTGCTCATCCTCACGGCCGGGCTCGTGGCGGGAGCCCTCTTCCAGCTCCGACGGGAAGCGGAGTTGAGCCGGCTCCGGGCGGACTTCGTGTCCGGGGTGTCCCACGAGCTGCGGACGCCACTGGCCCAGATCCGCATGTTCGCCGAGACGTTGCTCCTGGGGCGGGTCCGAAGCCAGGAGGAGCACACGCGGTCGCTGGAGATCATCGCGAACGAATCCCGGCGTCTCACACACCAGGTCGAGAACATCCTGCTCTATTCCCGGGGAGAGCGCCGTGAGCTCCGGGCGGACGTGGTGCCGACCGCCGTCTCGTCCGTCGTGCAGGAGGTGGCGGAAGCCTTCGAGCCACTGGCGACGAAGGCGCAGTGCCGCCTGGACGTCCACGTGGAGGACGGCCTGGTGGCTGCCGCCGACGGAGGCCTGCTCAGGCAAGCCCTCCTCAATCTCCTGGACAACGCCGTGAAGTACGGAGCTTCCGGGGGGACGATCCGGCTGGCCGCCCGGCGCGATGTGTCGGGGCGCGCGGTGATCACCGTCGAGGACCGCGGCCCGGGGGTTCCCCTCAGGGATCGAAGCCGGATCTTCGAGCCGTATTTCCGCATGGCGGATCACCGCGAATCAGCCGTCGCGGGATCCGGGATCGGGCTGTCGGTGGTGCGGCAGGTGGCGGGCGCCCTGGGAGGCACGGTGGAGGTGGGCGACACGGAAGGGGGAGGGGCGTGCTTTGCGCTTAACCTGCGCACTGTGTCGACCCCGTCCGGAGCCGCTGTCGCACCAGTCCCACGGAAGCTCCTCTCCGGAGCGGGAGACTGAGCGTGGCCCGCATCCTGGTGGTGGAGGACAATCCGGACCTGGCCTACGGGCTCAGGAACAACCTGGAGATCGAGGGTCATGACGTGTCCGTCGCGGACGACGGGCTGGCGGGTCTCGAGGTGGCTCGGAGCGAAGAGCCGGATCTGATCATCCTCGACCTCATGCTCCCCGGCATCGACGGCTACCGGGTGCTCCAGACGCTTCGGGGGGAAGGGCTCGAGACACCCGTGCTCATCCTCACTGCCCGCGGCGAGGAGACGGACAAGGTGCTGGGGTTCCGGCTGGGCGCGGACGACTACGTCACCAAGCCGTTCGGGGTTTTGGAGCTCCTGGCCCGGGTGGACGCCATCCTCCGACGCGCCGGCGGTGGCCCGACGAACGGGCGCCACGGGGTCAGCCATGCCTTCGGGGCCGTCGAAGTGGACGTGGCGGCCCGCCGGGTCGTGAGGGACGGGTCCGACGTGTCCCTGACGCCCAAGGAGTTCGACCTCCTCCTGGCCCTCATGCGCCGCGAGGGCGCCGTGGTGTCCCGGGTGGCCCTCATGAAGGAGGTCTGGGGTCACCGGGCCGCGGTGGCCAGCCGCACGGTGGACACACATGTGGCCGAGCTCAGGAAGAAGCTGGAGCCCGAGCCCCGCCATCCCCGCTACATCCTCACGGTGCACAAGGCCGGCTATCGGTTCCAGTCCTGAGGACAACGCCACACCGGCCTGACAACCCCCTGACAAAGCGCTGACCCGACCCCAACCACGAGGGGGGGCCGGGGCGGCACCTTTCCTTCGTGGATCTGCAGTCACGGTGAAGCGGGGAGGGGAGCGATGCGGTGTCGGGCCGGAGTGGGCGTGGTCCTGGTGGGCCTCGTGCCCGGAGCGGTCGCAGGGCAGATGGGCGGGGAGAACACGGTGAGAGCGGCTGACTCCGCCGGACCGCCCCCTCCGGCCTCGACGCCTCCCTGGGAGCTCCCTCCCATGCGGCTGGCGCGCATCGCGGGGCCGATCGTTCTCGACGGGAATCCGTCGGAGGATGCCTGGGAGCGTCTCGAGCCCCTCCCGCTCATCCAGCACTGGCCGGTGTTCGGAGGGGAGATGAGCCGGCGCACCGTGATCCGGGTGGGATACGACGACCACGATCTCTACGCCGCCGGATGGTTCTACGACGATCCGGAGCTGATTCGGGGCAATACGCTACGCCGCGACGGGTGGGAGGGTGACGATTCCTTCGATCTCATCATCGACTCCTACGACGACGACGAGACGGGGTTGATGTTCGTCACCATGCCGTCGGGCGCCATCCTGGATCAGGCCATCCAGAACGACGCGCAGCCGGCGGGCGGCTCCCCACCAACCAACGAGAACTGGAACACGTTCTGGGACGCCGCGACCACCCGCACGGACGAGGGGTGGTTCGCCGAGGTCCGCATACCACTGTCCAGCCTCGGATTCGAGGTCATGGACGGCCGTGCCGTCATGGGTCTCATCGCCTCGCGATACATCTCGAGGGAGAACGAGAAGCATATCTTTCCCGCGATACCGCCCAACTGGCCCATGGCTGCCTTCAAGCCGTCTCGGGCTCGGAGCGTCCAGCTGGAAGGAGTCGAGGAACGCCGGGTGCTGTCGCTCACACCGTACGTCCTCGGCGGCGTGGAGCGCATTCGCCGGCCCGAGACCACACCCGTCGCCCCACCCGAGGCCGAGCTGTCCCGTGAGATGGGTGCGGACCTCAAGGTCGGCCTCTCGTCCAACCTTACCCTGGATCTCACGGCCAACACCGATTTCGCCCAGGCGGAGGCGGACGCCCTCCAGGTGAACCTCGACCGGTTCGGCCTCTTTCTTCCGGAAAAACGCCAGTTCTTCCAGGAGCGGGCCTCCATCTTCGAGTTCGACATGGGGGAGGGGCGACTCTTCCATTCCCGGACCATCGGGATCTCCCAGGAGGGAGAGCTCAGGCGCATCCTCGGCGGAGCGCGTCTCGCCGGCCGGGCGGGCCCCTGGGACCTGGGCCTCCTGTCCATGCAGGTCGACGCGGATCGGTCGGGACCGTGGGAGAACGACGCGGTGATGCGCGTACGTCGAAGTCTGTCGACGACCGACTACGCGGGCTTCATGATGACGTCCCGA
>JARRLD010000439.1:0-4834 GCA_037387345.1 Gemmatimonadota bacterium
CGCGAAGACGTGGTACGCCGACTCCGGCCGGGGCACCCGATCGTGAAGCTGCTCGCCACGGCACTGGTGACCGAGTCCTACGAGCCGGAATGGATCGCGGTCGGGCCCAGCGTTGGCCCTCCCGAGATGACGGCAGCCGCGGCAAAGCTCGCGTACGAGGCGGCGTCACTCGGACCGCAGGACCTGGATCTCGTCCTGCTCCACGACTCGTGGATCAACGAGGAGCTCGAGTACTACGAGCAGCTGGGACTTTGCGACGTGGGCGATGCGGAGAAGCTGGTCGAGGAGGGCGCCACCGCGCTCGGCGGCCGCATACCCGTGAGCACCGACGGCGGTCTGGTCGGGCGCGGGCATCCGATCGGACCGACGGGTCTTGCGCAGGTCCACGAGATCGCGCTCCAGCTGAGCGGACGCGCCGAGGGCCGTCAGGTCGACGGCGCCCGAACGGCACTCGCACATCTCGTCGGGGGAGGAAGCTCAGCGATCGTCAGCTTGTTCCAGCGTGAGAAGAGTCAACCTTCGTAGCCGGGCGGCAGCACGATCGTCTGGATCTCGCAGTACGCCTCGATTCCCTCGCGTCCGGCCTCTCGACCGATTCCCGATGCCTTGAAGCCACCGAAGGGATTGCGCAGGTCCATCGTGGCCACGCTGTTGACCCCATAGGTGCCCGTTCGAACTCCCTTCGCGATCTCGACACCGCGCGCCGGGTCCTGCGTCCACACCGAGCCTGAAAGTCCGTACGCGGAGTCATTGGCGATGCGAACCGCCTCTTCGTCTCCCTCGTAGGAAATGATGCAGAGGACCGGGCCGAAGATCTCCTCCTGTGCTATCCGCATGTGATTGTCCACGTCCGCGAACACCGTGGGGTCGACGAACCACCCGCGGTCGAAGGCGGGCTTGCCGGCGCCCAGAGCCACGCGTGCGCCCTCCGCCACGCCCAGCTCGATGTAGCCGTTGACGCGGTCCTTCTGACGCTGTGAAACCAGGGGGCCGATGCCCACCTCGGGATCCATCGGGTCGCCCACCTTCATCTCGCGCACTGCAGTCGAGACGGCATCGACCACCTCGTCGTAGCGCGAGCGGGGCGCGAGGATGCGCGTCTGGCTGAGACAAGCCTGCCCGTTGTTGATGATCGAGTTCGACATGATGCCCGGAAGTGCGGTCGCGAGATCTACGTCGTCGAGGACGACCGCCGCGGACTTTCCACCGAGCTCCAGCGTACAGCGCTTGAGCTGCTCGCCGCAGATCGCAGCGATCTTTCGGCCCGCGGCCGTGCTTCCGGTAAACGAGACCTTGTCGATGTCGGGATGCCGCACCAGGTACTCACCCACCTCGCGTCCGGCCGGCACGATGTTGAGCACGCCGGGCGGTAGCCCAACCTTTTCCGCCGCCTGTGCGAGCAGGTAGGAGTCGAGCGGTGTCTCCGGGGACGGCTTCAAGATGAGGGGGGCGCCAGCGGTCATCGCCGCGCCAAGCTTGAACGCTGCAATGAAGAGCGGGACGTTCCACGGCAGGATTCCTGCGGCGACGCCGACGGGGACGTGGCGGACCAGGCTCGTCCCCAGCATCCCCTGGCGTTCTTCCTCGAACGGAAACTCGGCGGCGAGCGCCGCGAATGCGTCGAGCAGCATCGTGGGTGCCAGGGCCTGGCCCACCAGGCTCCAGGAGATGGGACTTCCCATCTCGAGGGTGATCAGCTGCGCGAACTCCTGCGAGCGTCCTCTGATCTCGTTCGCGAGTGCGGCGATGAGCGCAGCACGCTCGCTCGGAGCCATCCGCGGCCACGGTCCTTCCTCGAATGCCCGCCGTGCGGCGGCCACGGCGCGGTCCATATCGAGCTCGGCAGCCTCCGGCACTCGGCCGACGACCTCCTCGGTAAACGGCGAGACGACCTCGAGAACCGCACCGCTCTTGGCGGGCGCGACCCACTCGCCTCCGATGTAGAACCGATCTTGGATGTGCACGATTCCTTCTCCTCCGATTGCACGTTCGCCTCGAACCAGTGAAGCTCTGCCTACCGCGAATCTGCGCAGCAGCGCGGCCACAACGCGAAGACTCCTACAGCTCGACCTCGAGATGAGCCAGGCCCCGGACGGTCGACGTCAACACGCGGCGCTCGCTGCCTTCGATGACCCGATACTGCGGAAAGCGCCTCGCGAACTCTTCGAGCACGATCTGCGACGGAGTGTCGTAGCGCAGCGCTTCGTCGACCGCCGGCACGATCAGTGCTGGATTGGCAAAGATGCGATCCCGCTCCTCGGAGTGCTTCGACAGAGCGAACAACGCGTTTCCGATCAGCTTGACCGTGGTCTCGGAGCCCGCAGCGGCCATGAGGTTGCAGAACATCAGCACGTCGTTGTCCGACATCTCCACCCGCTGACCATCACTTGTCGCGTGGTCGTCGTGGCAGATCAGGCTGATCATGTCGTCCCCGGGATTGCGCCGGCGCTCCTCGATCAGTCCTCGGATGTAATCCGAGATCTTCCGGGACGCGGCCACCGCGGCCTTCGGAACCTCCACCTGGCCCTCTTCACGGGCCAGGAAGGTGTCCCACCACTCGCGCAGCTGGGCGCGATCCTTTGCGGGGACGGCGAGAAGCAGCCCGATGACATCGGATGGGATCGGGTTTGCGATCTGCACGGCTGCGTCGACGATGGTGCCCTGCTTCAGCGGATCGAGATGCTCGCAGACGATCTCGCGGACGGCGGGCTCGAGCGCGGCAATCCGATTGGGCGTGAAGAGCCGACTCAAGATGTTCCGTACGTGATCGTGACGGGGAGGATCCATCGACACGATGGAGTACTTCCGGCCGTTCTCATCGGGGTTTTCGATGGCCGGGCCGTAGCGCGAGCAGTAGGTCTCGTGGTCGCGCAGCGCGTTCCACACATCTTCGAAGCGCGAGATCACCCACATCCCGACTTCCTCACAGAAGTACACGGGAGCGTGGTCGCGCAGGTTCCGATAGACGGGATAGGGATCTTCGAAGATCGCGCGGGACAACGGGTGGTAGTAGACGTCCACGGTCAGGCCTCGTCCGTGAAGACGCCGGGGGTTGCTCCGTAGTCGACCGGGGAGAGCTCGTTCAGGCCGCCGTCGGCGTGCACGATCGTTCCGGTCATGAAGCGCGATGCGTCGCTCGCCAGGAAGACGATCACGGGCGCGATCTCCTCCTTCGGATCCGCGCCGCGGCCCATGGGGCAGCTCGCGGCGGTGCGGGTGTAGTTGTCATAGGGCGTGTCGATCATGCGCTGCTGGACGTCGGTGAGCGCAAAGGGACAGAGGATGTTGACGCGGATCCCGTGGCACGCCCACTCGTTCGCCGCCACCTTGGAGAGGGCCGTGATCGCACCCTTTGCGGCCGAGTAGGGCGCGGTGTACTTCATGCCCGTCAGCGCGGAGCCCGACGTGAAGTTGACGATGGAACCTCCGCGCTCCTTCATGTGCGGAAGACAGGCCGTCATGAACTGAAGGGTTGCGGTGGGGCCGGTCGCATGGCTGAGCTCCCAATCCTTCGGCGACGTCCGCTCGAGAGCCTTCACGGGAGCGAAGTACTGCGCTGCGTTCACGAGCACGTCGACTCGGCCGAATGCCTCCACGGTCTCCGCGACGCTTCGCTCGATGTCTTCGGGCTTCGCGACGTTGCAGCGGCTGAACCGCACTCGACCGCCTCGTTCCTCGATGGCCTTGACGGCGTCTTCACCGGCCTGGACGTTGATGTCCACGATCGAGACGGACGCCCCTTCGCCCGCGAGCGTCTCGGCGACGGCGCGCCCGATTCCCTGGCCACCGCCCGTGACGAGTGCGGTGCGTCCTTCGAGAACTCCCATTTCTGATCCTCCGTGTGTTCTAGTCAGAGTCCGCTTCTTCGTCTCGCAGCTTTACGGGAATGTCTCGCTTGCTGAGCTGCCAGCGAGGTGCGCGCTTCTCGCGGTGTGCGTCGATGCCCTCTCGGCAGTCCTTGCCCGCTCCGAGCTCCTGGAACACCTCCCGCTCGAGCTGGCGCGCGGCGTCGGCGTCGCTCTCGCGGAGCGCGGCGTGGAGCAGGCGCTTGGTTGCCGCGGCCGCGACTGGTGCCGCGTTCTCCGCGATCATTCGGGCGATCGCCAGCGCCTCCGGGAGGACGGACTCGCGGGGTACCGCCTGCAGCGCGAGTCCCAGACGAGCGGCCTCGCGGCCGTCGAACTTGCGTCCGGTGAGCAACAGCTCGAGCGCGTGCTGGGCGCCGATCAGCCGTGGCAGGATCCAATGGGCGTTGCGCTCGGCGACGAGGCCCCGGCGTACGAAGGGAAGCGCGAGGGTGGCATCTTCGGCGACGATCATCAGGTCGCACTGCAGGGCGAGGGTGAGGCCGCCCCCCGCGGCTGTGCCGTTGACGGCGGCGATGACGGGGGTCAGTAGGCGCTGGGGATCGAGGTCCGTCGCTGAGGAGTCGCCGCCATCGCTCGCGCGGGTCTGGAACTCCTCGAAGGCCTCCTTGCTGAAGACCTTCGTGCCGTCTCCAAGGTTCGCTCCCGCGCAGAAGTCCGTTCCGGCACCCGTCAACACGATCGCGCCTATATCGTCCCGTTCGTCGAGGACACGGAACGCGCGGGCAAGCTCGGAGAACATCACCGGCTCGAGGGTGTTGCGGCGCTCGGGTCGATTCAGCGTGAGGGTGGCGACCTTCGCTTGGATCTCGACGAGCAACGTCTCATAGGGCGTGGGGTCGGACAATACGGTCTAGTTCCTCGGCATACCCAGCACGCGCTGGGCCACGATGTTGCGCTGGATCTGAGAGGTGCCGCCGAAGATCGACTGGGAGAGCGACCAGAAGTAGTCGTCGAGTCGCGGCGTC
>JARRLD010000440.1:0-2988 GCA_037387345.1 Gemmatimonadota bacterium
GGCGTCGAGAAAGACCCCATCCGACGCCTCGACGAGCGGGATCTGTGTCCCGGTAGCCAGATCCTGCTTCACCAGGTGTTCCTCCACCTCGACCAGGACGAACGATGGATCGGAGAAGAACCCGTAGACCCAGCAATTCCGGCAGATCTCCCGCCCGACCGTATCACCGTTTCGCCGGTACAGAAACGCCATGCCGCCATCGACGCGGTCCCGGTAAACGAGGACAGAGCCGTCCCGGCTCAGTTCCGGCTGGAGGCTCACCGTGCGTGTCGTCGACAGGACCGGGGTCGATTCGTCGCCGCTTTCCAGATCCCGGCCCCGGATCTCGCTCCCGAAACGATCCCCGGATGACCAGTAGACGCTGTAGGCCAGCTTTCTGCTGTCGCGGCTCAGGGAGAGGCTGATCTTCTGGTGGGCATCCCGGGTCAGCGGCCGGGGGTCCCCCGTGGGAAGCCCGCTCTCCGGATCCAGGTCCATGCTCCAGATCTGGGTGCCCCAGGTGATGTTCGACAGAACGATCTGCCCGTCGGAGGAAACCGATGCAATGTACTTCATGCCCGGACCCGAGGTGAGCGGCTCAGGAGGTCCGGAGATCTCCCAGCCATTCCTCTGAATGGAGACCCGGTAGAGGTTGATGCCCTCGATGGTCGTGCCGGCGGCCATGATGAGGTGACCGGGAAGCCAGAGCACGGGGAACTGAACGATCTGACGCTGTGGAATCGACTCGAGCACATTGACACGAACCGCCGGGCCCCCGTCCACAGGGGCGATCCACCAGTCCGAGGTCCCGGGTTCCCCGATCCTAGCGCCGTCGAACATCAGGAACCGGCCGTCGGGCGACCAGATCGGTCCGACGCTGCCGGCCAGGGGCCAGGCTCCGAAGTCCGGCTGAAACGGCCTGGGAGCTCCCCCCTCCGGAGACACGAGGTACATCTTGTGCAGGTTGCCGGCGGCGTAGGGAAGCACGTCCATGAACACGATCCACGCCCCGTCCGGGGAGAACCTCGGGTAGTCCCCCCCGTCCACGATCCGCCGTTCCTCGCCCCCCAGCGCGTTGACGACATACAGGCCGCCGCCGTCCCTTTCGGAACGAAAGACGATCTGGGAACCATCGGGGGAGAAGGAGGGTTGCCAGTCGGGAGCCTCGTTTCGGGTCAAGCGGACCGGAGTTGCCTGACCCACGTGCTGGACCCAGATGTCGATGTTCTCGCCGGTGCCCCGGTCCGACCCGTAGGCAATGAGCGTTCCGTCGGGAGAGATGGCAGGCCACGCGGTCATCGCATTGTCGTAGGTCACCCGGGAGAGCCGAAGGCCGGGCGGCTCCGGCGCCCTGCCAAGCCGGGTCCACGTGGAGACGACGAGGACGGCGACGAGAATGATGCTCCCCGCGATCCAGACTGCTGTTCGCCGGTGCTTTCCGGACGCCACCGGTAGCGGACGCGCGGATTCTCCCGTGTCCGACTCCTCCTTCAGGTCCTGAAGAACCACGGCCAGGTCGGCAGCGCTCTGCCAGCGCCGCCGGGCGTCCTTGCGTAGGCAACGCAGGACTGTCCTCTCGACCTCGGGAGGAAGGGCGGGGACAATGCCTGTCGGTGGTTCGGGCTCCTCGCCGACAATCGCGCCCAGGGTGGCGATCTCCGTCTGGCGGAGATACGGATTCCGCCCGGTGAGCATTTCGTAAAGGACGATCCCGAAGGAGAAGAGGTCGCTGCGCGTGTCCACCGCCTCGCCCCGGGCCTGCTCCGGCGACATGTAGGCGGTGGTGCCCACGATCAGCCCCGGTCCCGTGAGGTCTTCATCGGCCCGCACCCTGACAGTCGGAGCGTCACTTCTGGAATCCCCGGCTCTGGTCACGCGTTTGGCCAGGCCGAAGTCCAGGATCTTCACGTTCCCCTCGTCCGTCACCATGATGTTGGATGGCTTGAGGTCCCGATGAACGATCCCGGCGGTGTGAGCCGCGGTCAGCCCCGCCGCGATCTGCCCCGCGATCTCCAGCATGCGCACGAAGGTGAGCTTTCCCCTCGCCATGAGGTCACCCAGGGATGTCCCGCGGACGTACTCCATGACGATGACGTCCTGACCGTCCATGCTGCGGATATCGTAGACCGAGGCGATGTTCGGGTGGTTGAGCGCGGAAGCAGCCCGAGCCTCCCGGAGGAATCGGCGCTCCAGTTCAGGGTCATCCAGGGACTTGACCGCCTTGAGCACGACGAGGCGATCGAGCTTGGTATCGCGGGCCTCGTAGACGACGCCCATGCCTCCTTGCCCGATGCACTTCAGAACCTCGTAGTGATCGATCGTCCGTCCGATCATCCTGGGACTCGTACCGAGAGCATGTCCCCAACCCTACCACTCCGCCGTCGAAAAGTGAGGCTTCCCGGATTCGGGGACCTCCTCACCGAACGTAACGCGACGTTCACGACGAAATACTGGCTCATGTCTTCTGGATGGAATGTCCCCCTACCCTACGACGTGGCCCCTGTCCGGTCCCACCGAGCAAGAAGCTCATGTTCCCCGCAAGCAGGGCCACAATGAGGACCTGTTGGACGAGTCCCCAGAAGGGATAAGGGAGGCAGATCAACAGGATGTGCCAGTTCAGGATCATGCTGCCCGCGTGTTTCCCGTAGGCGACAAATCCGACGGTGGTCAGCAACATGACGGGGGCGAGGAGCGCCATGCTCCTGACGAAACCCCGTGTCGTGAACCCCCAGCTGTTCGTACACCCGAAACTGACGTTGGCACGACAGTCGGGCTGGTTGAAGATGACATCCACGAGTTCCCGCCTGTAGATCCTTGGGATTTCCCTCTGCAAGTCCTGCGCAGTTTGGTCCGATAGCTCACGAAGGGCGGCAATCTTGAGCAGCAGCGCCTTGGCGGCGTCCAATGCGCTGCCGCCGCCGAGGCCGATTACGCCGTCACAGCCACCCGCCCGATAGCTCTGATGGGCTTGTTCGGCGTCCTGCTCGCGCGGGTTTTCCTGCACGCTGC
>JARRLD010000441.1:0-2985 GCA_037387345.1 Gemmatimonadota bacterium
CGTCCGCGCGCTGCTTCAGGAGGAGCTCGAGCTTCTCGGCGAACAGCTCTTCATAGTCCGCCAGGTCCTGGCCGAAGAGGGGGAAGGATTCGGTGAACGAGCCTCTTCCGGCCATGATCTCCGCCCGTCCGCCCGAGATCAGGTCGAGGGTCGCGAAGTCCTGGAACACCCTGACCGGATCATCGGAGCTCAGAACCGACACGGCGCTGGTCAGTCGGATCTGACGGGTGCGTGCTGCCGCCGCGGCCAGAATCACGGCCGGCGCCGAGACGGCGTAGTCGGGGCGATGGTGCTCACCCACGCCGAAGACGTCGAGGCCAACCTCGTCGGCGAGCTGGATCTCCTCCAGCAGGTGTCGGAGGCGCGTGGCCGTCTCCATCTGTCTGCCGGTCTCGGGATCGAACCGCGTCTCCGCGAAGCTGTAGATGCCGATCTCCACGATCGATCTCAGCTGCCCAGCAGGTCTTCGAACCGCTCGTTCCCGATCCGGTACCGCTGCCAGCCGTCGAAGTCGAAGTGCCACCATTCGGCTTCATACACGGTGAAGCCCTCCCGCTCCATGGCTTCCCGCAGAAGCTCCCGGTGCCACCGCTGTCTTGAGGTTCCGCCCGGATAGTCAGGATAGGATCTGGGCGAGAACTCGTCGTAGCCTCCAGGCATCTCCACGGGGGCACCGGTATCCCGGTCGTACAGGGTGAGGTCCACAGCCGCTCCCCGGTTGTGCCGTGACCCGGACGAGGGGTTCGCCACGAAGACGCGCAAGGACTCCGGCGTCGCGTCCCAGAACATCCTCGTCACGTACCAGGGTCGATACGCATCGTGGATGAGAAGGCCGTAGCCCCGGGTCTCGAGCCACCGATGGGCCCGGATCAGCGCCTCGGCGGCGGGCCGTTGGAGGAAGGCGAGGGCCCGGGAGTAGAAGACCTCCCCCATGAAGTTGTTCGTCGTGGCGTACCGCACGTCCAGATGGATCGAGGAGTCCAGGGCCACGGGCTGTACGAGATCCGGGTCGAGGAAGCTCCCCTCCTCCGCCGGAGGGGAAGCTGCCAACGCCACCGCACGCAGCTCGTCGGGCGGTCGGAGCGGCTCGATCCGGAACGTCCCGCCGTCTTCGGCCCCCAGAGTCAGACGGGGGTAGGGGTTTCCATCCACGACGACGCTCGAGACACGGTCCGACGCTGTCCTGAGGAAGATCAGTCGACGGCCTTCCCCGACGACCTCGAGCGTATCGGACGACGACGCCCGAAGATCCGCCGAGGCTCCGTGCCAATGCAGGAGCCTCAGACGTCCGTCGTCCTCGATCACGGACAGCGTGTCACCCTCGAGGGCGTATTCCCCGATCAGGGGCATCCACGCCGCTGGTGGAGGCGGTGGGGGCGCGCCCGCCTCCGCCGGAGGTTGCGTCTCGGATGAGCACCCGGCGACGAGGAGGGCGAGGGCGAACCATCGACGAGATCCACGCATCGTCGGACGCCCTTCAGCCTCGGTCGTGCCAGGCAGCCAGCACCTCCGCTTCCCGCTCCGCCGAGATGCCCGCCCTCAGGGCCGCCTGCCGCTCCGGAGGCCGGGAGAAGTGATAATCGAGGGTCTCCTTGGCCGTCACGGCAAGGGGACGGAACGTCAGCCCCGCCTCGACCTCGGGAGTGAGATCGAAGCGGGCGAACCCCTCCCGACCGGGAGTGGGCGGCATCCACACCGGCAGGTCCGAGTACGGCCTGAGCCCCATCTCCGTCAGGAACTCGTAGTTGACCCAGGTGAAGGTGGTCTCTGCGGTGGTCACGGCGCGGATACCGTACAGCAGCTCCGCCATGGGGCGGGGGGTCCGGGGGCCCACGCCGTTGAACACGCCGACCGTTCCGTCTTCGGCCATGCGGATCATCCATTCGGTGAGGTCCCGGACGTCGATGATCTGGATCGGATCCGAGGGATCTCCGGGGGCCAGAACCTCGCCACCCCGGTGGATCCTGACGGGCCAGTATGTGAAGCGGTCCGTCTCGTCTCCGGGCCCGATGATAAGGCCCGGACGGACGATGTTGGTGCGACCCGGCAGGATCGCCTGAGCGGCCCGCTCCGACAGGGCCTTGGCCAGGCCGTAGGGGAGTCGCTCCGCTCCGGGCTCCACTCCGGCCGTCTCGTACGTGAACGTCGGGGCGTCGGCCGTCATGGGCACCCGGCTCGTGTCCGAGTAGGCCGACCGGGACGACACGTAGAAGTAGCGGTCCACGGAGTCCTTCAGGAAGGTGGCGGACAGCTCCACCCAGTCGGGACGGTTGGTCGAGTTGTCGATGACCACGTCCCACGTGTGGCCCCGGAGGGATTCCAGGTCTCCGTTCCGGTCGCCGATGAGGGTCTCCACGTTCGGGAACAGCCCGGGATTGGTTCGTCCCCGGTTGAAGAGCGTCACGGTGTGGCCCCGGGCGAGGGCGTACCGGACCTGGTGCGGGCCGATGAACCCGGTGCCACCCAGGATCAGGATGCGCACGGCACGGGGCGTGCTCCGGCGGTCCGGTCCGGCCGTCCTCGATCCGGGCACCAGACCCAGCCCGACAGCGCCACCGGCCCCGACGGAGAGTTTCAGGAAGCTTCTGCGATCCGTGACCATGCCCGTTCTCCTGGTTGTTGCCGCGAGGCCACCGCGGCCCCGAATCCGGTCATAATAAGGCAATGGGGCAGGCGGAGTAGGGGGGCACCCGCGATGTCCCGGTTCGTGGACGGCGTCTCGCGCGTCGCCTCCCGGCTTGCTTCGGTGTACCATTCGGGTAAGGCCTGCCCTCCACACTCCGCCATCCGCAGAAGATCATGAGAAAGCCGGCCCTACCGTTCGTCGCGGTCCTCGTCCTCGCGTCTTGTGCCACGGGGACCTCAGGGGGATCCTCGCTCAACTCGGATCGGATCAGCCTGGAGGAGATCGAGCAGGCAGGTCCCAGCGACGCCTACACGCTCATTCAGAAGCTCCGCCCGGTGTGGCTCCGCTGGAGGGGATCC
>JARRLD010000442.1:0-3594 GCA_037387345.1 Gemmatimonadota bacterium
CCGAGCTCCGGTGGACAGCCCCCACGACACATACGAATATGGCGCCACGGCTGGAAACGAAGAGCGACTTGATCCGCTGCGGAAAGCGCTCGAGGAAGACGACGGATTCTCCGTCGTCGACGCTCTTGTAGAGGTCTGTGTCGTTGGGGTAGAGACATCCGAAGAGCTCTCCCTCACCGTTGCTGACCAAGACCTTCCAGTTGTGCTCGCTGCGGCTGAGGCTCAGTCCCCTGGCTCTCATGGCGCGATCCAGACGCGCCTCGACGTCCGGGTCATCCAGATGCTCACCCACGAGGGTCAGCGTGGCGCCGTTCCGCAGCTGCACGTACCTGGCCTTGGGGAACAGCCTGAGTCTGAGAAGCACCTCCCAGACGGCGACCGAGAGGAACTCGCTGAGCTTCCGGTACCTGTAGATGTCATAGGCGAGGGTAAACGGGTTTTGAACACGTTTGCCCTGTATGAGGCCGGCGTATCGTCTGGTCAGCTCACGTCGTGGACCCATGGTCCCTCGCTCCTCTCATCCGATCGGCTCTCGGGCTCACGCGACCTTGATGCCCTTGCGGTGGAGACTGAGCAACGGCTTGTAGAATCCGTAGTGCTTCACACGGCACGCGGTGAGATTCCAGTAGTTGAAGCTGTTGAGCCTCGTCTCACGGTAGCGCGCCACATCGGTCTCCAGCGAAGGGCCATAAGCCTGCTGGAACGTCGGGTACAACTCCTCTTTCACCCACCGGTAGAGCTCCAGATCGGCCTGCTGCGCATCCACCACCATCTGCCTCGTGCGCTCGTTCTCGAGCAGGTTCTCCTTGATGACGTTGCTCCGAGCGTAGTTCACTCGCCTGTACGAGAGATCCAGGTCGCCGGCCATCAGAGCCTTCAACAGCACCATCGACTCGTCAAAGCGCTCGGTCAGGCCAACGAAGATGTTCTTTCTCTTGATCGTCCGGATCGCCTCCGGCACGTCCTCGACACCAGCGATCCACTTCGTCTGGTGGTTTCGGGACGACTCCTGCTGAATCCAGTTCTCGAAGACAAAGTCTTTCTTCGACACCTGGATCTTGTACTGGAAACGAGACGTGCAGGACTTGAGGGGATCTCGCATGAAGGTGAAGTACCGCACGTCGTCGCCGTCGTCGTCGTGCAGGTCGATGTGCCCGAAGATCCGGTGACCGGCGACGCTCCTCAGATTGGGGTAGAACTTTCGGAGGCGGTCCAGATCGTCCTTCGAAAACGGCGGATCCATCCACGTCCGCCAGGGGGCATCCCAAGGCTCGACCTGGCAATGGCGAAGGCCATAGGAGCTCCGCAGCATGTGGCTGACCGTATTGCCTCCGGTCTTGTTGATATGGATGAAGACGAGCACAGGTCAACTCCTCGACACAATGGCGTTGTTCATGCGGATGGACGTATCTACACCTTCGCCCATACCAGCGCCTTGATCTCCGACAACACCTGCGCTCTCGTCTTGCTGGCATCAATGAGGTGAGCCTCCGTGCTGCTCCAATCGAGCTCCCAGATTTCCGTGGACCGCACCCGCACCGTGTCGGCATCCTCGTCGGTCTTGCGCCGGACGGCGATCTCCGGGTCTACTCGAAGGGCAATCAACGTCTCGGGCATCACCGTCTGCGCGTAGTAGCTCCTTTCCCGCCGGATCAGGAACCTGGCGAGCGCGCCCGTCCGACGTGGGCTCAGGAACTGCTTCGCCTGAGGTCGCCCGGCCAGCTCGTCGAGAAACCGCTCGATCTGAGGCCCGTCCATGAGCTTGATCTGGGAGAGCGGGAAGCGGTCGAGGATCACCAGCCCACCCCTGGCCGCGATGCGTCGAGCGCGGACATAGGTCCGGTATCGATCGCGAGCCCTGCAGAGCTCACGCAGCAGCCATGGATACCCTGGCGATATGAGCGACTCCTGTTCCAGGGTCCGTTGAAACGACGAGTCCGCAGGGTATAGCCGGAGCATGTTCCCCACCTTGAGGATCGCCCTGATCCCGATCGTGGTCCACGACCAATCCGGTTTGCCCAGATGGATGCATGTCGTCTCGAAATGCCGCGCAAGCCACTCGTGAAGCCCGTCCACCGCAGTTGACTTCCCCGCCCCATCTCCGCCGACGATGGCGATCATGGCACCACCACCTTCAAAACGGTATTTGGGTGAACTTCTGCGGAACACGCGGCGGCGGACGGCCAACCGCCCCCTACGCCAGAGCTTCAGGGACGTATCCAGCGGCATCGGGCGACGGGCGTTGGCCCGGAGCCCCCTCTGGAGCCGGTGCCCGGTGCGCGCGGAGGTCCACACGGACGACCGCGGCTGCAGCGCCCGGACACAGTCGTTGAACAGATCAGGATCGACGTACGCGAGGTGCCGCTTCAGGATCTCGCGGACACGATCCTCGTCCACCCGGGTCTGGAGATAGGCGAGCTCCGCCCGCTCGTTCTTGCTCAGTCGCTTCTCGCCCCCGAGCATGACGTCCCAGGTCGAGTGCTTGAGCATCATCCGAATGATGAAGACGATGAGCTCGAATTCGGGGGCCGGAACCCTGAAAAGACCACGCCGGACGGCTGACTCCAGGGAGGCGTCCTCGATCGGGAGGCGGTAGCCCTTGGTCCGGTCGTGTCCCAGAACCAGCTGATAGTGGGCATGAACGTGGATCAGTCGATCTGCGACCTGATCGTAGCCGAAATAGTCCAGTATTCCGGGCAGCTGCTTCTCCGCCGGCGCCCAGACCTGCTTGAACCCAAGACCACGTAGCACGGTCGCGAACCGCACGATGTCCGCCCGACTGACCAACAGGTCCAGATCATTCTCTCCGCTCGCGGACCGGTCCAGCGCGTTGTTGCTCTTCCAGTGGCACCAGGAGATGTCGTCGGTAGCCAACGCCTCGCTGAGTCGCACGACCAGGCCGACCGGGGGAGGGGCGGAAGGGACCCGGTCGTCCAGCACGCCAAGTCGCCGGTGTCACCGTGGCTAGATGTTGGGTGTGACTCATGTCTGGTCCAAGATCTATCTCGTGTCGGAACGGGCATTGGCCACGGCCGGTGATCGCGGCCCCGCGCCGTCAACTCGGACTACGACTACTCCTGGACGGCAACGGCCACCTTCCCGCAAGCCCGCCATCTGAAGGAAGCACGGAGCTTTCTTAAGTTGCTCCATCCCGCTGTCGAGGGGCAAGGGCGAAGTACCGAGCTCAGGTGGCCGCCCCGCCTCGGCTCACCAGCCATGTGTCGCGTGCCCCCGGGCCCGCCAATTATCTTGGTCCAGGACACGCCCGCCCATGCTCGGCGTGAGCCACTCCCGTTCAATTCAGCCGCTCAACACCGAAAGACCCCGCATGCACCCTTCGGCCCGCGCTCTCCTCTCCTCTCTCACACCCGCTCGGGAGGCCGCACCCTGTGAGCTCCCCGACACTGCCGTGCGCTGAGGCGGTGGGCTCTTGATCGTCGAGTTCATCGGAGCCAGCGGGGCCGGCAAGTCCAGGCTGGCCCACGCGCTGTGCCGACATTGGGGGCAGGGCAAGAGACTTCGCCTGGCAGTGAACCTGATCTCCGAGCGTCCCGGGGTTCGGTTCCTCAAGAACCCCAGTGCACTGAATCTAGC
>JARRLD010000443.1:0-4026 GCA_037387345.1 Gemmatimonadota bacterium
GGACTTGCGGATCACGATGTTCCGGGTGCCCCACTCGGCATCCTTGTCCGGGTAGTCCAGCCTGGAGTGTGCCCCGCGACTTTCCTTGCGCGCCAGCGCCGCCCGCGCGGCGGCCTCACCCACGGTGAAGAGGTGAGGCAGGTCCAGCGCCGTGTGCCACCCGGGATTGAACTCGCGATTCCCGCTGACGGCGACCTGGGGGAGCATGGCCTTCAGGGCCTCGACCTCCTGGAGCGCCTCCCCCACCCCCTCATCGGTGCGTATGATGCTCACCTTGTCCTGGAGCAGATCCTGGAGCGCCGACTGCAGCAGGTACGGGCTCTCCGCGGCGGCGTCGCCCCGGCGGTCCATGGGCGCCAGGGCCTCGTTGGCGGCTTCCCGGATCTCGGCCCCATCCAGGGTCACCGCACCATGCTCGCGGGCGAAGGTCGCAGCGTGCTCCCCGGCGAGCTTCCCGAACACGAGAAGATCGGACAGGGAGTTGCCCCCCAGGCGGTTGGCTCCATGGAGGCCTGCAGCCACCTCTCCTGCGGCGAAGAGGCCCGGCACCCGGGACATCTGCGTGTCCGCGTCGACTCGCACGCCGCCCATGGCATAGTGCGTGGTGGGGCCCACCTCCATTGCCTCCCGGGTGATGTCCACGTTCGCCAGGTGCTTGAATTGGTGATACATGCTCGGGAGCTTCTTCTTGATGTGCTCCTCTGCATTGGGGAGCCTCTCGGCGATCCAGGCGATGTCCAGGAATGCGCCCCCATGCGGGCTGCCGCGGCCCTCCCTCACCTCACGCACGATGCAGCGCGCCACGTGGTCGCGGGTCAGGAGCTCCGGAGGTCGCCGAGCATCGCGATCCCCGAGGACGTATCGCCACCCCTCTTCCTCGGTGTCTGCGGTCTGGTCCCGGTAAAGCTCGGGGATGTCATCGAACATGAACCGGCGACCCTCGGAGTTCTTGAGCACGCCGCCCTCGCCCCGAACACCCTCCGTCACCAGGATCCCGTGCGCGCTCGGCGGCCAGATCATTCCCGTGGGATGGAACTGGATGAACTCCATGTCGATGAGCTCGGCGCCGGCGTCATACGCCAGAGAGTGGCCGTCCCCCGTGCACTCCCAGGAACGAGGATCAACGCCTTCGCCTCGAAGACGCGGACTGTCCCCCGATCGCGATCGTACGCGAAGCAGCCGGCCACCCGCTCCCCGTCCTTGAGAAGCCGAGTGACGGTGCATTCGTTGAACACCTCGATGCCCTGGTGCACCCCGTGGTCCTGGAGCGTGCGCAGCATCTCGAGGCCGGTTCGGTCTCCCACGTGAGCGAGGCGGGGGTAGGCGTGGCCACCAAAGTTGCGCTGCAGGATCTTCCCTTTCGGTGTGCGGTCCATGAGGGCGCCCCACGCCTCGAGCTCCCGTACGCGGTCCGGAGCCTGCTGTGCGTGCAGCTCGGCCATCCGCCAGTTGTTCAGGTACTGACCACCTCGCATGGTATCCGCGAAGTGGACCTTCCAGTTGTCGCGCTCGTCCACATTCGCCAGCGCGGCGGCGATCCCACCTTCCGCCATGGCCGTGTGAGCCTTGCCGAGCAGCGTCTTGGTGACGAGGGCGACGCTCACCCCACCCGCTGCTGCCTCGATGGCCGCGCGCAGCCCCGCGCCACCGGCTCCGATGATCAACACATCGAAGGAGTGACGACCGTAGTCGCTCATCAGAGCAGCCTCCAGTCGGTCCACACCCCCATCGCGAGCATGCGCACGTACAGATCGGAGAATCCCACCCAGAAGAGGCTGAGCCAGGCGAACAGCATGTGGCGCTTGTTCAAGCACGTCACGCAACCATACGCCTTCTTCCGGACGGAATGCCTGGAGAGAATGTTGAGACGTCCTCCGACGAGGTGGCGCAGGGAGTGGCATCCCAGCGTGTAGCTTCCGAGCAGCAGCACGTTGATCGCCAGAACCAGCGTGCCCACGCCGATCCCGAAGCTCGCCTCACCCGTGGCCGGATCCTCGAACCAGAGGGCTTTCCAGACGTCCCAGGAGAGGATGACCAGGAAGATCAGGGCGATGTAGAGGAAGTACCGATGGACGTTCTGCAGGATGAGGGGGAAATGGCGCTCTCCCCGATAACCGCTGCGCGGTTCGCCCACGGCGCAGGACGGAGGATCCGCCCAGAAGGCTTTGTAGTAGGCGCCCCGGTAGTAGTAGCAGGTCAGGCGGAACCCTCCAGGAGCCCACAGGATGAGGAACGCCGGAGACCAGGGGAGCCAGGAGAGCCACCAGCTCGGCCTCGGGCCCAGCCACGCGTGGTGGGTGTCGCCGAACAGCTCGGGCGAGTAGAAAGGCGAGAGGTAGTTTCCGAACGAGTAGTTGACGCCCTGGAAGGCGGCCCACGTGGAGTACACGATGAACGCGCTCAACCCGAGGAAGACCACGCCAGGCTGCAGCCACCAGGCGTCGGGTCGGGTCGTCCGACCCCAGGTCCGCCGCACCGGGAGGGACGTGGGCGTGTGAGGCATGGGCAGTTCCTTCCCTGAGGCCGGAGCCTCGCGAGGCAGTCTCGATCCGCGGGCAGATGAGGCGGCTCCCTACCGTGCCCTCAGATGTCCGCGGCGGACAGAATAGGGCGTGAGCGGCCTCGTGGCCAAGGGAGAGCTGCCCAGAAGCGTCCTCCCCACCTCAGAACGTCACGGTCACGACCTCCGAGCAGGTGGTGGTCCCGGCCTCGCAAATCTGGTAGCTGTAGGTCCCCTGACCCCGGTTGTCGACGGGGTCGGTCTCGAACCCGTCGTTCGCCGTCGTCGTGAGCAGGCCACCGTCACGGTGGATGTCCACGTCGGTGGACGAGGCCCCCGTCCACGTGAGGTCCACCTTCTGCAGCCCTCGAACCTTGTATGCCGTCGCGGTGATGGAGATGGCGACGGGCGGCAGGCTCACGGTCACGGAGCTCGTTGCCGTATCGCTGCCTCCGACGTTGTCGGTGGCGGTGAGGGTGACAGTGTAGGTGCCGGCGGCCGCGTAGGTGTGACGGGGGTTCTGCTCGGTCGAGGTGTTGCCGTCACCGAAGTCCCAGGACCAGCCTGTGACGCTGCCGTCGCTGTCCGTGCTGGTGTCGGTGAAGTCACAGGTATACGCTGCACAGCTCGACGTGAAGGACGCCGTGGGCGGCACGTTGGGGGTCGGGACGGTCACGTCGAGGCCGAACGCGTCGCTTGCGCCTTCGTCGTCGGTGGCGGTGAGGGTGACGGTGTAGGTGCCGGCGGCCGCGTAGGTGTGGCGGGGGTTCTGCTCGGTCGAGGTGTTGCCGTCGCCGAAGTCCCAGGACCAGCCCACGACGCTGCCCTGGCTGTCGGTGCTGGTGTCGGTGAAGTCGCAGGTCAGGTCGGTGCAGCTCACGGTGAAGGACGCGGTGGGGGCCTCGCCCGGGACCGTGGCGGTCACGGATGCGGTGACGGTGTCGGCGGCGCCGTCGTCGTCGTAGGCGATGAGGGTGACCGTGTAGGTGCCGGGGTCGAAGTAGGTGTGGCTCGGGTTGGCCCCGTTGCTCGACCAGCCGTCCCCGAAGTCCCACTGGTGGGCTGAGATGGTGCCGTCGCCGTCGGTGCTGGTGTCGGTGAAGTCACACGTCAGGTCGGTGCAGCTGGACGTGAAGGACGCGACGGGCGGGTCGTTGGGCTCGGCGGCGCTCACGCTGCCGGTCGCGGTGTCGGAGTCTCCGTCGTCGTCGGTGGCGGTGAGGGTGACGGTATAGGTGCCGGCGGCCGCGTAGGTGTGGCTGGGGTTCTGCTCGGTCGAGGTATTGCCGTCCCCGAAGTCCCAGGACCAGCCTGTGACGCTGCCGTCGCCGTCGGTGCTCGTGTCGGTGAAGTCACAGGTCAGATCGGTGCAGCTCGACGTGAACGACGCGGTCGGCGCCTGATTGGCCGAGGGCACGGTCACCGATCGGCTCGCGGTGTCGCTCGCGCCCACGTCGTCGGTGGCGGTGAGGGTGACGGTGTAGGTGCCGGTGGCCGCGTAGGTGTGGCTGGGGTTCTGCTCGGTC
>JARRLD010000444.1:0-2891 GCA_037387345.1 Gemmatimonadota bacterium
TTCGTCCGGCACCCCGTCGATGGCCAGTCGGGCGGTCGTCAGGGTGGCGGGCGCGACCGGCCGGGGAGCCGACTCCACGTCCACGGGAACTTCGGCACCGGCCTCGCCGGTCCGAGTCTGGGCCCCGAGCTCGCCACGGGCCCCGACGGCGGCGAGTACACAGAGAACGCAGCCCCACCCGAGCCAGCTCCCGCGGCGGTCCACCGCTCTCTCACGGTCGGCCTCGACCGATCCTGGTGCGACCACGCTCATCCGTTCCGTATCCCGAGTTGAGTCCACACCCCGACGCGGCCTTGCGTGCCTTTCGGCGTGCGGACTAGTATGGTCGCCAGTATTCCGACGGGACGGGAAGTGGGCAACCCCCTGAGAGTGGGGCGGGTCGTCGCCCGGGCCGAGAAGGTGACCGTGTGGCTACGTGCCACTCTGCCGAGATAGATCGTTGGCCCTCATATCCGTCCGATGCGTCGTGAATCCATACCCCGCCGGACCCCCCTCCCCCACGGCGACCCCCCCGTCCGTGTTCTCTGAGGGCCGCCCCGGCGAGCTCACGCTCCAGCGGCGCTGATCGCGCAGTTCCTGATCGTCTCCCCATCACGGAGGATCCCTATGAAGCATCGAGTCCCCCTAGGTGTCGCCCGATGCCTCGGAGCGCTGGTCGCCATCCTTGTCACCCTGGGAGCGACGGGACTGGCCCAGGGTCTTGCGGCCCAACAGACAGGCACCATCGTCGGCCAGGTGCTGAACGCCGCGACCAACGCCCCCGTCCCTGCAGCGCAGGTCACGGTGGTGGGATCCGCCACCGTAACCCTCGTACGAGACGACGGGCGTTTCCTCGTCGCCGGTGTGCCCGCCGGCCCTCAAGAAGTGAGGGTCCAGAGCGTGGGCTTCGCCAGCCAGACCCGGACCGTCACCGTGATCGCCGGACAGAGCGTGACCGTGAGCTTCAGGCTCCGTGAAGAGGCGATCTCCCTGGACGAGATCGTCGTGACGGGAGTTGGTGCGGAGGCACGGCGCCGGGAGATCGGGAACTCCATGGCCCAGCTATCCATGGCGGACATGGACGCCGTGCCCATCACGAATATCGAATCGGCTCTGCGCGCCAACGTGGCCGGCGTCCAGAGCCTTTCGGTCAGTGGACAGGTGGGATCGGGAGGCACGTTGCTCCTCCGGGGCGTGACGTCGGTGTCCCAGGGGAACGAGCCCCTCATCTACGTGGATGGCGTGCGGCTTTCCACCGCTCGGATCCCGCCCGCCAATCTGGAGGACGGGCGGGGACCACGAGTCAGCGGCATGTCTCTCAACGACATCAACCCTCAGGACATCGAGCGAATCGAGATCCTCAAGGGTGCGGCGGCCACGACGCTCTACGGAACCGAAGCCTCCGCTGGCGTGGTCCAGATCTTCACCAAGCGCGGGCAGGAGGGCGCGCCCCAATGGTCCTTCGCGGCGAGTGGCGGCGGTAACTTCTGGCCCGAGGTCGGCAAGGGCATCACGGACCATCCGGAGGATCTGAGTCTTGATCAGGCCAAGCGCACCGGCGGTGTGATGCGCTACAACGGCTCGGTGCGCGGCGGCACGGAGCGCGTCCAGTATTTCGTGTCGGGAGACTACTCCGACCAAGGGGGAATCGTACCGACACAGGGTTCCGAGAGCTGGGGTGGCAGAGGGACCTTCACGATCCGCCTCAACGACCGGCTGACGCTGGCCCTCAACAACTCCTATTCGCACCGGAATACGAGGTTCGTGCCCGACTCGAACAACAGGCACGGGTACATCCTGAACGTGCTTCGGTACGGGAAGGGGTACTATCCGGGGAACCGCAACCAGGACTGGGTCCTGGAGACCGAGCTCAGGGGCATTACCGACAACTTCGTCACTGGGGCCCAACTCGACATGGTCACGGGTAACATCCGGAACAGGGTCCAGCTCGGGCTCCACCAGGTGGAGGCTGAGAACACGGGTCTCCTGCCGTTCGGCTACTACCTCTACGAGCCGGGCAGCCTCGGCGTCCAACGGTGGCGCAACCGCACCTTGACCGTGGACTACAGTGGGTCGTGGCAGGCCGACATCAACAGTTCGACCGCCTCCACCCTGACCTGGGGTGGCCAGGTATACGATGAAAGCAGACTGTCCGTCGACGCCGGTGGCCTGAACTTCGCCGGCCCGGGCACTCCCACGATCTCCTCGGCCGCACTCACGAGCAGCTCGGAAAGCCGGATTCGTGAAGTGAACGCCGGGTTCTTTGTCCAGGAGACCGTGGGCTTTTCCAACCGGCTGTTCCTGATCGCGGGACTGCGGGTGGACGGGAGCAGCACGTTCGGCGACGACTACGGGTTCCAGTACTACCCCAAACTGAGTGCATCCTGGGTGGTGTCCGAGGAGAGCTTCTGGAACACCAGCTGGGTCGACCAGCTTCGTCTGCGGGCAGCTGTCGGTGAGGCGGGGCGGGCTCCGGGCGCGTTCGATGCGGTCCGGACGTGGGAGCCCATCGCCGGTCTCGAAGGCCAGGCCGGTGTGACCCCGCAAAACCTGGGGAACCCCAATCTCGGTCCGGAGAGGACCCGCGAGTACGAGATAGGCTTCGACGCCAGCATGCTGGAGCAGCGCCTCACCGCCGAGTTCACATACTACCGCGCCACCACCAGCGATGCCCTTTTTCCGGTGCTTGGCACACCCTCCCTCGGCTTCACGGGATCTCAGGTGCAGAACGTCGGCGAGGTCGTGAGCAGTGGGATCGAGCTCAGCGCGCGCGTGCGTTTCTACGAGAGCGAGGGCTTTGCGTGGAACGGTGGGGTGAACCTCACGACCAACCACTCGGACGTCACGGACATGGGCGGGGCAGCGCCCTTCGATCTGGGTTACAACACCGGGATCCGGGAGAGCTACCCGGC
>JARRLD010000445.1:0-2884 GCA_037387345.1 Gemmatimonadota bacterium
GGTCGCCGCTCGATGAGATTCCCAAGATGATCGAGCTCATCACGAGTGGAATCATGATCATTTGAATCAGGGCCAGGAATACCTGGCCGGGGAGGGCGAGCCAACCGGCGACGACCCTCGCCGAAGGCTCAGCGAGCAGCGCGAGTCCGGTTGGAGAAAGCACCCGGCCCGTGCCTATGCCGAGGACCATCGCGACCAAGATCTGTGCGCCCAGGTGCGTTCGGATGAGGATGTAGAGCCGGTCGACCAAGATCGCCGGCGACGGGGCGAGCTGTCTGCCGATCGTGGGGTGGAGCTCGCTCACGATCTCGTCTCCTGGGAAGCACCAACGCGTGATGGTGCCCCATTGATCGAGCCCAAACGCCCGGGCGAGAGCCTCGAATGGCACCGGAACGCCTTGGCCCCCAGGTATTGCTCGATGTACGTCCGGCTCGGCACCGGATGCGCGTACTTCCGCGCCTCCGCCTTCGCCCCCTGATCCCGAAGCTCCCACGCACGCTTCTCCGGCATGGCCGGCAAGTTAGGGAGTGCCGCGACGCGACGCGAGCGCTTTACTTCGTTGCATGGGCGTGGAAGTGGGCGCGGAGAAGCGTGATAACCTAATCAACGAGGACCGGGCCGCCTAGAGACCCCCTTGGGAGGATTCAGCATGGGTCACCAAGAGAGACGCGAAAGGATCGCCAGCGAGCTGTTCGTCACCGCCGTGCGCGAAGAGCGCCTGCTGCGGGTCGATCGTGGGCCCGAGGGCAAGAGCGAGAAGCTGGAGTTCAAGGAGACGATGGTCGAGGCGATCGCCGAGGCCTGCGTGCACGCCGCGGACAAGCTGATCAGTGCGCTGGAGCGCGAGGCCGGGGACTAGTTTCGCAGGGCAGGAATGCCGTCAAACGGAAGACTCGTTCACGCGCATGAAGGAGGAGCGGAAGAGGAAGGCCCGCGATCGCGGCCAGCGGAATCGATGCGCGTCCGAGCTCATGATCTCATGGTCTCCAAATCCTCGATCTTGCGCACGCCAGCTGGATGGGTCTCGGGCGAGCAGGTCACCCAACATTTGGAAATAGCTCCTCGTAGTAGTAGGGCGCTTCGTATTCCCACTTCTCCCATTCGTAGTCGTAGCCCTTCACCGTCAGTCGGTTCTGGACCTTCCACACACCCTCGGTGCGGAGCGCGACGCTTCCGGCCTCGAGTCGCTCGTCCCAGGTGTCCAGGTCGCCCGTGAGCGTTGCGACGCCGTCCTCGACATCCACGCGGATCCGGTCGGCCACGCGTGACGTCGTCCAGTTCCTCCGAAAGCTGTCTCGAATCGCCCTCGCGAGTGTGGCATCCGAATTCTCGGTGATCGTCCCGGTCTCCGGCTGCACCCGAATCTCGTTGACGACCAGGCGCACCGCCCGAACGCGTCCGGCGACGTCGGTCGCGTGGGACTTCTGGGACCCGTCGTGGACCCGTCCAGTGAGCGTGACGACGCCGTCCTTGACGCTGCTCTCGAGATCGAAGGGTGCCAGGGTAGAGTCCGTGTCGAGATTGAAGTCGACATCGTCCCGGATGATCCAGTCCTCGGGCTGTTCGGTCTTGACGAACAGGTCGTTCGTGACCCACGCCACGCCCACGACGTCGCGGGCGTCCTGCTCCGCAGTCCGCTTCTGAGCGAGGTTGGTCACGGATCCCTCCAGAGTCACTTCGCCATCGGAAGCCCGAGGCTCGATCTCCGAGGCGTCGACCCGGACGTCCTCCGCGAGCTCTTCCCGGATGGCCTTCACCAATGCGTCGTCCGAGACGTAGACCACTCTCTCGCGGAGCTCGCCCCTCTCCTCCGGCCTGACCACGAGCTCGTTCTTGACGAACGTGACGTGGGAGACTCGGCGAGCCGCCTGAGCCGCGCGCCGCTTCTGGTAGGCGTTGCCTACCGATCCCGTGAGCGACACGACGCCGTCCTCGACCGAAACGGTGATCGGAAAGCCAGTCAGGTAGACATCGCGGTGCAGCGCCGCCACCGCGTTGTTCTTGATCTCCCGGTCGCTTCGCGTCGCCGTGTACCGAGTTACGAGCTCGTTCTTCACGTTCTTCACGCCGGTCACCGCGCTCGCCAGCAGCGCGGCCTCCTCGGCTTCGGACCAGTTCGCCACCTCGCCCTGGATCGTGACGTTGCCATCGACGCTGGTGACCACGATCCGCTGCGACACGATGGTGGCGCTGTTGAGGATGCGACGACGGACGTTGTAGACGATGTCGGCGTCCGAAAGAGGGCTGGGCGCAACGGTGAGCTCGTTCAGGACCTCCCGCACGCCGCGGATCTTGGTGGCCTGACGGTCCACGCGGTTCTTTACGGCGAGGTTGTCGACGCGGCCGGACAGCGTCACGACCCCCTCCTGGGTACGGACGCTGATTTCGGAGGCCGGCACGAGCGGGTCGTGCCGGAGGGCCTCGTTGACCCACGATGTGATGCTCGAATCCGTCACCTCATCGGCTGCCACAGGGGCGGATGCCGCAAGCAGGGCTCCCAGCAGGATGGCACTCAGCAGGCTTTCTTTCGCAGATCTCCTCATCGCGTTTCCCCTTCGGACTTTGTCGCCAGCTGATTCGATTCACTCCTTCTCGCGCGCTTGAAGCCGTGGATGCCGTATACGCGGATCACGCCGGGGCCCTGTGATGACCTGGGCTCCGGCAGCGCTCGTCGAGCAGCCCCCTGATTGCCTCAGCCGCGGCGGTTGCCATCGCTCGCGTTGGACCGAGTTTCGATCGACGAGGACCACGGTGGGACGCGACGTCATGCTTTGACCCGATCAGGCTCAAGGAACTCGGGAGCGGCGTTCCGAATGTCGGCATCCAGCGACCCGAGGTCCCGGAGAAGGGCCGTCACCTGGTCGTCGTCCAGAACCTGCGACGG
>JARRLD010000445.1:2959-4985 GCA_037387345.1 Gemmatimonadota bacterium
CGTGTGCCGAGCTCGGCGCGCTTCTTGAAGCGCGTCTCCGAGCGGGGCTCCCGAAGCGCCGACGCGAGGCGCTCGTAGCCTTTGCGAAGCTCGGTGACGTTGCGACGAACCATGTCGGCGACGCCGTCACGCATGTCCTCGGTCCCTCGGGTCAGGTGCTTCGCCTGGTTCTCGAGGTTCCTCCAAGGCTTCTCGAGCTGCTCCCAGAGCTCCCGCGCATCCACGGGGCCGGAGTGAACCATCGGCTCCAGCTGGCCGCGCGTACGACCGAGCGCTCGGACCTTACTGTGCAGGGCTGCGTGGTCATGGCTCATGATCTGTCTTCCTTTCGGGGACGGTGACGAAACCCTCACATCCCTGCGGGGGAACTCGCGACGGCCGTCCGGTACAGCTTTTCGCCTACTCGAGAACTCCGGCCATGCGCGCCCTCGCGAACGCCTCGATCGCATCCACCCGGCGGATTGCGTCGCGAACCTCGTCGCGGAACGCCAGGCGGCGCGCCGCGAGGTCGAGGGTGCCGGGTTCGACGAGGTCGCGGTTGCGGGCGAGGCGGATGGCTGTGGCGAATAGCGTCTTCGACACGGACTCTGCGCTGCGGATGTGCCGCTGCAGCGTGTACTGCCTCCCAAGGGCGAGGCATTCGTCGAGGAAGGCAGCTTCGTCGAAGTCCACATCGGGATCCTGCTTCTCGAGCAGGTCCCCCACCACCCGGTACGCCTCGAAGAACGGCCGCAGGATCCGGTGGGCGGAGAAGGGTCGAATCTTCGGCAACAGCGTGAAGATGGCCTCGGGGCCCTGGTCGAGGAGCTTTTCCCAGTCGCGGTCGTGGCCCGCCAGGCCCGCGCGTATCTCGCTCAGGTGGAGGTCCTTCTCCGCGAAAAAGAACTCGAACTTCAGGAGATCGCGGAGGCGCAGGACCTCCTCCAAGAACTCGGCGCGGCGGTCCGCGACGTTGGGTTCGGCGGCGCGCAGGAGGGCCAGCTCGGAGAGGGCGCCGTTCAAGAAGAAGTGGATGACGGAGTTGCGGTAGTAGGCCACGGACAGGTGCTGGTTCTCGCTGACGCCGAAGACGGGCTCGAGGCCCTCGTCGTAGCGTCTAAGCACTTCGTTGCCGACGAGAGGGCCGAGGGCGCGGCGCACTTCGTCCAGGTTGCGGGGGTCGAGCTCTTCGGAGACGGGCAGGTCCCCCGCATTCACGAAATCGACGAGGTTGCGCAGGGCGGCGCCTATCTCCGGCACCGAGAGGGCGCGGTCGCCGCAGCCCAGGATCGCCAGGGTGATGAGCGAGGTGGGCGTGATGGGGGTGACGCGGTTGATGCGGTGGCACACCTCGAAGGCCACCTTCTGGAGCGCCAGGCTCTCCTCGTCCGGGTTCGGGGTGGCGTCGGGGTTGGGGGCGCCCAGCGCCTTCTGGAGTGAGAGGGGCTCGCCGAAGCGCATGTGGACGTTGCCGTACTGGCGGTAGAGGCGGCGGATGAAGCGCAGGAACCAGCTGAAGCTCTCGCGCTCCTTCTTGCCTCCGCGCTGTTCTTTGGCGTAGTCGCCCACGTCCGAGATCTGGTCGTAGGCGATGGAGACCGGGATGAGCATGACGTCTTCGGCCTTGCCGCGGCGGTAGGCGTCCACCACGTAGGCGAGCATCCCGAAGCGCGGGGGCAGCAGCTTGCCCGAGCGCGAGCGGCCGCCCTCGATGTACCACTCCAGCGGGAAGCGCTTTTCGACCAGGTAGTCGATGTAGCTGCGCAGGACGAACTTGTAGACCTCGTTGTCCTTGAAGGTGCGCCGGATGAAGAAGACGCCCGAGCGCCGCACCAGCGGGCCCAGGGGGAAGAAGTTCATGTTGATTCCGCCGGCGGTGTGGGTCGGCGGCAGGCCGTTCTCGTGGAGCACCCACGGGAGGAGGGGGGGATCGAGGTTCGACTTGTGGGTGGGCAGGAAGACCACGGGGTGGCGCTGGGCCAGCTCGCGCACGCTCTCGATCTCCGCGGCGTCGTAGATGACCTCGCCGTAGCCGCGGGTGAACATG
>JARRLD010000446.1:0-3381 GCA_037387345.1 Gemmatimonadota bacterium
ACACAGCTCGTGGTCTACCCGGGCCAGAGCCACGGCATCCGGGTGCCCTCGTACCAGAAGGACCGCTACGAGCGGTATCTGGCGTGGTACGGCAAGTGGGTGCGCGGGGACGGGGAGGAGGCGCCCATCAGCTAGCGCGCCGAGCAGCGGAGTCCCCTACCGGCGGCGCTCCTCGATCTCCGTGAGCCAGTTCTTCACCAGCACGAAGCGCCGCCGGTCCGGCACCTCCTGGTTCGCCACCCGCGCCATGAGGAAGCGCTCACCGTCGGGCGTGATGTCCACCGAGGTGGTGTAGTTGGCGAAGTAGACGCTGTTGGGCACGTCGAAGAGGGCCCGCCGGCCGAGGACGGCCATGGGCGGACCCGGGCGCAGCTCCGCCGCCATGAACCGACGGCCTTCTCCCGTCGTGGGGCCGTCCGTCACGTAGAAGATCTCGAGGCCGTCTGGGGACCAGACGGCGCCTCGACCGCCGCCGTCCGAGACCTGGACCTTCCCGTCGTTCACGTTGGGGAAGGGACGCACGAAGACCTCGAATCTGCCGGTCTCGTCCGAGGTGTACGCAAGCCAGCGGCCATCGGGAGAGACCGCCGGACCGAACTCGTCGTAGTCTTCGGCGAGGAGCGGCTGCGGTACGGAGTCCATATCGGGTCGCAGCGTGCTGATGTCCCTTCGACCGGCAACGCCCGTGGGCCCCGTGCTCCGGATCACCAGCGTGCTGCCGTCGGGTGTCCACACTGCATCGGTCATGCCCTCCGTCCCCGGGGGTCATGGGTCCTTCAGGCAGCTCCTTCACCCAGATGTCGTTACCCAGGTCGGTGCGGGCCTTGAGGGCGATGCGGCTACCGTCGGGCGAGATCTCCCAGCCCCGGTTGTCGATGTCCGGGTCGAAGGTCCACCCTGGCTGGACGGGCTCCGCCACCCCCGTCTTCGACACCCAGATCAGCTCGAACTCTTGGTCCGTGGCACTTCCCCCCGTGTAGAAGAGGGTCCCGTCCCGTGCAATGGCGAACGCCGTCACACCCTCCAGCATGGGGATCGGCGGCCCGGTGAGCTCGCCCGCTTCCAGGTCGACCGGTGCCACCATGAGGGAGCTGTCCGGCGCGAGGTAGGCCAGATCTCCGGACGGGAGATAGTGCGGCAGCGTACCCGTGGTCACGACCTTGGATTCGCCGGATTCCAGGTCGACAAATCGAACTTCGGGGAATGCTCCATCGCCGTCCGGAAAGACGACGAAGACCGCCGCCTGGCGTCCCCCGGGCAGGATGTCCGTGACGTAGTGCTGTTCGCCTTCGGGCTCCGACCAGAGGGTGTCCACGGCCCCACCTGCCGCGGGAGCGCGCACGACGAAGTCCTCTCCATCGCCTCTGGCGTACGCGTAGATGAAGCCGTCTGCGCCCCAGTGCTGAAAGCCCCCCACGTCGGTGAGCACGTTCTGCAGGGGTCCGCCTTCCAATGAAGCCACCTTGATCTCCCGCTCGGCGGTCCAGAAGGACACGGCATCGCCTTCCGGGGAGACCGAAGGTGACCATCCCCCCGCGGCACCCCGAACCGGGACGGCCTCCAGGTCCCGCCAGCGTCGCACCCAGAGGGCCGATCCCGAACGGTAGACCAACAGGGAGCCGTCGGGGGCGAGGCCGAAGAACTCCACGATCAGGTTGTCCGGCTCCTGGTCCTGCAGGAAGGGGGAGGCGTATCTCTGGACCTCGGGTGGCGCGACGCTCCGGCCGAAGGCCGACCACAGCAGCCCTGCCCCCAACACGACTGTCGCCGCCGCGAGGCCCACCGTCGCGCGCTTCCACCCCTCGTTGCTGACAGCTGTATCTGCCGTAGCCCCCACACCGTGCCGGAACGACGGATCCTCCAGCGCGCGGGTGAAGTCCTGGGCATTGGTGAACCGGTCCGCGGGGAGCTTTTCGAGGGCCTTCCGGATGGCGGCGTCGACGTGGGCCGGCACCGACCGCCGGACCGACATAGCGGAGACCGGATCTCCCTGGATGATCTTGCCCAGCACCGCCTGCGCGGTGTTGCCCGGGTACGGCGGCTCCCCCACCAGCATCTCGTAGAGGACGCACGCCAGGGAGTAGATGTCGCTGGCAGGACCGACCTGCTGGTCGCCGGTGGCCTGCTCGGGACTCATGTAGTACGGAGTGCCCACGCTGAGTCCCGTCTCGGTGAGGCGCGCGCCGCCAGCCCCCACCGCCAGGGCGATGCCGAAGTCCGACACCACAGGCTCGCCGTCGTGGAGGAGGATGTTCGCGGGCTTGATGTCCCGGTGCACCACCCCGTGGCGGTGGGCGTAGTCCAGGGCTCCCCCCACTGCCTTGGCGATCCGCACCCCTTCCGCGATCGAGAGCTGCTTCTCGCGCTCCAGCTTCTCTCGGAGCGTCTCGCCCTCCACGTACGGCATGACATAGAAGAGGACGCCCTCGGCCTCGCCGGAGTCGAAGAGCGGCAGGATGTGGGGGTGCTGCAGGTTGGCCGTGGTCTCGATCTCGGTAAGGAAGCGCTCGGCGCCCACCACCGCCGACAGCTCCGGCTTGAGGACCTTCAGCGCCACGCGGCGATTGTGCTTCAGGTCCTGGGCCACGTATACCGTGGCCATGCCGCCTTCGCCGACCTCCCCTTCGACGACGTATCGGTCGCTGAGGGCCTGGTTCAGCCGTTCGATGGAGTCGTCAGGCATGCGGAGGGTCCTGGGCAGGGGCCAATCTTCTCGGACAGACCCTAGTATCCGCTGCGCGGCGGCACCTCCGCAAGAAACGTCTCGGCTAGCTGCCCAACCTCCCGTCGTACACGATCACCTCGCAGCGCACGCTCCGCTCCTCGGACCGGATCATGGCCGTGCCCGTGAGGATGAAGCTCTCGTCGGTCTCCTCGGGGAAGAGGATGACTGCTTCGCCCCCGAGCCTGGCTGCCTCAGCCCGCATCTCCTTGCGCAGATCGTCGAAGCTGTCGAAGACCGCCCCGCTCTTCGACTCGATCAAGGCGATGACGGTGTACGGACGGTCAGGTGCGTCCGAGAGGACGGCGACCGTCCCGGGGTCCCGGGCCGGACGGACGGTGTCGTCGATACGCTGGACGTTGATGCTGACGCACCCTGCGCCCAGAAGACAGGCGAGCGCGGCCACCCACGTACGCATGATTCCCTCCAGGAGGGCGTGGGGGTGATCTTCCGGTCAGGTCCACGCCCCTGCCGGTGATACAGCGGAAGAGCGGCGAAGATCCTTGGACACTCTAGGGAAGCGAATCCGACCGTGTTAAGGTGTCCGCTCCGGCGGCGGGTGGGGCGCCACCCCCTGCCAGCGACACCGTCCCGGTCTACACCACATCCGGACCCAGCGCCTCTTCGATGGCCCGCCTCACGGCCGTGTCCGGAGGCAC
>JARRLD010000447.1:0-2294 GCA_037387345.1 Gemmatimonadota bacterium
CCAGGCCAGTCGCGGCGGCCGCTCCCCTGCCCTCGAGGAGGTCGACGAGCCCCGCGACCGACCGCAGGGCGAACTCCCACACGGTGCGGGCCACCCTCCCTCCACGGAAGCGAACGGTCTCGTGGAACGGCTGAAACAGAGGTGGCAACAGGACTCCGACCGCGGTGCCCGTGGCTCCCCCTCCCACGACGTCACGCTCCAGGAGCATGACCCTCACTCCGGAAGCGGCCAGGTGATAGGCTGCGCACGTACCGGCGATTCCACCCCCGACGATGACCACGTCGGTCTCGACGGAAGCGAGTTGGGCCTCGGGCAGGGACGAAGCCTGACGAGTCACGGGCGCATTGCGGAAGACGGGTCGTCCATCAACGCGCAATCTAACCGACAGCGAGACGGGTGCCACGGAGGCTCCCGAGGTCCAGCCGCAGGCTACCGCTGCACGGTGGAGGTGTTCTAGATTCTCAGAGCCTCCTCTCACCTCCCCGGATCCATGAGCACACCGATCGCAGTCTCTGCCGCCCTCTTCGTCGGTGCGCTGCTCACCTACGGCGCCTCCCGGGCCACGGCCAGCGTGAGCCGGGGGACGGTATTCCTTCGCTGGATGATCGCGGTGTTCATCACGTACCTGGCGCTCATCTCGCTGCCCGTGGTGGCGAGCCTCTGACCAACGCCCCCGCAGCTTCCCGTGTCCCCGTGATGGGCTTGTGCGCGCACTGCCTCCATGCCCTCCCGGGAACAACCACTGTGAAGAGCACCCTCGTCTACCTCACCGCCAGCGTCCTGGGTCTCGCCACCAGCCCAGGCGTGACGGCCCAGACGGAGTCGTCGGACGACGGGTCCACGCTGGTCGCCCACCGTGTCGAGAACGGATCCGGTGTCGAGCTCGACGGACGCCTCGACGACCCGGAGTGGGATCACGCGATTCCGGTCTCGGATTTCACCCAGCAGGAGCCGGTGGAGGGCGGAACACCGAGCCGGGAGACGGAGGTCCGTGTGATCTACGACGACACGGACCTCATCATCGGCGCCATGATCTACGACGACCCCGAGGGCATCCTGGCCTACCAGCGCCAGAGGGACGCCTTCCTGAGCACCGACGATCGCTTCATGTGGATCCTGGACACCTTCCGGGATGGTCGCACCGGCTACTACTTCGAGATCAACGCCGCGGGCCTCATGGGAGACGGTATCCTCGGCGGAGGGGGAGGTCGTGAGTTCGGGGGAGGTGGCGGCGGCGGCGGGGGTGGGGTCAACAAGTCCTGGGACGGAATCTGGGAGGCTCGCGTCGCGCGCCTGGACCAGGGCTGGTCCGCGGAGATTCGCATCCCCTTCCAGACCCTGAACTTCGACCCGCGGCTGGACACCTGGGGCATCAACTTTCAGCGGACCATCCGGCGCAACAACGAGGAGATCCTCTGGCGAGGGTATCGACGGAACGAGGGCCTCTCGCGACCCGTGCACGCCGGCCAGCTCACCGGCCTGGAGGGCATGTCCCAGGGCATCGGGCTCGAGGCGCGCCCCTCGAGCATCGTCGGGTGGCGGGAGGTTCCGGCCAATGCCGACGCCACGACGTTCCCCCGGGACCTGAGCCTGGACCTCAACTACAGCGTCACCTCCAGCCTCAGAGCGTCCTTCTCCGTGAACACCGATTTCGCCGAGGTGGAAAGCGATCAACGCCGCGTGAACCTGACGCGCTTCCCCCAGCGCTTCCCGGAGCGTCGGGCCTTCTTTCTGGAGGGGT
The DNA here is from genome assembly GCA_037387345.1 of Gemmatimonadota bacterium. Classification (GTDB taxonomy): domain Bacteria; phylum Gemmatimonadota; class Gemmatimonadetes; order Longimicrobiales; family Gaopeijiaceae; genus SZUA-318. The sequence goes on from JARRLD010000447.1 coordinate 1,742, forward strand.
CCGGCGTCTTCTCCTTCGCGCCACGTAGCGGACCCCAGCCCTTTTTCTCCCGCCAGATCGGCCTCAACGAGGGCCAGCAGATCCCCATCGAATACGGGGCGAGGATGACGGGTCAGGTGGGCCGGTACGAGGTGGGGTTCTACCAGATCGGAACCGGAGGGGAAACGTACTTCGACGAGGACGAGCAGGCGGACGCCTCCATCCCGAAGGAGCGATTCACGGTCGCCCGGGTGAAGCGTCGGATCTTCGAGCAGTCGACCATTGGAGCCATCTACACCCGACGCTCCGCGGGCGATGCCGGCGCCACGGCGTCCCCGCCCGAGGTGGGACACACCGCAGGCGTGGACCTGGACTTCACCACCCGACATTTCCTCGGGGACAACAACTTCGAGATGGAGGCGTTCGTCGTTTGGAACTCCAACACGGAGCCCACCGTGGATCGGTCCTTCGGTGACCTGTCGGCTCGGGGGCTTCGCTTCAACTTCCCCAACGACCTCTGGTCGGGGCACCTGTCCTATCGAGAGTTCGGAGAGGACTACGACCCCACGATGGG
>JARRLD010000447.1:2314-5188 GCA_037387345.1 Gemmatimonadota bacterium
GTGGATCGGTCCTTCGGTGACCTGTCGGCTCGGGGGCTTCGCTTCAACTTCCCCAACGACCTCTGGTCGGGGCACCTGTCCTATCGAGAGTTCGGAGAGGACTACGACCCCACGATGGGGTTCGTGACGCGCAACGACTTCCGACGAGTGGAGCCACGCATCGGGTTCTCGCCCCGCCCAGAGGGCATCGACTGGATCCGGAAATTCGACTTCTCCGTCCAGTTCAGGAACCAGACCGAGCTTGCCACCGGCATCCTCGAGGAGCGGGAGTGGCAGCTCAACGTCCTCGGGGTCGATTTCGAAAGCGGCGACGGCTTCGACGTGCAGGCGACGCGAAAGTACGAGTATCTCGACGAGAGCTTCGAAGTCAGCGACGGGATCGAGATCCTCGGCGGCGACTACACGACCTGGGAGTACTCGCTCAGGGGGCGCACGACCGGTCGACGGCGTGTGTCGCTCTTCGGCGGGATCACGTTGGGAGATTTCTGGAACGGCGACCGGACCCGCCTGGACACGCGCTTGACCTTCCGCCCCGATCCCGGCGTGAGCCTTTCTGCCAACATCCAGCACAACGACGTGACGCTGCCCCAGGGGGGTTTTTCCGCCAACGTCTACGAGCTCGAGACCGAATGGAATCCGAGCCCGTGGATAGGCGCCACGACCCAGCTACAGTACGACGACGTGAGCAAGGTTGTGGGCCTCTTCGCCCGTCTGCGCTGGATCGTGAAGCCCGGTAACGACGTGTACCTGGTGTACACCCACAACTGGGAGAACCTGGGCGCCGGCATCCTGGAGAATCGGGAGCTCGCCACCCTCTCTCGCGGGGCGTCCCTCAAGGTGAACTACACCTACCGGTTCTGAGGACCGGGACATTCCCGGGGGACGGGGCACCCGGCGACCATTCACGGACCCCGGGGGTCCACCACGGAGATGGGCGCGTCCGGGGGCAGGGCCAACGCCACCCCCCAACCGCCGAAGTCCTCGCTCACCGCCATCCACAGCTCGTTCTTTCCCTGCCGCAAGGGTAGGAACACCGTGTCGAAGAATCCCACGCTCCCCAGGAAGCGGTAATCGCGGCTTGCGTACCCGTCGGCCCCCGCATAGAGCTGGCGGCCGTTCAGGAAGACTCGCACACGATCGCTGAACGCGATCGTCGCCGCGACCGTGCGGGCTGCCTCCGAGTCGAGCGTGAGGGCGGCTAAGACCGTGTTGCCCTCGTCGCTCCGCTCGCTCACGCGGGCCAGGTTGGCCAGACCGTTCGTCTCGCTATCCAGTAGGGTCCATCGCAGGCCGGCGGCCAGCGACCTGGGCAGCTCGTTCACACCGTCCACCGCGTCTTCGGCGAACGGCTCGGACACGCTCCATCGGAGGACGGATCCGGCAGGTGGGTCCACGGGGGGCGCGCCGGCGTCGTTGCTGAGCTCCGGATCCGCGCCGGGCCGGACCTGGACGTTGGCGAACCACGCTGGCGCGGCCGACGAGGTGATCCCGACGGGACCCACCACGGACTCCCGTACCATCTCCGGGAAGATGATGGGATCACCTCCGTCCAGCCGAAGCTCGACTCGATCCCCTCCGATCCCGACGCGAACGTGGACCCACCGATCGGTCGGGATGACCAGGGGCTGGATGTACCGTGCGTCGGTGAAGAGCTGCCAGCTGCTCACACCGTTGAAGATGGGGTTGTACTGAGTCGCATCCGGCTTGCCCGAGAGATGCGGACGCAGGTAGATGTGTTCGTGATTGTTGTCGTCGACAGCCCGAAAGCGAACCCCGTGGAACCCCTGCTCGGCCGAGACCGCAAGGTCGAACTCGATGACCCCGTCGGAGAAGGCAGTGGCGTCCATCCAGGCCGTGCCGTTTCGGAGAAACAGGGCCTCGCGCCCCAGATGGGATTCCACGCGGGACTCCTCAGCCTGGGTGCGCCACGCGTCCCCGTTCCAGGGGAGCTGTCCGCCGGCACCCGTCGCGCTGGTCGCCATCCCGAGCGACACGGCGAGAAGCACATCCGCCCGCGTCCTCGGGCGTCGTCCGAACGTCCACCCGTCGATCATCCCCATGCCCATCCACTCCTGGTCAAAGGCTCCCATCCCCCTGCGTTCCAGCGCGCGGGGGTCCGATGAGACTACGACGAGAAGGGCGACGAAGATTGGAAAAATGGGACAGGCTGTGCCCGCCTCTCCGCATGGAGCGTCGTGGGCGTGACCGTGGTCAGGGCCCGCACCTCCCGAATGAGGTGAGCCTGGTCAAAGAACCCGTGCCGGACCGCCAGGCCAGCCCATGAAGGATCCTTCAAGCCGTCCGCCTCCATGACGACGCGGTTGAGCCGGGCCAGGCGTTGCAGGTGCTTGGGCGATGCTCCGATCAATCCCGTGATGATCCGACGCAGATGCCGAGTGGAGAGGCCGAGCGAAGCGGCGACCACCGACACACTCCCTTCCGGCGAGCTCCGTAGCCGGCGCAGCCCGGCGTGAGCGATCCTCGCTGAAGAATCCTGCCCGAGACCCTGGACCCGAGCCTCCAGCCAGCCGAGGAGGAGTCGAAAACCCGCCGTGGCATCCGACGACCGCCGGGGCAGGGTGTCCAGGTCCCCGCGCCCCGTCGCCTCCTTCCAGGACCGGATCCGGTCCACGTGCTCCTCCGGCGCGACCCTCAGCAGGCTCCGGGCCCACTCGGGGCAGACCTCTACCCCCCGCAGGACCTCGCCGACCTTCGGTTCGTAGGCCCTCGCGTGGTGCACGGGCCCGAGGAGGATCACCTCCGATGGGGAGCCCTCATCCTCACCGCCCGCGTGCCGGAGACAGAGGCTGATTCCACCGTGGGGGAGGACGCGGTGCTTGGCGATGGCGCCGCCGGGATGGCAGCGGTACGTCC
>JARRLD010000448.1:0-5103 GCA_037387345.1 Gemmatimonadota bacterium
CAAGGAACACGTTGCCCAGAAGGGGCCGACCGGACTCGAGAGCGGTTCACCGTCCCGTGAAACTCGTATCTATACTACGGCGTATAGATACGAACTCGTAGGTATGAACTCAAACGGATCCGCCGACATGATGAGCTCCGGTAACCTGAAGCCTCACTGGTTCCACATGCTGCTATCCCTGGCGGATGGACCGCTCCACGGCACCGCCATCATGGAGGACGTCCTGGACCGTACCGGGGGGGATCTCCGACTGTGGCCCGGGATGCTCTACGGGTCCTTGAAGGATCTGTCGCATCGGGGCTGGATCGAAGAGGTGGACCCGCCGCCTGAAGCACCCACGGAAGGAGGGAAACGACGTTTCTACTCCATCACCCGAGAGGGGCGCATGGTCCTTGTCCGGGAGGTGGAACGGCTGGCGAGCCTGGTACGTGCGGCGAGGGCCAAGCGAATCGGCTCTGCCCCGGAGGAGGCATGAACGAAGGACGAGTCGAGCGGGCCCGACGGTGGTATCGCCTCGTGCTGCGCATCTATCCGCAGCGCCACCGTGATCGGTACGCCGCCGAGATGGAGGAGACATTCATCGTCCTCCTGCGCAGGGACCACGCGCGTCACCAGCGCTGGGGGCGGGTCCGGTGCTGGACGGGAGCGGTGTGGGACGCCCTCGCGCGGGGGACGCTCATGAGGGTCCGGGGCATCGGACCCCGCGTGAGACACCTGGGAGGTTGGGACATGATGGGTTCGATGGCCTCGGACATCCGCTTCGGGGTGCGCTCGCTCGTTCGGCGGCCGCTGTTCGCCGCGACTGCCGTGGCGACGCTCGCCCTGGGAATCGGAGCCAACGCGTCGGTCTTCACGGTGGTGGAGGGGATCATGTTCAGGCCGCTGCCCTACGAGGAGCCTGACGAGCTGGTCTACATCTGGGACGAGAACCCGACCCTGGGCTGGGAGCATACCGATGTGAGCGCTGCCAACGCATGGGATTGGCGGGAGCGCGTCCGGGCTTTTGACGACCTGGTCGTGTTCGGGAACGTGCAGTACAACATGACCAGCGAGGGCCCCCCCGAGCTGGTGACCGGGGTGACCACGTCGCCCAACCTGTTCCGTGTGCTGGGCCGCGCGCCGGTGCTCGGCCGGGACTTCGCCGCGCACGAGATGGGGGAGGACGTCGACCGCGTGGCCATTCTCTCCCACGGGTTCTGGGAGCGGCGCTTCGGTGCGGACCCCGACGTTCTCGGCGGCACGGTGGTGCTCGACGGCAGGCAGACCACCGTGATCGGCGTTCTTCCACCAGATTTCCTTTTCCTGGACGGGCGTCCCGACCTCTTCGTGCCCCTGGCCCGACACCCGTCCCAGGAGCCGAGGGAAAACCACAACATGAACGCGGTCGCCCGCCTGGCCGACGGCGCCACGGTCTCTCTGGCCCGGACGGAGGCCGCCCAGGTGGCGGGCGCCCTGGCGGAGGAGTACCCCGAAGCGAACGAAGGGTGGAAGGTCTCCGTCGTCCCGGCCCACGAAGAGCTGGTGGGAGATGTGGCCCGGCAGGCCTCCATCGTCCTGCTGGTGGCTGTGTCCTTCGTGCTCCTCATGGCGTGCGTGAACGTGGCCAACCTCCTTCTGGCGCGGGGAGGCACCAGACGGCGGGAGCTCGCCGTGCGATCGGCTCTCGGGGCCGGGCGGAGCCGCGTCTTGCGGCAGCTCCTTTTGGAGAGCCTGGTCCTCGCTGGAGCCGGGGGCCTCCTGGGGGTGTTCATGGCTCACTGGGGATACCGGGGTATCGTGTCCGCGCTTCCGCCGCAAATGCCGCCTGTCTTCCAGTTCGGTGTCGGGGGCTCGACGCTGGCCTACATCGGCAGCGTGACCCTCCTGTCAGCGCTGATCTTCGGACTGGCTCCGGCGCTGCGCTCCACGTCCGGCCCCATGGGTGAGCTACGGGATGGTGGCCGGTCGTCGGGGGGGCGGCGCATCAGCCGGTTCGGCGGCACGCTGGTGGTGGTGCAGACGGCTCTGGCCGTCGTCCTCCTGACCGGCGGCGGGTTGCTCATGAAGAACATCGGGGGCATGCGGCATCAGGACCTGGGATTTGAGCCGGATGGTGTGCTCACGGTGAGGGTTTCGCCGCCCGGCAGTGACTACCCGGAGCCCGAGGATCTGCGCGCGTTCTGGGATGCCGTGGAGGCAAGGGTGGGGCGGGTGGCCGGGGTGAGAGCCGTGGGCAGCACCCAGAGCCATCCTCTCATGGGCTCGAACTGGGGCAACACCATCCGCACGGCGGGGCCCGACGGAGCGCCGAGCCCGGAACGCTCGGTTCGGACGACCTATGTCACACCAGGCACGTTCGACGCGCTGGGCTTCCGGGTCGTGAGAGGCCGTCCCCTTCGCGCCACCGACTCGGGAGATGGCCCCACCGTGGTCGTGGTAAACGAGGCGTTCGTGAGCCGATACCTGGGCGACGGGGCCGATCCCCTCACCGCGCGTCTGGTAGGGGACGAGGGAGACCCGGACGTCCCCATCGTGGGCGTGGTCCACAACGTGCTGGAGCGGGCCGTGGATCGCCCTCCCGAGCCCAACATGTATCTGGCCCTGGACCAGACCGGGATCCGTTCGCGCTCGCTCGTCGTCAAGACCTCCGGCGATCCGCGCGATTTCGTCGAGGCGGTCCAGGAAGCCGTATGGTCGGTGGATCCGGCTCTACCCGTGTATTCGGTCGAGACGATGGCCGAGCTCATCGAGCGCCGCATCGGTGGATTCGCCGTGATCGGGTACCTCATGGCGGCCTTCGCCCTGATGTCGCTCCTCCTGGGGACCGTGGGCATCTACGGGGTGACCGCGTTCGCCGCGCAGCAACGGACCACGGAGATCGGCGTCCGGCCTGATCCTGGGATTGGCCCTGGCATTCGCCATGGGCGGAGCCCTTTCCAGCATCCTGGTGGGGGTGAGCCCCGCCGATCCGGCCACCTTCGTGTCGGTAACCATCGTTCTCGCCACCGTCTCGCTCATGGGGCTCTGGCTTCCCGCCAGGAGAGTCGCCCGGGTCGACCCGGTGCGTGCGCTCGCGAGCGAGTAGGACCCGGCAGGGGGCCGGTCGGAGTGGACCGAGATCGGGAGGGCGAATCGCGCGAGGACGTCGCTGCTCTCAGCGTGGGATCACCGGAAGCTCCACGTGGCTCGCGTGTCCGGGGCTGCGCTCGATGCTCCAGACCGGCGTTCCCTCGGCCGGGATCCGGGCGAACGTGTCGGCATCGGCGCCTCCGATGCTGATCCGGATTCGGTGCCCCCTCCGGAAGAGGACGGAGGTGGGCAGCAGGGCGAACGAGACCTCGGTGGTTTCTCCCGGGACCATGGGCGCACCGTCGGCCGTCGCGTAGGAGTGGTACGGCCCCACGGTTCGGTACGGGGGCGTCCGCTGCGACACCGCACCGTGGAGGAGGCGGAGCTGTCCCTCGGCCACATACACGACCCGGCCCTCCGGGGTCATGTCTTCCAGGTACACGAACACCGCTCCGTCCTCGAGAGTGGAGCGGAGGTGGAGCGTGGCCACGATGTGGCCCGTGACCTCCAGGTCCTCATCGAGGGGCGCCGACGTGTAGGAGAGCAGCTTCCGATCCGCCTCCGCGCGGTCGCCGTAGACCACGTCACCGGCCCCGTTGTTCGTGGCCCAGCGGTTCCGGGTTCCGGTGGTATGACTGAAGTCGACCCGGTATTCGTCGGCGCCTGCGGTGGTGGGTGGCGTGGAAGCGAGGAGCCCCCCCTCGCGGAAGTACCAGCGCGTGGGCCGCGTTTCGGGCAGAGGCCACCGGGACGTCGTCTTCCAGCGTTCTTCACCCATGGTCTTGTACACGAGCTGGTGAGCGGGCCCGCCGTCACCACGCACATAGTCCTCATAGAAACAGAGGTCCTCGAGCCGTTGCGCTTCGGTCGGCGGATCGAGGGGGTGATCGTCGGCGTGATACGGGCTTGCATCCTGGCGGGCTCCATGACTCCAGGCCGCGATGACGGCCCGCTGAGGATTCGACAGGGTCATGAACCGATGGAGCACTCCCTGAGCCGTCCCCGCGTCGATCCAGCTGGCCCAGGAGTAGATGGCCGACGCCGAACGCTGGACCGCCTCGGCGTGGGAGTGGATGCCCCACCAATCCATGGAGCGTCCGTCCCACAAGGGCATCTCCTCGTCCTTATAGGTGAGGACCCGGAAGGATTCCCAGACCGACGGTACGGACCGGCGAGCGCTCACGGCTTCGGCAAGCAGGCTCCCGTCCACGTCGTCATCCACGGGCTTGACGCCTACGGCCGGGCCGCCGCCCCGACTCCGCGGCGTGTTGAGGTCCATGTCCTTCACGCGGAGACCCCAGTTGGATCCCATGTAGGCGTTTGGCACTCCCCCGGGGAAGTACAGGTCGGTATAGGGGTCGTAGTCGGGAAAACGCGAGATGCCGGCCTTGAACGCCGGGTGGTTCCGCTCGGCGAACCAGTCGTTGGTGTTGGCCGTATAGGAGTTGCCCCATCCGCCCACGGTTCCGTCGGACCAGGGTTGAGCGACGATCCAGTCCATGACCTCGCTGAAGTCCAGCGTTTCGTCGCGAGAGCGGTGGTGGGGCCAGACGCCGAACGACGCTCCCGTCCCTCGTGAGTCCCCCCAAACCACGGCGTAGCCGTGACCCGTGAGGAAGCGCTGGAGATCGTTGGGTCCGTCACCTTCCCAGGAGCGCCAGTACCGAGTCATGGTGAGGATCGTGGGCACACGCTGCCCCTGGTCCAGTCCCCCGGGGAGCACCACGTCGAGGGCGATCCGTACGCCATCGCGCATCGGTACGTACAGAGAGCGCACGGGGCCGGTCCCGAAAGGTCCCTGGAAGGTCTTCCCGCAGGCGCCGAACTCCGGCGCTCGATCACTCCGCTCCTGCCCCGCGGCCCCTCCCGGGGCGGCGAGACACAGCCAGAGCAGACAACCTGCGCGCAGGGCCCGGAGTATCGTCAAAACGAGGGGAGCCTCCTAGTTCACGGCGCTGACGACCCAGAAGGCGTCGACGATGTTGCCGTCGATGTCCTTGTAGTAGAAGAAGGCCAGGTCGCTGCGGCCCTCGACGTCGAACACGCCGAACAACG
>JARRLD010000449.1:0-2770 GCA_037387345.1 Gemmatimonadota bacterium
TCAAGAACCTGTGCGTGTGGGAGAAGACGAACGCCGGCATGGGATCGCTGTACCGATCGCAACACGAGCTCGTGTGCGTCTTCAAGGTGGGAACTGCCCCCCACGTCAACAATGTCGAGCTCGGACGCCACGGGCGGTACCGCACGAACGTGTGGCGATACGCGGGCGCGAATAGCTTCGGTCGCGGACGCGATGAGGTCCTGGCGATGCACCCCACGGTGAAGCCGGTCCGCCTTGTCGCAGATGCCATCCTCGACTGCTCCCGCCGCGGCGATGTCGTCCTCGACGGCTTCGCCGGCTCGGGGACGACCCTGCTCGCCGCTGAGCGCACTGGGCGTGTAGGCCATGGGCTCGAAATCGATCCTCGCTACGTCGACGTCGCCCTCCGGCGGATGGCAGAGCACGCGGGTCACGAGCCCGTCCTCGTGGAGAGCGGGAAGTCGTTCGAAGAGATCGAGGCCGAGCGCGTAGCGGCGAGTCCTCTTGATCCGCCGGAGTCACGCGAATCCGGGCCTGCGTGTGCGAAGGAGAATCTCTAGTGGCGAACCAGAAGGATGTAACCGCGAACTCGGAAGCGGGCGACTACCCGGTGGGATACGGCAAACCTCCGAAGCACACGCAGTTCAAGCCGGGCACGTCGGGCAATCCCAAGGGCCGTCCCAAAGAGACAAAGAACCTGAAGACGGACCTCGTGGAGGAGCTCGCGGAGAAGATCCTCGTCCATGAAGGCGATGGGTCCAAGAAGATCAGCAAACAGCGTGCGGTCGTGAAGTCACTCGTGACCCGTACGCTGAAAGGCGATGCCCGAGCCGCCAACACGCTCCTGCCGATGATGATGCGCCTGCTCGATACGGGAGAGGGTGCGCAGACGGAGGAGCCCGAGGAGCTCCATCCCGACGAGCTCGAGATCCTCGAGGCCTACAAGGCGCGGCTCACCGGATCACGGAGTCAAGAAGGGCCTGCCGAGGCAACCAACGCCTCCAATGCGGAGATTCAGTCCGCGGACGCCGACGCCGGTTCGGAAGAGGAGGCCCAGTGATGGCAGAAGAACACGTCCTTGTCAGGAGTCTGCTGCGCAACGACCTCACGTCGTTCACGCAGCGCTGCTTCCAGACCGTGGTTCCGGGTAAGGAGTACCTTCGAAACTGGCACATCGAGGCCATCGCCCACGAGCTCGAGCGCTGCCGGCGGCGGGAGATTCGCCGGCTAATCATTACGATCCCCCCTCGGAACCTCAAGTCGATCACGGCCTCCGTCGCCTTCCCAGCCTTTGCGCTGGGGCACGACCCCACGCTGCGGATCATTTGCGCGAGCTACGCCCAGGACCTCGCGACGAAGCACGCTCGCGATTTCCGGACCATCCTAGAGCGCGGCTGGTACAAGGACCTGTTCCCTCAGACCCGGATCGATCCCCACAAGAATACGGAGGGGGAGATCCAGACGACGGCCCAGGGCTATCGGCTGAGCACGTCGGTCGGGGGCACCCTCACGGGACGAGGCGGCAATTTTATCCTGATCGACGATCCCATGAAGCCCACCGACGCCATGTCGGATGCGAGGCGGGCTGCGGTGGCCGAATGGTACGACTCGACCCTCGCCTCCCGCCTCGACAACAAGAGTGAAGACGTCATCGTGATCATCATGCAGCGCCTCCATATCGACGATCTGGTGGGGCACGTGCTCGACAAGGGAGGGAACTGGACCCATCTGAATCTGCCCGCCATCGCGGAGGAGGACGAAGAGATTCAGCTGGGCGGCGGGCGTGTCCACTACCGCAAGGTCGGTCAGCTCCTACATCCGGAGCGGGACCCCATGGGGGTGCTCGAAGAACAGAAAGCGTTCATGGGGAGCATGGTCTTCTCTGCTCAGTACCAGCAGGCGCCCGTTCCAGCGGGAGGAGCCCTCATCAAGGCTGACTGGTTCGGCACCTACGCGCGCCCCCCGGTTCGGGCGAATGGCGACCGAGTGATCCAGAGTTGGGACACGGCGACGAAGACCGGCAAGGATCACGACTACTCCGTCTGCACCACCTGGCTCATGCGGGGACGGGACTACTACCTCCTCGACGTCCTGCGCAAGCGGCTGGAGTACCCCGACCTGCGGCGCAGGATCGTATCGCACGCCGCCGAGTACGACGCGACAGCGGTGCTGATCGAGGATGCGGGAACGGGAGCCCCGCTGGTCCAGGACCTTCGGCGGGGCAACAAGCTCCGTCCGATCCCCATTCGGCCTGACCGCGACAAGCTCGTGCGCATGGTCGCTCAGAGTGCCGTCATCGAAGCGGGCCATGTACTTCTACCGGACAAGGCACCCTGGTTGAACGAGTTCTACCTGGAGATGCTGGCATTCCCGGGCGGCCGTCACGACGACCAGGTGGACAGCGTGTCGCAGTTCCTTGCTTGGGCGGCGAGGCACCAGAGCACTTCGTCTCCGAGGGTCATCCTCGTATCGAAGCGTTCGATCCAGACCTACGGCGGCTAGTCCCGACTCGTGCGCGACCTGGTGACCCACGCGGGGGGCATGCGGCCGAGCAACACCATCGCGAATCGAAGGCGAATGGGGCCCCGGACCGGGCTCGACGAAATCCTCGGCCAACTACTTGACTCTTCCGGGGCACCGAGCGTGCATGGGGCCTAGCGGCAAGCCGTGGGCGAAGGACGTCCGGGGCCTCGCCCCAGACTCATTGCCACGGAGGTGTCATCACTATGCCCGATGCCGCCCGATCGCGTATGACCGTGTACCGCCGCGCTGCGCGAGCGCAAGCCCGAAG
>JARRLD010000450.1:0-2750 GCA_037387345.1 Gemmatimonadota bacterium
CCAATCACCTGTGGCTGGACAACACCACGCTGTCTCCGACGGAGGCCGCCAGGCAGATCACCCGGCATTTCTCGTTGCCCACGGTCACGGAACGACCCCAGACGGGCTGATATGATGCGTGAGAGAAGGGTCCGACCATGGATGATCCTGGTGGCTCTCGTCGTGGTTGCGGGCCTCCTCTGGGTTCTGGTTCCGAGCCCCTTCCTCCGGGGCCTGCTGGTCGGCGCACTGCTCGGTCCGGCGGCGGTCGTGGGGGGACTTTCGCTCGTCGCCGGGCGGATGCGGAAGAAGCTCGGCGGACGGCTCGAGCCTCCCCCGCTTCCGGTTGCCCGGTGGGATCTCGACATGAGGGCGGAGGACCTCGAGGGCCACGTCCGGCATTTCTCGGAGTTCTCCGGCCGGGTCCTGATCCTCAACTTCTGGGCCACGTGGTGTGCGCCCTGCGTCGCGGAGATGCCGAGCCTGGCCAGACTCCAAGAGCTGACGTCGGACCTCGGAGTGGCCCTCGCTTGCGTCTCAAAGGAGACCCGTGAGAAGGTGCGCGAGTGCGTGGCCAAGAGGGACCTCAGGGTCCCCGTGTTCATTGTTGAGGACGGCGTGCCCGAGTGCTTCCGGGTGCGCGCGATCCCCGCGACCTTCGTGCTGGACAAGAAAGGCACGATCGTTCTGCGCCACCTGGGAGCGGCCGCTTGGGACCACGTGGACGTCGTGGCCTTCGTCCGCGGGTTGGCGCTGGCTTCCGGGCGGCTGATCAGCTCCGCGGGTGGAGCGTGAAGGCCGTCTCGGTGACCGTGCCGCGCCAATAGGTGGTCTCGACACCGTCGATGACCCAGGCCACCTCCCCGTAGGTGGGGATCCGGAACCCGCCCACCAGGCGGTGTTCCGCGAAGCGACCCACCCACGGGGTCTCGACGTACTCGCCGTCGACCTCCCGGGGACGGATTCCGGAGACACCCACCACGTCACCCCGTTCGTCGAAGGAGAAGGTGAGCGACACCGCGATTCCGTTGTCCTCGAGCGTGGCCCTGGCCGAGGTCTCGTCAAACGACGCCCAGCTGAGCCCCGCCCCCACGGCCAGTCGGGTGGGAAACCAGACGGCTTCAGCCAGATATCGGGCGAGGGCCCCGCGGGCGAGCGCTTCGCCGCCTGCCTCGTCGACAACGGCGATCACGCCAGCGAGGCGGCCCACCATGGAAGCCTGTCCCCCCACGTAGGAGTCCCGTACCCGAACACTCAGGAGCGGCGCCACCGTGATCCTGGCGTCCCAGTAGAAAGCGGGTGTGTCTCCTCGAAACACCTCGTGCGCCGAAAAGCGCTTCCAGGCGTCGGGGCCCGCGCCCAGCAGGAAGGTTCCCGACTGCCTCAGGCGTGCCACCCGGATCGGCGGTCCGTTCTCCGGAATCGCACCGGCGAGGTACCGCGCGACAGGATCCGGAAGCAGATGAGCGGCGATGGGTCCCGCCGGCTCCGATGCCGCGACAACCGCTGCGTCGAGCCGCGCCACGGCCCGATTCCATCTCCGGTAGCCGATGCCGAGGGCGACCAGCAAGATGAGGAGCGCGGTGCCCCCCAGGCCGAGAATCATCGGTCCGATGGCCATGTGGCGCTCCTTCCGGGACGGGCTCACGCCGAACCCACGACTGCATGAACGTAACGCCAGGGGGCGCGGGGCGGACCATGGGTGTTTCCCGGTACGGCGGTGCGCGCGTATAGTGCGTGGACCGACGATCGCATCCACGGAGATGTTCCGATGACCCGACCGACCCATGACGCGAGCTCGGAAGCGCGCTCTGGCGCGGCCCGGAGGCTCTTCCTCACGGCCATCCTCCTCGTCTCCTTCGTCGGCTGTTCGTCGGAGCCCGACTTCCTGCGGTTTGTAGCGATGGGGGACATGGGAACCGGCGGACCCGGCCAGCGGAAGGTCGCGGCGGTGATGGCGGAACGGGCTCGCGCCGAGCCCATCCAGTTCTGGCTGACCCTCGGTGACAACATCTACCCGGCAGGCGTGCTCTCGCCCGACAGTCCCGAGTGGATCGAGAAGTTCGAGAGCGTCTACAGCGACCCGGCCCTCCAGGTGCCGGTGCACCCGACCCTGGGGAATCACGACTACCTGGGCCTCCCCCTCGCTCAGGTGCAGCGCTCGGATCGGAGCGCCGTCTGGGACATGCCAGGCCGATACTACCGGTTCTCCAGATTCCTCTCGGACGGGACGGAGGTGGCCTTCTTCGCCCTCGACACGGAGATGATCCTCTCTGGCCTGACGGAGCGAATCGAGGATGCGCCTCTCGGGGAGAGGATGCAGATGGTCCGGAGAATCGCCGGCCGGACGGATGCGGACCTCTCCGACCCACTCGTGCGGTACATCGCGGAGAGGGTCCACGTGGAGGACGGTTGGGCGGTCGTGCGAATCCTGTTCCTGGCGAGCGGAACCGATCGCGAGGTCAGCGAGGCGGTCGTGGACGAAGCCCTGGCGGGATCCGGCACGCCGGACTATCCGACCCAGCTGGACTGGCTGGCACGGGAGCTCTCGGAGTCGAGGGCGCGATGGAAGGTCGTGTACGGTCATCATCCGCTCTACGGACACAACCCGCGGAGGGGCCATTCGCCCGTGATGATCGAGCGGCTCGAGCCGATCCTGGTGCAGGGAGGTGCCGACGTGTATCTGGCCGGCCACGACCACGTGCTGGACATGATGAAGCCGATCCGGGGAGTCCATCACATCACCTCCGGGGGAGGCTCGGGGGACGACG
>JARRLD010000451.1:0-5175 GCA_037387345.1 Gemmatimonadota bacterium
TCTTCCTCCCCGAACAGCTCCTGCGCCAGCGACTCGCTCACGACGGCGACCGGCGGTCCGTCCCGACGGTCGGTGCGGTCGAACCCGCGCCCCGCGATCACGCGAGTGCCCAGGGCTCGGAAGAAGCCCTCGGTGGCTCGGCGCTGCAGCACGGTAACGCCTTCCTCCACGCCGCTCCGGAGGCGTTCCTCGGAGGTCACGGTGGCCACCGCGCCCTCTCCCGAGACGGGCAGGTCCGTGCCGGCTCCCACCGCCACGGTCCCGGGCAGCTCTTCCAGAGCCTTCCGCAGCCGGGTGTAGAACGCGTGCGTGTCCTCCCCTGACGGGTAGCGGGCGGACGCTACGCTGACCCGAAAGGTGAGGGCGCCGGATCGGTCGAAGCCAAGGTCCTCCCCCTGGAGATGCTGCACCGTCCGCACCGTGAGCCCGGCGGCCACCAGGAGGGTGAGGGTCAACGCCAACTCGATGACCACCAGCCCGCTGAGCAGCCTGTGGAGCCCTCCACGTCCTGTGTCGCGCCGGCTTCGGGTGAGGTCCTCCGTCGCCGACGTGCCGCGCACGGTCCTGACGGCCGGACCGAGCCCAAAGACCACGATGGTGGCGACGGTGGCAAGGAAGGCGAAACTGCCCGGTCGTGGGATACCCCGGGCTCCAGACGCCCGTACAGATCGAGCCAATGTCCGGTCCACGTCCGCGTTCCGATGGTGTACGGCACGAACACGTGGGCGTCCGAGCCGCGGACATGCCGGTAGCCTTCGGGAAGGACACCGAGAACCGTGAAGGCATTCCCGTCCAGGTCGACCGTGCGTCCCACCGCGGCGGGATCCGCGCCCAGATGCCGGGACCAGAATTCGTAGCTCACCACGGCCACTCTTCGATCTCCGCCGGCGATCTCGTCGGCGGTGAACATCCGACCGGGTGCGGGCTCCACTCCGAAGACCCGGAAGAAGTCCGACGTGACCATCCGACCCTGGATCTGCCGCGGCTCCCCGTCCTCCGGACGGACGGTGGCGGTGAAGGGGAACTCGGCGCCCACCGCTCGGAAGGCACCCGAGCGCGCACGCAGCGCCCTGTATTCCACCACGCGGAAGGAGAAGTCCGTGATCTCACCGTCCCGGGTGTGGTCCCACGCCCTGACGATGCGGTCGGGAGCGTCGTAGGGGAGAGACCGGAGCAGCACGGCGTTGACGACCGAGAAGATGGCCGTTGTGGCGCCGATCCCCAGGGCGAGCGTGAAGATGGCCGCCATCGTGTACGTGGGTGTCCGCACGAGGCCTCGGACGGCGTAGCGCAGATCCCGGGCGAACGACTCGATACCCATCCCCTCACCTCCTCGTTTTCGTCGCCTCTCGAGGGAAGAGCGCGCCCGGGCCACGCGCAGCACCAGGACGGATCCCAGCACCTGACGCCAGTACCACGCGTCCGCGACCAGCCGGCCTCGTCCAGGGCGCTGGAATTCGCCGTACTCCTCGTCCAGGTCGCCCAGGAGGCGAACGCCGTCGGCGCGGCCCAGGAGCCGCCTGGCCAGCCACCGGGCCAGGGCGGGAGGACGGGCCGACTTCAACGGGTCCCCCCCGGATCGGCGGCCGGTAGCTCCACTCCCTCCCACATGGTGCTGCGGATTCTCCGGGTCACGTCCAGAGCGGCGATGCCTGTGGGGAGCACGTCGTAGTACTGTCGGGGGCGACCCCGCCGCGATTCGGTCGGCTCCCCCCGCCGCTGCCGAACGAAGCCCTTCTCCTCGAGCCGGTCCAGGGTCGTGTAGACCGCGCCCATGGAAACATCGGACTCCGACCTGCGGGAAAGCTCCCGGCGGATGGAAACGCCGTAGGCATGATCTCCCTGATGGAGCACGGCCAGCAGGACCATCTCCTCGAACGAGCCCAGCACGCCGGTCTTTCCCATGGCCACACATCCCCGCCAAAGATAAATCTACAATCTAGATAAAAGATCCCATGGACCAGGGCAATAGAGCCTTCCTGAAACCCCCGATCGAACCTCGACGTAAAGCTCAGCAGGGTTTGCCCTCAGATGGCCCCGGCCACGGATTCGCCGTGTCCCGCTCCATCCGCGACCGCTCCGGCGGGGTCCTGGAGCTTCAGGACGCGGCCCTCTACCAGGCGCTCCACCGCATGGAGCGGGCGGGATGGATCGAAGCCGAGTGGGGGGTCTCGGAGAAGGGTCGACGAGCAAAGTTCTACCGGCTCACGGCCTGGGGCGAGAAGCAGCTGGAGCGGGAGACCTCCTTCTGGCAGCGGTATGCCGAGGCCGTCTTCAAGGTCCTCGAGCCCGCTCCGCGGAAAGGGTAGCCCCGTGGACGGCTTCAAGCGTGCCTTCCGATTGGGGGGACCCTCCCGCAATGACGCCGCCCGAGCGGTGGACGAGGAGCTGGAGTTCCATCTCCGGGAGGCTGTGGAGGAGCTGGTGGAGGAGGGCTGGAGTCCCGAGGAGGCCCGGGCCGAGGTGCGCCGCCAGTTCGGGGATCTCGAGCAGACCCGGAGCTACTGCGCCGACATGCAGGCCCGACACGGACGTGAGGAGAGGACGAAGATGACCATGGACGCGCTGCGGCAGGACCTGACGTACGCAATCCGGACGCTGAGAGGATCCCCTGGCTACGTTGGCCTGGTCGTCCTCACGCTGGCGTTCGGGATCGCCGCGAACACGACCATCTTCAGCGTGATGAACCCGTACTTCTTCCGGCCTCTGCCGTACGAAGCGCCGGAGGAGCTGGTGCACATCACCCAGGTGGACAAGGTGACGGGCTGGTACCGGGACCGGGTCTCCATCCCCCAGTACGAGGATTGGAAGGAGAGCGCCCGCGCTCTGGAGGACCTGGCAGCCTACACCTACCACGGGATGGTGGTCACGGGACCCGAGGGTCCGGAGACCGTCAACGCCAGCCAGGTCACGGCCAACATGTTCGACGTCCTCGGGACCGAGGCCTTGTTCGGCCGGACCTTCCTCCCTGAGGAGGGGGGACCCGCGGGAGAGCCGGTTGCGGTTCTGGACCACGGCTTCTGGCAGCGCCGCTACGGTGGTGACCCGACGATTCTGGGCAGGACCCTGACCCTGGACGGCGTCCAGCACACCGTGGTGGGCGTCATGCCTCCCGAGTTTGTCTTCCCCTTCGGTGGGGTGGCCTTGTGGACGCCCGAGCCCGGGGACGGCACCACGTACGAGCGGGACGACAACTGGTTCCTCCTGGTGGGACGTCGTGCTCCCGGCCGCACGTCCGAGGAGGTGGACGCCGAGCTCACCGCGGTCCAGGCACGCCTCGCCCGCGCCTACCCCGACGCCGACGGACAGGCCGCCGGCGTCACCGTGGAGCACATGCGGGCGGCGCTCAACTTCGGCTGGGATATCATGAAGGTCACCTTCGGTGTCCTTCTCGGGGCGGTGATCTTCGTCCTTTTGATCGCCTGCGTGAACGTGGCCAGCCTCACCCTCGCGCGGGCGAGCACCCGCACCCGGGAAGTGGCCGTGCGGGCCGCCCTGGGAGCGGGCCGAGGACGGATCGTTCGCCAGCTCTTTACGGAGAGCCTGCTTCTGGCCCTCACCGGCGGGGTGTTGGGTGTGCTTCTCGCCTACTGGGCCGTGGGGCTCACCGGACCCGTGATCCCCGAGGACCTGTACCGCGTCGGTGACATGACGATCGACCGGACGGTCCTGGCCTTCTCCCTCGTGGTGACCCTTGCGACGTCGGTGGTCTTCGGCCTCTTGCCGGCCCTGCGCGCCACCAGGACGAACCTCACCGAAGACCTGAAGGAGGGCTCACGCGGCTCGGGCGGCCTGGCCTCCGCCCGGGGGCGAAGGGCCCTGGTGGCGATCCAGGTGGCGCTGGCGGTGGTGCTCATCACCGGGGCGGGCCTCATGCTGCGGAGCTTCGCCAGCGTCCAGCAGATCGAGCTGGGCTTCGACGCGGATCGGGTCCTCACCGTGAGCGTGCGCCCTCCCGAGGCCAGCTACCCTGCGGAGGAGCTCGATCTGTACGTTCAGGAGGCCCTGCAGAGCCTTCGGGCCGTCCCGGGCGTGGAATCGGTGTCCGCCACGCTGCACATCCCGTTGAACCACGAGACGTCCATCCGCCAATTCGCCAGCCCGTCCCTGGCGGGCGCCCCCGGCGAAGAGTGGCCGACGGCAATCGCCAACCGCCCCTATCCCGGATACTTCGGGACGATGGGGATCTCGCTCCTCGAGGGCAGGGACTTCTCCGCCGCCGACAACCGGGACGCCGCCCGGGTCGTCGTCGTCAACGAGCCCCTGGCCCGCCGGTACTGGCCCCAGGGGAACGCCGTGGGGAGCACGCTCCTCGTAGGGGACCCGAACGACCCCATGGTCGCCACGGTGATCGGGGTGGTCGGGGGCGTGAAGCACTCCGGGCTGGACGCCAGCGAAGAGCGGGCCCAGCTCTATCTGCCCGCCCTGCAGGCCGGGCTCCGGCGCCACTTCTTCGTGGTCCGGACGGTCGATGAGCCCGCGTCCCTGACGCGGCCGGTGCGCGAGGCGCTTCTGGCCCTGGATCCTGACCTCCCCGCAGGCGTCCGCCCCATGTCGGCGGTGGTGGCGGAGAACCGGCTGCAGTGGAGTATCGGATCGGTTTCCCTCGCCGTCTTCGGGACCGGAGCGCTGCTTCTGGCCGAGCTGGGGGTGCGCATGGCGCTCGGAGCGTCGCGTCGTGAGATCCGGAGGGTGGTGGTGAGCGACGGCGTGCGCCTCACCGCGGTGGGCCTGGCCGCCGGCCTGGCCCTGGCCCTGGGGATGGGCAAGGTGATCGCCTCTGCTCTCTACGGGGTCACCCCTTTCGATCCGGTGACCCTGGGCGGGGTGCTCGTCCTGTTCCTGGCGGTGGCGGCCCTTGCCTCCTTCGTGCCCGCGGAGCGCGCGTCGAGGACGAATCCGGTCGGGGCGCTGAGGGGAGAGTGACGGTCGGCCGGCCCGCTCACTCCTGACGCAGGACGGACACGCCCCGGTCCACGCGGCGCTGCTCGGCCTAGAGGAGGACTCCCGCCACCCAGCGGAAGAGCAGCACGGCGCCTACCGCCGCACCGGCCATGAGGGCGAAGGTGGCGGCCTCGATGGCGCCCACCAGGAAGCGGCTGGTCCTGGCGGTCGGAGCGGGCTGCGCCACGTGGCGCTCCAGGAGCCGGAGGTTCCGGCGATTGGCCTTCCATC
>JARRLD010000452.1:0-2748 GCA_037387345.1 Gemmatimonadota bacterium
ATCTTGATGGTGGTTCTCCACGGTGTCCTCTCACCTTCGGAGCGAGACGGAGTGAGCCCGAATTCGACCAGAAGGCCAGGACGTGGGACGACGATCCCGTCCGTGCCGCACGCGCCGCGGAAGTGGCGCACCTGATCGGGGCGCGCATTCCGCTACGGCCCGAGATGCACGTGCTGGACTTCGGCGGGGGTACCGGGCTCCTCGGATTCCATCTCCTTCCCCAGGTGGCATCGGTGACGTTCGCCGATCCCTCGGAGGGGATGCTGGGGGAAGTGGAGCGGAAGCTCCAGGCCGGAGGACACGCGAACGGGCGTACTCTGCGGATCGACCCGGACGCTCCGGAGCTGCCACGACGATACGACGCCATCGTGTCCCTGATGGCGCTACACCATGTCGCCGATCCACCTGCGACGATCCGCCTGCTGGCAGCCCACGTCGAGCCGGGAGGATGGCTGGCCCTGTGCGACCTCGACACCGAGGACGGCACCTTTCACGACGATCCCCACGCCGACGTGCACCACG
This sequence comes from Gemmatimonadota bacterium, assembly GCA_037387345.1. Classification (GTDB taxonomy): domain Bacteria; phylum Gemmatimonadota; class Gemmatimonadetes; order Longimicrobiales; family Gaopeijiaceae; genus SZUA-318. The sequence goes on from JARRLD010000452.1 coordinate 523, forward strand.
GATTCGATCGGGACGAGCTGGCGTCCTCCGTCGAGGGGGTGGGGTTCGGGGACGTGCGGGTCTCGACGGCCCACATCATGCGTCGTGATCGCCCCGGGGGCGTCCGCGAGTACCCTCTCTTCCTACTGACCGGTCAGCGGCGGCCGCACGCCCCAGGGGATTCCTGAGGCCATCCTCCTTCAGTTCAGACGTCTCACCGTGAGGCTGGACGGACCCGTCGGGACGTGGTACACCCGCTGGGTCGTGGGCCGGAAGTCGTCCCCCGTGGCCTGGAAGATGTCCATGAACACGCCGGGGTTCCGGTCCACCATGGGGAACCAGGAGCTCTGGATCTGCACCATGATGCGATGTCCCCGCCGGAACGTGTGGAACGCATCCTGGAGGGCGAAGGAGATCGAGGTGGGCTCGTCGGGCTCGAACGGCTCGGGGGCATCTAGGCCATCGCGGAACTTGCCGCGGAGCACGTCACCCCGGACCAGCATCTGGTACCCGGACAGCGGCACGGAGTCGCCTCCCTCCAGGGAGTCCGGGAAGACATCGATGAGCTTGACGACCCAGTCGGCGTCCGTGCCCGAGGTGGACACGGTGAGGGACACCTGGATGGGGCCCGCGACGGTCACGTCCTCCTCCAGGATCGGCGTCTCGTAGGAGAGCACGTCGGGGCGCCACCCCGCGAACCGCTGGTCCTCCAGCATGAACGCCGGGTTGTACCACTCCCGGATCTCGGTGGTGTACGGCACCGGGTGCTCCGGGTCGTGAACATACTCGTCGTATCCCGGGACCGCGGGGTCCGGCGGATCGAAGCCCAGAGCTCCGCCCCCCTGGAGGTAGAGGGTCGCGTCGCGGGTCTCTGGAGGTGGCCAGCTGTCGAAGCGGTGCCACGTCTTCTCGCCGGTGTCGAAGACCAGGGCTTCGGGCAGGACCGGGTCCGGCGCGTCCTTGAGCCAGTGGTCGAAGAAGGGGCCCTCGATGCTGTCCGTGTAGAAGAGGGAGGTGGGTGATCCCCAGGCGATCTCCCCCAGGGAGTCTCCCCGGCTGGAGTTCCAGCCGCCGTGGTACCAGGGTCCCATGACCAGGGTGTTGGTGGCCCCCGGCGACTGGCGCTCGTTGGCCGCGTAGCTGTTCAGCGCCCCGAAGAGGTTCTCCGTGTCGAACCAACCGCCCACCACCAGCGTGGCCGGCCGGATGTCCCGGAGATGAGGGAGGATGTCCCGGGCCGCCCAGTAGTCGTTCCACCGGCCGTTGGTGGTCAGCGTGTCCCAGAAGGCCACCTGGTGGTGGAAGTACAGCTCGTTGGCGTTGGACAGGGGGCCCATGCGCAGGAAGAAGGCGTACTCGTCGGGCGTGTCCTTCGCCATGCGCTGATCCGGCTCGGTCTTGGGCTCCGGCCGAGGCCATCCGAAGGCCGAGTAGAAGTCGAAAGCGTGGGGCAGAAGGAAGGCCCCGTTGTGGAAGAAGTCGTCTCCGGCCATCCACTTGGACACAGGCGCCTGGGGCGACGTGGCGACCACCGCCGGATGGGCGTCGATGGTGCCCATCCAGGTATAGAAGCCGGGGTAGGAGATCCCGCTGATGCCCACCTTGCCGTTGTCGGAGTCCAGGTTGTTGACCAGCCATTCCACCGTGTCCCACGTGTCGGTGGTCTCGTCGATATCCTCAGGGCCCGACTTCTCGGGGAGATACGGACGCACGTTGGCGTATTCCCCCTCGGACAGGTAGCGGCCGCGGACGTCCTGACAGACCAGGATGTACCCCTCTCGCAGGTAGCGGGCCATCTGGTTCCTGGGGTCCTCGGTGAAGGCCTCCTCCCCGTACGGCCGGCACGAGTAGGGCGTCCTGCGCAGGAGAATCGGGTACTCCAGGGCGGGCGACGCGTCCTTCGGGACGAGGATGGACGTGAAGAGGCGCACGCCGTCCCGCATGGGGATCATGACCTCTTGCTTGTCGTATCGCTGGGAGATGTCCGGGCGCCCGCTGCCGGAGGGGCTGCAGGTCGCCAGGAGGGCCAGGAGAGCCGTGGCCGAATACGCACGCATGGTCTTCCCTCGCTGTAGCCGCAGCCACCCGCGGCGGCCGCAGGCAGCTTCATGATGGCGGGCAGGCACGGCACGCTAGGCAGGGAAGAGGGGCCCGGCAAGGTAGCCGGGTGCAGTTGGGCGGGGTGTATGTTGTGCCGGGCCGCCGAGGCGAAGCTGCGGACGCCCGAACGCTGCGTGAGCCGGGCAG
>JARRLD010000453.1:0-2727 GCA_037387345.1 Gemmatimonadota bacterium
ACGAGTCCGAGGCATCGGCTCAAGGCGGCGAGGGCGGTGCGTTACGGGGTCCTCACCAACCGAAACCCGAACTCCTCGACGCCGGCGAGCGACGGGCCGTAGAGGGCGCGCCAGGCCGATCGCGCCCCCTCGGGGCTGCCGTTCCAGGGCCCGCCACGCAGCACACGACCCGTCCCGGTGTTGGGTCCCGGCGGGTCGTTCGCCGGGCTCACGCTGTAGTAGTTGTCTGAATACCAGTCCTGAACCCACTCCGTCACGTTGCCGTGCATGTCGTAGAGGTCCCACGCGTTCGCCTGCTTCTGCGCCACACCATGGGTCCTACCTCCCGCGTTCTCCTCGTACCAGCCCATGTCGTCCAGGTTGCCCGTACCTCCGTAGTCGCCCGTCGTGCCCGCGCGCGCCGCGTACTCCCATTCGGCCTCCGTGGGAAGTCGGTAATCCTTGCCGGGGTCGGCCGCGTTCAGGGCCTGCAGGAAGCCCTGGATGTCGTCCCAACTCACCCGCTCCACCGGGCAATCGTCGCCGCACGAGGTGAAGAAGCTCGGGTTCGAGCCCATCACGGCCTTCCACTGGCCCTGCGTGACCTCGGTCTTCTGCATGTAGAACGGCTCGGTGATGTTGACCGTGTGCACCGGTTGCTCGTCGGACGGCCCGTTCGCGCTCCCCATCTGGAACGTGCCTGCCGGGATCAGCGAGAACTGCTCGGCACCGAAGCCGGGGCCGAGGACGCTACTTGCCAGAACGGCTAGCTGCTCATTGCCGGACTGCCCTTCGCTGGTTGCCGTCACCGTGGCCGTGCCAACGGCCACGCCGGTGGCCAGCCCGGTCGACGCGCCGACGGTGGCCACGGACGTGTTGCTCGACGTCCACGTCACCGCGCGGCCTGTCAGCTCGTTACCCTCGGCGTCCTTGAGCGTCACCGTGAACTGCTGGGTCGAGCCGACTCTGACCGTGGCACTCGGCGGGCTGACCGTCACGGATGCGACCGGCGGAGGAGGAGGGGGTTCGCGTGGACCCGTCGGGTCCGAGCCCCCGTCGCCACCGCCGCATGCCAGGATCAGGATCGAGCACGAAACCGCGAGGGCGGCACGGCGCATGGTGTCCTCCAGATGAGCAGGGGTCGATTCGGTCGGTGCGAGAGGCGGGGACCAACGTCGGCCCTACCTTCTCCAGTCCGGCCAGCTGCCTCTCTTCACTTTGATGCCGTTGCCGGCGCCGACCTCCCTGATCCATAGCCACCCGTCGTCCTCGACGACCAGGCGGGAATCGTCCTCAGACCATGAGGGTGCCGACCCCTCCCCCAGAGATGCACCCATTTCCGGGGGCGGGACGTCCAGGTCCACCGCATACAGCTGAAGTTCAACGTCGAGGAGGAGACGGTTCGATGTCCTGGCCCAACTGAGATTGCGGGTACCCCAGTCCACCCATTCCCAGGAGATCGCCGTTTCCACCCACCCCTCGTCTCCCACTGGGACTTCCATGACCATGACATCGATCCCCCGTTGTGGCCACTCGTCTTCCACAAGGAAGGCCAACCGCGTGCCATCGGTGTTCCATGCAGCCAACCCGATCTCCCGGCCCACCTCGGCCTCGTAAAGGGGGACCGTGGCGCCGGTGTCCATGTTCCCGACCACCAGGGTGGCCGGCCTTTGCAGAGCAGCGAACTCGCTCCCGCCGGGGCGGACGACCGCATGGTGGTAGGCGTCTGTGGAGAGGACGGTGACCGTCTGGGCCACTGGGACTCCCTCCTGGACCACGACCTCGATCTTGTCGAGGCTCTGGACGAAGGCTCCAGATGGGGAGACCAGTATCACGAAGGGGTCCGCTGCGGTGCCCGTCCCCTGGTCCGACCAGGAGGACTGGAGATAAGGGGAGCCCTCGTAGATCGACGTGGCGTTCTCGCCGTCGGCGTCCACCACCCACAGGCAGTCGGCGCGTCCACAGGCAGCGGCGAAGCTGATCTCGGGAGCCGCGGTCTCACCGGGCGGCTGAGGCTTCGGTGGTTTATCGGGCTTCGCGAGGGAGGCGGTGAGATCGGGTTCGAGTGCGGTGGGCGGGTCGGCACAACCCACGAAGAGGAACAGAACAAAGCATGCCGTGAGGCGGCCGGTCCGGACCATTAGGTACCCCATTGCTGGCTCCCTGCTTTCGCCTGCCACATGCGCCGCGTTTGAGAAGGAGCGGTTCTCATGGAGTCGGCCCAGGAGGGAAGACGCGACGTGGGTGGTCACACGCCACCCGAGAAGAGCCGGCCACACCTGTTCCTATGAGAGATGACGGACAAGTCCCGGCGAATTGCGCCCGGCCCCCTACCGGCTCCAGGCCACGGTGATGTACTCCTCCCCCTGGTCCCACCCGTGGCTTTCCAGGATCATCTGCTTCCCGGTACCGTCCGCGTTCATCACGTAGATGTGCCTCATGTCGTCGACGGGCCCCTGGATGTACACGATCTGGCTTCCGTCGGGGGACCAGTCCGCCGGGGAGGCCCGCTCGGCCAACTCCCTCGGCTCCGTGCCGTCGGCGTTCATGACGTAGAGGGCCTGGTAGTCGTTGGTGGGGTCCGGATCGCACTCGGAATAGCGGATGAACAGGATCCGGTTCCCGTCCGGTGACCACTTCGGCTCATGATCGTGCCAGAGGGGCCATCCCTGACCCCACGCGGGATCGTCGCAGAGGGGCGCCGGCTCGGTGAGGGGCGTGGGATCGCTCCCGTCCGCGTTCATGACA
>JARRLD010000454.1:0-2915 GCA_037387345.1 Gemmatimonadota bacterium
GTCATCGTTCCCCGGCGGCTCAGGAGTGGCCTCGCCGGAGCCCTGCTTCTTCTCGCGCTTGGCCCGGAGGATCACCTGGTCGGCGTCCAGGTGGTCGTCGCCCAGGGCGTGGACGTACTCCTGGTACGTCCCGGGGTAGTCCTTGATGCCGTCGGAACGGATCTCCACGATGCGCGTCGCCAGCTCTCCGACGAACCAGCGGTCGTGGGAGACCAGGATGAGCGTCCCCTCGTACGCCTTCAGCCCCTCCACCAACGCCTCGATGGACTCCAGGTCCAGGTGGTTGGTGGGCTCGTCCAGGACGAGGACGTTGGGGTTCTCCAGGCTGAGACGGGTGAAGATGAGGCGGGCGGCCTCGCCGCCCGAGAGGGACTCGAGCCGCTTCTTCGTCTCGTCGCCGGAGAAGAGCATGAGCGCCATGCGGCCGCGCACCCATCCGACGTCCTTCCCCGGGGCGTAGTCCCAGATCCACTCCTCGGCGCTGCGGCCGGGATCCTCGAACTGCTCCTGGTGGTCCTGGGCGAAGTACCCCGGGTGGGTTTCGTACCCCCACTCCACTTCGCCCTCGTCGGCGTCCAGGAAACCCATGACGATCTTGAGGAGCGTGGACTTCCCGATGCCGTTGGGCCCGATGATGGCCAGGCGGTCTCCCCGATGCACCAGGAGGTCCACCCCGTGGAGCACCCGGTTCGCACCGAAGGCCTTCTTCACCCCTTTCACCTTCAGGACGTCCCTCCCGCTCGCCCTCCAGGGATCGAAGCGGAAAGTGGGGTAGCGCCTGGAAGACACCGGTACGTCGGTGATCTCCGAGGCCTTCTTCTCGATGAGCCGGAGCTTGCTCTGGGCCTGCCGGGCCTTGCTGGCCTTCGCCCGGAACCGGTCCACGAACTTCTGGTGGTGGGCGATCTCCCGCTCCCGGGCCTCGAGATCCTTCTCGCGGCGGCTGTGCTCGGCCTTCTTGGCCTCGAGGAAGTCGGTGTAGTTCCCCGGGTAGGCCAGGACGGTCTCGTAGTCCACGTCCAGGATGGTGGTGGCCACGTTGTCCAGGAAGCGGTGGTCGTGGGAGATGACCACCACCGGTCCCGCGAAGTCCTTCATGAACAGCTCCAGCCACCGGATGGAGAGGATGTCCAGGTGGTTGGTGGGCTCGTCCAGGAGGAGGACTTCGGGCTGACTGGCCAACACCTGCGCCAACAGGACCCGGAGCTTGAACCCTCCGGAGAGGCGGGACAGCGGCTCCCGGTGCCGCTCGGCGGGGATCCCCAGGCCCTCGAGGATGGCGGCCGCCCGTGCCTCGGCAGTATAGCCGTCGTTGCGCTGGACCTCCTCCTCCAACTCGGCAAAGCGGTCGGCGTCGAAGTCGTGCTCGGCCCCTGCCAGGATCTTCTCCCGCTCCTCCAGGGCGTTCCAGAGCTTCACGTTCCCCATCATGGCCACGTCCAGGACGTCCTGGTCCTCGTGGCGGAAGTGGTCCTGGCGGAGGACGCCCAGGCGGGCGTCCCTGGGCATCCCCACCTGTCCCTCGGTGGCGTCCATCTCACCGCTCAGGATGTTCAGGAGGGTGGTCTTTCCGGAGCCGTTGGCACCCACCAACCCGTACCGCTCCCCCTTGTTGAGCTGGAGGGAGACGCCGGCGAAGAGCGTCCGGTCGCCGAAGGACTTTCCGAGGTTCGAGATGGAGATCATGGGGGAGCAATCTAATGGCGTGAGGAAACCACCGTAGAGGTGGACCCGTATGGACCAGTTGCTCGAAGCCTGTCCCTGCCGGAGAGAACCCCAGTGATCCTCCCCCTCGCCCTCGCTCTCGCCACCCTGGTACCCACCCCTGCGGACACCGTCACCGCCGGTACGCTGTCCCTGGCGCTCACCGCCGGAGCCGACACCGTGGACAACTACGTCGTGGCGGGAGGTGAACGGCGGCTGGCCATCACCTACATCCAGACCGTCTCGGAGGCCGACGACGGCTATCTCATCGTCCAGGAGAACATCCGCACCGGCGGGCAGGTGGTTTCGCTGGACTCCATTCTGGTGGCTCGCCGCAGCCTGGCCACAGTCTGGCACGGCGACGTCACCCCTGTGGGGAGCCGGCACGTCGCATTCGACGGCAGACGGGTCCGGGGAACCGTCGTGGACAGCCTGGGGGAGGCGACGCCCGTCGACGAGGCGATTCCGTCGGGGCTCTTCGACTACAGCATCGCCATGATGGTGGCGAACCTGCTGCCCCTCGAGGAGGGGTATGAAGCGACGCTGGCGACCTACGACATCCACCGGGGACCTCAGTTCGTCCACGTGAACGTGTCGGGCACGGAGGAGGTGACCGTCGGCGGCGCCCGCTTCGACGCCTGGCGGATGGACGTGGACTTCGGCGGGCCCCCCGTCACCCGGTGGGTGGACCGGGCGACACGCCGTGAGCTCCGGGTCGAGGTGGAGTTGGGCGAGCGGCGGATGGTCTCGGAGGCTCGCCACCCCGGCTGAGGGTATTGGAGGCGGGGCCCGGGCCCACACCTGACCCGTGTCACCGACGGGGCCGTCCCAGGATCGTGGCGGTGGCGATGAACAGGCGGGGGCGGGACGAACTTGGCGATGGCCTCGAGGAGCTCGTGAGGCGTGAGCAGCGCCTCGGTGCGGCAGTAGCGGACGAGTCGCTCGATGACCGCCCGGTCACCGGCCTCGATGCGCACGGAAGCGTCGATGCTGACCCGGCGGTATCGAGCTCGTCGAGTGCGGGTGGATGTTGAGAGAAGAGCCGGCACAGCCGCCCGTCTAATCCGGCGCTTGCCGCGCACCGTATCCCCTTTTTCATTCCGTCAACACTTGTCGAAAACGTAGCGTAGAGTACCGCCATGACCCAGCCCATCCTCCTCGCCGTCGACCAGACCGCCCCCGACCTCGCCCATATCAAGCGTGAGCTGGCG
>JARRLD010000454.1:2930-4726 GCA_037387345.1 Gemmatimonadota bacterium
GCACTACGAAGTCGTCAGCGTGGGATCGCCCGACGGGGCGATCGCGCAGCTCGAGGACTTCGCCACCTCAGGCATGGAGGTCGCCTTGGTCCTCGCCGGACAGTGGCGCGTCGGCGAGCCAGGCTGCCGGTTGCTGGCGGCCGTTCACGACCTCCACCCGTACGCCAAGCGTGCGGTGCTGGTGGCGTGGACTGACTGGGGTGACCCGGGGACGGGACGGGCGATCTTCGAAGGCATCGCCGACGGACGGTTCGACCACTATGTCGTTCGCCCGTCGCGGTCGCCGGATGAGCAGTTCCACCAGACGATCTCCATGGTGCTGCTCGAATGGGCCGAGGCGAATCGGGCGGCGCCATACACTGTCCGTATCGTCGGCGAGTCCTGGACGGGTCGCGCCTATGAGCTGCGCGAGGCGCTCCAGCAGTGCGCGGTGTCGCACCACTTCTGCCTCGCCGACTCGCCCGAAGGTCGGGAGCTTGTCGCCGCGGCCAAGCCGGGGGCGACGCTACCCCTCGTCGTGTTCCCGGATGGCAGGGTCATGGAGAATCCGACCAACCTCGAGATCTCCCAGTCCACTGGTGGACCAATCGAGCCGAGCCAGGCGCCCTTCGACGTCATCATCGTCGGCGCGGGACCCGCGGGCCTGTCGGCAGCCGTGTATGGCGCGTCGGAGGGGCTCAGCATACTGGTCGTCGACAAGGGCGGGATTGGCGGCCAGGCCACCTCCAGCTCGCTCATTCGCAACTACCTCGGGTTCCCGCGTGGCGTCAGTGGTCGGCAGCTCGCCCAGAACGCATACAGCCAGGCCTGGGTCTTCGGGGCCAACTTCGCCTTCATGCAGACGGTCACCGGCGTCGTCCGCGAGGGCGACCACTTTTTCGTTACGCTTTCCGACAGCCGCCGCTTGACAGCATCGGCGGTGCTGTTGGCCATGGGTGTCAGCTACCGCCGGCTCGGGGTGCCGGCACTCGAGGCACTGGTCGGAGTCGGCGTGTACTACGGCGGTTCGACATCCGAAGCCCCGGCCATGGTCGGTCGAGACGTGTTCGTTCTCGGAGGCGCTAACTCGGCCGGCCAATCCGCGCTGCATCTTGCGCAGTACGCCCGGAGCGTCACACTCGTGGTCCGCGCACCATCGCTGCGCGACGGCATGTCGGACTACCTCGTTCGTCAGGTGGAGGCGGCCGAGAACATCCAGACCCGTCTGGGCTGCGAGGTGGTGGGTGGCGGTGGCGATGGTCGGCTGGATCACCTGGTGCTGCGCGACATCGCGTCGACGGCCGAGTCCACGGTCGATGCTCGGGCGCTGTTCATCTTGATCGGCGCCGAGCCGTACACGGGGTGGCTCCCGGCGGAGATCGAACAGGACGAGCGGGGCTTCATCCTCACGGGAGCAGATATCTCTCAGCGCAGCGCGCCGCGGTTCAATCGCCGTCCGTTCCTCCTCGAAACGAGCATGCCGGGCGTGTTCGCCGCTGGCGACGTCCGACACGGTTCCGTCAAGCGCGTTGCGTCGGCGGTCGGTGAGGGCTCCATCGCCATCCAGCTGCTGCACCAGTACTTCGCAGTCGGGCAGCTGAGCCCATACGGCAGCTCGAACGATCCGACCAGCGCCGTCGGCTGACTGGCGAGTGCCAAACGCTGGCCCGTTGGTGTCGGAGTGTAGGGCGTCATAGCAATTCGGACCAAAGGCCGGTCTGAGACAAGGAAGACGCACGCTGCCTATCCTCACCGCCAGGACCCCCGTGGGCAGGGCGGTGAGTCGCATGCCTTCCTGCAAAGACTTGCCTCCGACC
>JARRLD010000455.1:0-4066 GCA_037387345.1 Gemmatimonadota bacterium
GCATCCTGGCCTACGGCCGAGGGTACGGACTGGCGAACCTGGACTGGGGCATCCCCCTGACCACGTCCACCGTCTTCGACATCGGGTCGGTGTCCAAACAGTTCACCGCCACCGCCATCGCGCTCCTGGAAGCCGAAGGCACCCTGTCCATCGACGATCCCGTGCGGAAGTGGGTTCCGGAGCTTCCCGACTACGGAACCCCGTTTACCAACCGCCATCTGTTGAACCACACCAGCGGGGTCCGGGACTACCTGACGCTGGCGGACATTGCAGGCGTCGACTTCGACAATGTCTTCGACGAGCTCGACGGCGTGGAGCTCATCGTGCGTCAGAAGGCTCTGAACTTCCCGCCTGGCTCCCGATACCTCTACTCGAACTCAGGCTACCTGCTCCTGGCGAACATCGTGCGTCGAGCCACGGATCGGTCGCTCAGGCAGTTCCTGGAGGAGCGGGTCTTCGATCCTCTGGGGATGGCCCACACCTCCATCTGGGACGACAACACCGAGATCCTCGCCGAGCGCGCCACGGGATACGCCCGGGGCTCCGACGGATGGACGATCGACCACGCGTGGAACTTCCAGATGGGAGGCGACGGGCAGGTCATCACCTCCATCGAGGATCTCGCGAAGTGGGACGCCAACTTCTACGAGCCCAGGGTCGGGGGCCCGGAGCTCCTCTCCCGGCTGCACACCCGGGGCGTCCTCAACGACGGCGATACCATCGACTATGCCCTCGGCCTGTCCGTCGGAGAGTACCGGGGATTGCGACGGGTGTCCCACGGAGGATCCTGGGCCGGATTCCGCGCCCACTTCGCCCGGTTTCCCGACCATCACACCAGCGTCATCGTGGAGTGTAACCGGGCCGACGCCGATGCGGGCGGCTACGCCACGGCCGTGGCGGACCTGGTGCTTGCCGACGCCTTCTCCGAGGCGCCGCCACCGGACCGACTGGATCCGGCCCGGAGCGGGAGGCCGATCACCCTCGACGAAGCCCAGCTCGAGCGCTGGGAAGGGCTCTATCGGACACCCGACGAGCCCAACTACTGGCGCTTCGAGGTACGGGACGGGGCGCTGCACATCCTCGCGCCGGGCAGGGCCATTCCTCTCGCACCTCTCTCTCCGACACGCTTCGTCATGGAGGGACCTGGCGTGCCCGTGAGCTTCCAGCCCGAGACCGACGAATGGCCGGAAGGCGTCCGAGTGGGGCAGACCGTCTTCCTCCGGGAGCAACCGGCCCGGCTCGGAGCGTCGGACCTGGCGGCCCTGGCCGGGAGCTACTGGAGCGAAGAGCTGGGCACCCGCTTCGAGGTGAGCGCCGATGAAGGCTCTCTGTGGCTCGTGCGCCCCGACCGGGATCCCGAGCCCATGCGCCCCGGGGTTGAAGACGAGTTCGAGGTAGCTGGCGTCGCCCTCCTGGTCGTGCGCGATTCCGATGGAGCCGTCGATGGATTCGAGATCCACGCCGGCCGAGTACGAGGGCTCTTCTTCCAGCGGGAGCGCCCATGAAGCGCTCCGACGGCTTCGCGCCCCAGGTGATCCTGTGCCTCCTCGCCCTCGCGGTCGCCTGCGCACCCCCCGCCGACACCCTCCTGATCCGTGAGGTCCTGGTGGCGGACGGTACGGGGGCGCCCCTGGTTCCCGCAGCGGTCCGCATCGACGGGGATCGCATTGCCGACGACACCCACAGCCACCACGCGGGAGATCTGCCGGATGATCCCGCGGCCGTGGGTGCGGTGAGCCAGGGCATCACCACCATCGTCTCCGGACCCGACGGCGGGTCGCGGCTTCCCCTGTCGGCGCTCTTCGAGGAGCTCCAGGCGACACCCGTCGCCGTGAACGTGGCGTCCTTCACCGGGCACGGCACGCTGCGCCGCGCCGTCCTCGGTGACGACTACCGACGCCCTGCCACGGAGGCCGAGGTCGACTCCATGGCGTCGCTCCTCCGGGCCGACCTGGACGCGGGCTCCCTGGGGCTGTCCACAGGACTCGAATACGACCCGGGGATCTACGCCACCACCGAGGAGATCATCGCCCTGGCGCGGGTTGCCGCCGGCGCGGGAGGTCGGTACGCGTCCCACATGCGCTCGGAGGACCGGGCCCTCTTCGACGCGGTGGAGGAGCTGATCCGCATCGGACGGGAGGCGGGGATTCCGGTGATGGCCACGCACCTGAAGCTGGCCATGAAGAGCCTGTGGGGTGGAGCCGACGAGCTGCTGGCACGGCTCGACCAGGCCCGGGCGGAAGGCGTCGACGTGACGGCCGACGTGTATCCGTACGAGTACTGGCAGTCCACCATGACGGTCCTGTTCCCGGACCGGAAGTACACACCCGAGGCCGCCACCTTCGCTCTGGAGGAGCTCGCCCCACCGGACGGGATGATCATCGGCCGCTACAGCCCCGACACCACGTACCAGGGCAAGACGCTGGCCGAGGTGGCCGGGCTCCGCAGCGAGGATCCGGTGACCACCTACCTGGCCCTCATCGAGGCCGTCCACGGCCCGGAGGCTCCGGACGACGCCCAGGAGAGCATCGTGGCCCGCAGCATGCTCGCCGAGGACGTCGCCACGCTCCTCGCGTGGGATCACACCAACGTGTGCACCGACGGCGAGCTACACGGTCCCCATCCCCGTGGATTCGGTTCGTTCACCCGCGTCCTGGCGCGTCATGTGCGCGAGGAAGGGACGCTGTCCCTGGAGGAAGCCATCCACAAGATGACCGGGCTGTCGGCCCGTCACGTGGGCATCGCCCGGCGCGGCGTCATCGAGCCGGGCGCCTACGCGGACCTCGTGCTCTTCGATCCGACCACCGTCGCCGACCGGGCGACCTTCGAAGCGCCGCACGAACCTTCCGTCGGTATCCGGGCGGTGTGGGTGAACGGTGTCCAGGTCTGGGACGGATCCGCGCCCACCGGCGCCAGGCCAGGCCGCGTCGTCAGACGGGTCGACCAGGCCCCGGGTGCCACCGCCGCCCCCATTTCGTAGGGGGACACGCTGCCGACCCCTGGGAGTCCGCTGCCCCTGGGGTCGGCGCCTACCGTGGAGGTCGGGAATCCTCGCTCACGACCTCCCCCAACGCCTCCATGGCCGCCGTCACCTGGGCGTCCGCCAGGTAGGGCGCCGGGCCGAACCGAAGGACGTGGCCCCTGGAGTCGGTATGAACGCCACGCTGCCTGAGGGCCGACGAGAGGCCCGCTGCATCGGGCGCCGTCAGGGCCAGGAAGCCGCCTCGGCCCCTCAGGTCCACCCCATCGTCCAGGCGTACGACGGCCGGATCCAGATCGAGCCCCTCGAACGTCGATACGAGCAAGCCCACCTGATGCTGCGAGACTTCCCGTAGCAGCTCCGGGGTCAACTCCTGGTCGTCGAAGAAGTCCAGGACCGCCGCGCCACGGTAGTGCGACGTGGGATCGTAGGTGGATCCTGCAAAGCGTGCCGAGCCTTTCCCGTAGCGCACCTCGCCCGGAGCCCTCTCCTCCCCGAGCTCGCCGAACTCGCTGAACCACCCGGTATAGACCGGCCTCAGATCGCAACCCGGGGGCGTGCGCAAGAAGCAGTTCCCCTCACCGAGCTGGAGGTACTTGTAGCCGCCCCCCACCACGAACGCATCGTCAAGCCCGTGATCCGTCAGGCGGAAGGGCATGGCTCCCAGGGCGTGGTAGGCGTCCACCAGGAGCTCCGCCCCGTGACGGGCGCACGCGTCCGCGAGACCTCGAAGCCCCGGCACCACGTGCCCCCGCTCGAAGAAGACCGCGGACACCAGAACGCACGCGGTGCCCTCGTCCACCTTCGCCGCCAGCCTGGCCGCGACGTCACCGGCGGGATAGCCGGGAACCTTCACCACCTCCACACGGCCCGTCTCTGCCAGACGGTCCACCTGGCGCCGTATGGAGTGGAATTCGGCGTCCGTGGTCACGATGGAACGCCGTCGCTCCCACGGAAGAGCCGACAGGAAACGAACGACGAGCTCGTGCGTGTTGGAGGCCAGCGTCACGTCCCCCGTGGCGTCCTCCAGGAGTGCCTGATAGCCGCGGCTCACGCGTTCATACCGCTCAAGGGCGTGGACCCACT
>JARRLD010000456.1:0-2701 GCA_037387345.1 Gemmatimonadota bacterium
GTACGCCGGCGCAGCGGGGAGTCCACCGACATGCAACGAGTGATGGAGGGAGTGCGGGTCCTCGAGGTCGCGCAGTTCACGTTCGTGCCCGCCGCCGGCGCCGTTCTCGCCGACTGGGGCGCCGACGTGATCAAGGTGGAGCACCCGGAGCGCGGCGATGCGATGCGTGGACTCGGGAGCACCGGGACCATGAGCCTCGGCGGTGACGTCCACGTCCTCAACGAGCATTCGAACCGGGGCAAGCGCTCCATCGGAATCGATCTCTCCAGCTCCGAAGGGCGCGCAGTGCTGTACCGCATCGTCGAGCGCTGCGACGTCTTCTTGACGAACAAGCTGCCAGGGGTCTTGGCGCGGCTGAGGATCGACGTCGATGATCTGCGCACCCACAACCCGAAGCTCATCTATGTGCGCGGCACGGCCTTTGGACCGCACGGTCCCGACGCGGACCGTGGTGGCTACGACATGACGGCCTTCTGGTGCCGCGCCGGAAACGCGGCGAGCGCCACTCCACGTGAGATCGATGGAGTCCTCGGACAGCCGGGACCGGCCTGGGGCGACTCGCTCGGTGGGATGACGATCGCGGGCGGAATCGCAGCGGCCCTGCTGAAGCGCGAGCGGACGGGAGAGGCGTCGGTGGTAGACGTCTCCCTGCTTGCGACCGGGGGCTGGGCTCTGTCGGCGGCGATCGCACTCTCTCTCCAGACGGGACGACCCTGGGCCACGGCTCTTCCCTCGAAGATGAAGATCCCGAACCCCCTGGTGGGGCTCCATCGAACCGCCGACGGTCGGTACATCTCGCTCGTGATGCTCCAGGCCGCGCCCTACTGGGCGGACTTCTGTGAGCACATCGATCGGCCCGACCTGATCGATGACCCGCGCTTCGACTCGCCGGAGAAGCTGGCAAGCAATGCCGAGGAAGCGCGGCAGATCATCGGCGAGGTCATCGCGATGCAGCCCCTCTCCTACTGGTCCGAAAGGCTCCACACCCTCAAGGGCCAGTGGGCGCCCGTCCAGAATTCCCTCGACTTCCCCAAGGATCCCCAGGTCGTCGCGAACGGCTACATGGCTCGCACCGCAACACGGGACGGCCTGGAGTTCGACCTCGTCTCGACCCCGGTGCAGTTCGACGAGGCTCCGAGCCCGACGCGTCGCGCTCCGGAGTTCAACGAGCACGGTGATGAGATCCTGGGCGAGGCCGGCTACGACCAGGACGAGATTCTGGAGCTCCGCATCCAGGGTGCCGTCACCTAGACTGGCCCGAGCGGCTCCGGTCTCGCGTTCAAGCCGGGAAGCCGTAGATGGCTGCTCCGGAAGTCGAGCCAGCCGGCCCTGGCATCACAGCCGCATCGGCACCTTCGCGTAGCCGCGAACGTTGTTGTTGTGAGCCCAGACCAGGTTGTCTTCGTCCACCTCGTAGTCCGGGAAGCGGGCGAGGATCTCCTCGAACGCAACGCGACACTCCTGCCGCGCCAGGGACTTACCCAGGCACAGATGCTGCCCGTAGCCGAAGGAAAGCTGGCGGTCGAGCTTTCGGTGGATGTCGAAACGGTCCGGATCGTCGTACTGCCGGGGGTCGCGCTGCGCAGCGCCGGTGAGCAGCAGAACGCGCCGATCCGCGGGAATCGTCACGCCATGGAGCTCCACGGGCCGCGTACTCCAACGCCCCTGCACCTGCGACGGCGGGTCGTAACGCAAGAACTCTTCGACTGCGCCCGGCAGCAGCTGCGGAGAGGCGGCCAGCTCTCGCCGCTGGTCGGGGTGTCGCGCGAGCGTGACGGCGCTGTTGCAGATGAGTCGCGCCGTCGTCTCGTGACCCGCGCTTCCCAGGAGCAGGCAGAATCCCAACAGCTCCTCGTCGGTCAGGGACGTGGGCTTTCCGTCCTCGCCATCGAGCGTCGCGCCGATCAGCGCGCTGATGAGGTCGTCCTCGGGCTCGCGCCTGCGTGCCGCAATCAGATCACTGAAGATCGCGATTAGCTCCGTTCCGATCTGGACGGTCCGCTCACTCACCTCCAGCTCACCCGGCTCCCGGTGCATCATCTGGTTGGTCAGATGGCGTACGTTGTCTCGCTGCTCGGCCGGCACCCCGAGCATCGTGCTGATCACGTCCATCGGCATCGACGACGCCAGCTGCTCGAACAGATCGATCTGCATGCCCGGCTCGAGCCCCGCCAAGCGCTCGCGGGTGAGCTCGCGCACCGCCGGCTCGATCTCCGCGACACGTCGAGGCGTGAAGGCCTTTGCAACGAGGGCCCGCACGCGAGTGTGCTGAGGAGGATCCATGGAGATCATGATCGGGAGCGGAGACTTCACTTCTTCGAGCGTCTGCCCGCGCGTGGAGGTGAAGCTCTGCCAATCGAGAGTTGCGTCCCAAACGTCTTCGAAGCGAGACAGAGCCCAAAACCCCATTCGCTCGTTGTGGTAGGCGGGCGCCTCGTCACGAAGCCAGCGATAGACGGGATAGGGGTTCTCCTGAATCTCCCAGGAGGTCGGGTCGTACTCCACCTTGGCTCTCCTCTTCGAGTCTGAGACCAGTGGTCTCACCTGTCGAAATACGATACTACTCCTGAGGAGGAGGCGCTCGCGCTGACGGGGCGGCCCTGGCCATGCATCGCAGTGGAGAGCGCCCCATGACATTGCACCCCGACCCCCATCTCCCGGCAGCGCATGATGGTCGAGATGGTGGCCAAGCACGCCGTGA
>JARRLD010000457.1:0-2692 GCA_037387345.1 Gemmatimonadota bacterium
AGGGCTGGGGATGCTGCTCGGCTCGGACGGGCTGGTCCTCGAGTCCCTGGTCGCAGAGCCCGGTGCCCACGCGCCCGATCTGGCCGCGCTCCCCTCGCTCGCAGAGATGCTCGACACCCCGCCGGGCCTGGGTCTCTGGCTGAGGGGCGCGTGGGACCCGAGGACGATCCCCCGCTGGCGGAGCGGATCCCAAGGCTTCCGGAGGTATGTCTCTTCCAAGGCGAGTGCGCGGAGTGTGAGTGCGTGTTCTTGGAAGGAGTTCGAATCCATGGTGCGTCCCTACGCTGCTCCGTTCCAAGGCGATCCGTCAGACGATTCCACCGTGCACGAGCGCATCGGCCACCTTGATGAAGCCTCCGACGTTGGCACCGCGCCGGTAGTCGATCCCGCCACTTCGCTCGCCGTGCTCCACACAGGTCTCGTGGATCGTCCGCATGATCTCCTGGAGACGCGCGTCCACTTCCTGCCGCGACCAGCGCATCCGCATCGCGTTCTGGGTGATCTCGAGCCCCGAGATCGCGACTCCACCGGCGTTCGCGGCCTTGCCCGGAGCGTGGATCACGTCCGCCTTCGAGAAGAGTTCCGACGCCTCCGCCGTGCACGGCATGTTGGAGCCCTCGCAGACGAGCTCGCAGCCATTGTCGATGAGCTCCCTTGCGTCTTTCTCCCCGATCTCGTTCTGCGTCGCACAGGGAAACGCCAGGTCGCAGGGGATGCGCCAGGGCGTTGCCCCCTTGCGGTACTCGAGGCCGAACTTCTCGGCGAAGGCCGAGATGCGGCCGCGCTCCTCCTGTTTGATCCGCCTCGCCCCCTCGAGCTGCTCGTCGTCGAATCCGTCGGGTGCGTGGACGGTGCCGTCGGAGTCCGAAAGGGAAATCACCCGGGCTCCGAGCGCGCGTAGCTTGACCGCGGCGTGGAGGGCCACATTGCCCGATCCCGACACCACAGCCGTCTTGCCATCGAGATCCGCTCCCGCCTGGGAGAGCACGTTCTGGGCGAAGTACGCGCACCCCCAGCCCGTGGCCTCGCTGCGGACGTGGCTGCCGCCCGACGCCAGCGGCTTGCCGGTGAGTGCCCCTTCGAACGCACCGATCAGGCGCTTGTACTGGCCAAAGAGGAAGCCCACCTCGCGCACGCCCACTCCGATGTCGCCCGCGGGAATGTCGACGTCCTCTCCGATGTAGTGATGGAGCTGGGTCATGAAGGCCTGGCAGAAGCGCATGACCTCGGCCTCGGAGCGACCCCGCGTGGAGAAGTCCGCGCCGCCCTTGGCGCCGCCCATCGGTAGGTCGGTGAGGCTGTTCTTCAGTGTCTGCTCGAAGGCCAGGAACTTGAGCGTTCCCGGCTCGACGGACGCGTGGAAGCGGAGCCCTCCCTTGTACGGACCGATCGCGTTGCAGAACTGGACGCGATAGCCGCGGTTGATCTGCACGCGGCCGGCGTCGTCCTGCCAGCACACCCTGAACTGGACCACGCGGTCGGGCTCGACCAGGCGGTCCAGTACCCGGGCATCGCGGTACTCCGCGCGGTCATTGACGAGAGGCACCAGGTCGCGTGCCGCCTCGCGCACCGCCTGGTGGAATTCGGACTGGCCAGGATTCCGCCTCTCGACGTGGGCCAACAGTTCCTCGGCGTCGGCTTTCTTGGACATGGAGGGAGTATACGTATCAATAAAATCTTTACAAATGGTCTGCCTTGTATAATCTGCGTGCCTCGAGAGTACGGCGGCCGGCGGCGTTCGGAGGGACTGAGCGCGACAGACCCGGCCCGAGCAGCAAAGGGAGGACGTGCGTCGTGAGCCAAGAGGGCAAGAAGGATCAGGTGAGTGGTCGCTTGAAGGAGGCGGCGGGGGCTCTGCTGGATGATGAGGATCTCAAGCAGGATGGCAAGCTCGACAAGGCCGCGGGAGAGCTGAAGGAGACGGTTGGTCGCGGCATCGACCGGGTGAAGAACGCCGTCAAGGGTGACGACGACTGACTCAGCGCTCGCTGACTCCTCCCCAGGAAGTCACCGCGGCCGCGTTCAGCGTGGGCACGCGAGCCCATCCGGCACGGCTTCGCTACCGATGCGGTCTGAAGCGGAGTTCCCGATGGGGTGGTTCCGCTGAGGCTCGGAGGAGTAGGACGCGCTTGATGCCTTCGAGGAGCGCTGGGAAGGAACCGCTATCTGATGGGCGAGCGGATGACCGAGGCGGACTGGCGGCTCTTTACGACGCTCGTCCGCTTCGATGCGGTCTACGTCGGACACTTCAAGTGCAACCACAGCCGCATCGCAGAACTCCCGAATCTCTCGGGCTACCTGCGCGAGCTCTACCAGCTTGCCGTCGTGCGCGACACGGTGAATTTCGCGCACATCAAGGAGCACTACTACCGGAGCTACACGACGATCAACCCGACCGGAATCGTGCCCATGTGCCCGACCCTCGATCTCGACGCTCCGCACGGACGCGGGCGCTGAGCGAGAAGCCGCGCAACGCGACTGGGCCCACGGAGCGCGTGTCGAGGACGCGTTTACGAGTGGGAAGCTGCTGGCCCGCCTGGTCGAGCAGGGGCTGCCTGCGAGCCAAGCCTGAGCGAAGGAGCAACCGAACGCCGTGGCGAACGACTCCAAGCCCGCGACCTTCGGAAGGGAGTGCGTCTGGGACTACCCGCGGCCTCCGCTTCTGGAGCCGACGCCGAAGCAGATCCGTGTC
>JARRLD010000458.1:0-1322 GCA_037387345.1 Gemmatimonadota bacterium
CTCGTAGGGGTGTGGGCGGGACGCCATCCCCCTCGGAGCGGCATTGCGGGGGTCCGCCCAGCCGCGGAGAGGGGGATGACTCCCACCCACTCTTCAGAAAACCCTATCGCGTCTTGGGCCGCTCCCTTTGCAGCGGGATGATGTCGGCGTTCCACTGGTAGTCGCCGAGCAGGTGCTTCACGAAGTACTCCGCCCGCAGCCAGAACCAGTAGTCGCCCATGTTCCCGTACCCGTGGCGCTGGCCCGGGAACACGAAGTAGTCGAAGCGCTTGTTGGCCCGGATGAGCGCTTCCGCCATGCGGTGCGTGTTGGCGTGGTGCACGTTGTTGTCCACGTTCCCCGTGGTCAGCATCAGGTGGCCCTTCAGGTTCGACGCCAGGTCCGGGTTCTTGGCGATGTCGTACTCGAAGGAGACCTCGCCGGAGTCGCTCACCACCTCCTTCACACCGTGATGCGTCTCCGACCACCAGCGGTTGTAGACGTCGTTGGTGTGGTTCCCCGACGACGACACCGCCACGTCGAAGACGTCGGGGTAGACCAGCATGGCGGCGGTGGACATGAAGCCCCCGCCGGAGTGGCCGTAGATGCCCACCCGGTCCCGGTCGATGAAGTCGTACCGGTCGGCGAGCTGCTCCACCGTGGCCTTCTTATCCGCCAGTCCGTAGTCCCGCAGGTTCCCGTACCCGTAGTTGTGGTACCACTTGGAGCGGTCGGGACGTACGGCTTGTACATGACGCCGTAGAGGTCGGTGACGCCATCGGCCGCCTCGATCTTGTACGGCTCGGGGAACTGGTAGCCAGCGTCCGAGAGGGCGGAGAAGTCGGCCTCCTCCAGGTCGAGGATCCTCCGGCCGGTGGCGTCGAACAGCGCCGATGCCGGCGTCGTGTTCACCCGCGAGTAGTTGTCCACGAAGTAGCGCGTGGACTCGTTGAGTGACGAACGGTGGTCGAAGTCCCCGGGATTCAGCAGCGTGAGGCCGCTCCCGTCGAGATTCACCCGATACAGGTGGTTGTAGTACGGGTCCTCCCCTTCCTCGCGCGCGTTGCCCAGCAGGAACACGTGCCCGCGCGCCTCGTCCACCCCCATGATGGACGAGATGTGCCACGGTCCCTGGGTGAGCCGACCTCTGAGGGTGCCGTCGGCGCCGTACCGGTAGATGTGGGCCCAGCCGTCCTGCTCCGACCACCACAAGACGTCTCCGTTGCCCAGCAGCTCCACGCCGCGGACCTCCATGTACGTGTTCATCCGGTCCTCGATCACCGTGCGGAGGATCTCACCGTTGGACGCGTCCGCCACCAGAACGTCGGTGCGGTGACGGTCGC
>JARRLD010000458.1:1398-4090 GCA_037387345.1 Gemmatimonadota bacterium
TCGTCCTGGACCGTCACCTGGGATCTGGATTCGAGATCGTAGATGACGATCTCGTTCTGGGTGACGTTGTCTTCGCCGGGCATGTCGTACTTGTACGATTCCAGTTCCGGTCGTTCGTTGCCGGTGGTGTGGACCACCCACAAGAGGCCCACCTCACGCTGATCCTGCCGCACCAGCGCGAGGCGCCGTGAGTCCTTGGACCAGACGATGGAGGCGCGCTTGCGCTTGTCGGCGTTCTCCATCCTGGTCTTGTTGGTCTCCCCCCGCCCGGACCCGTTGGCCTCGTACCCGTAGTACTCCTCGCCGTCGGTGGTGAGCTGGGTCTCCTCCAGCTCCAGATCGATCTCCGCGGAGTCGGCTTCCGCACCGCTCTTGCCCCGTCGTGCGTCGAGGACCTTCTGGTACTCCTCGTCCGTCATCATCCACAGATTGTGCTCCTTGGCGTAGACCACCGTCTGTCCGTCGGGCGAGACGCTGGCCCACCCCGGGTGGTTGTCCGGGGCCTCGTAGTCTTCGAGCTCACGCAGGGTCTGCGTGTTCACGTCGTACTCGAAGTGGTGGACCTTCTTCTTGGTGCGGGACCGGCCGGTCCGTTGCTCCTCCTGCTGTTGTTCCTCCTCCACCTCCTGCTCTTCCTGTTCTTCGTCCTGGGATGACGTCACGTCGAACCGGATGGTGTTGGCGTCGATGAATCGGATGCTCTGGATGGGGAGATGCTGTCCGTCCCAGGGATCCTGGGTGATGCGGGTGAGCTCGGCCGCGATCCGATCATTGTCCCACAGCTCCCGTCGGGTGCCTCGGGCGGGGTCCACCAGGTAGTAGAACGTTCCGTCGGAGCTCTCCCATTCGTACCAGAACCGCTCGGTTCCCTCGATCCACCGGGGGTTCACCATGGTGCTGTGTACCAGCTCCCGGATCTTGTAGGGAGCGAAGCGCGCTGCGAGCTCGTAGTTCGCAGAGCCCGGGCCGCCCACCTCCTGGGGCGCCGCGGAGTCCTGGCCCAGAGCGGGCACGTCCGTGGCACCCACGCCGGCCCCCGCCAGGATCAGGGTGAAGAGCAAGGGAGACATCCGGGTCTTGGCCCGTACTCGAGGCGAGGTGCTCATGGTGATTCCCTTGCTAGGGGTCGGTGGACGGGATGGAGACACGGCGTCTCGGGTGTGTCGCGCCGCGGGGAATGATCCCCGCAAACGGCGGCACACGTCAGGATCCGTCAAGCCCGGCCTGCTCGTCCCCGGGCCTCAGCAGATCCTCGAGGAAGAATGCCGATAGCTCGGAGCGGCCCGCGAGCCCCGCCTTGCGGTATACGGCCACGGCGTGCTGTCTCACCGTCCGCTCACTGCGGCCGGACAGTCGGGCGATCCTCTTGTGACTGTGCCCCTTCAGGAGCATGAGCGCGGTGTCACGCTCCGCTTCGGTGAGGCTCCACGTGGAGAACTGCTCATCCACGGCTTCGGAGAGGTTCCGGAGGACGCGGCCGGCCCGTCTGCGCCAGAGGTCTCGCTCGGCCTGGCGTTCCGCCACCGCCACCTGCAGGTCCCGCACCTCACGGTACGAGCCGTACCATCCCCACGCGAGATAGGAGGCCGCCGTCAGGCTCGTTACGACCACCAGAAGCTCGGCCAGGACGTGAACGCTCAGCAGGGTGTTCGGGCGATCCATGACCAGATCTGCCGAGGCGGCCGCAGTGATGACGACCAGAAGGGCCGCCAGAACCAGCTGGAGCCGAGGAGTTACGTCGCCGGGGCGTTCCGCCATGCCGTATCCGTCATCTGCCGGAGGGATGTCGAGCTGGATGGGCCCCAAACCCGAACATCTGCCGGATAGGCGCCGTGGCCAACATCGCACACCTTTCCCTCATCCTTCAACTGGAGGCGCCCATGCCGAACCCACTCCATCCCTCCGTCGTCCAATTTCCCATCGTCTTCGGGGTCCTGCTGCCTGTGGCGGCGGTGGCCGCCTTCTGGCTCACCCGTCGGGCCCCGGCGGCGCGGGGCCCCTGGCTCACGATGGCCGCGGTTTCCCTCGCTCTGGTGATCTCCGGGTGGGTCGCGCTGCGGACCGGCCGGGCCCAGGAAGAGACCGTCGAGTCGGTGGTGGCGGAAGCGACCATCCACGATCACGAGGAGCTAGGTGAGGGGCTTCTGCTTGGATCGGGCCTCACGGCCCTGATCGTCCTGGTCGGGTTGGCGCCCGGGCGTCTTGGCCGGGGGGCCCGCGCTCTGGCGGTGGTGGCATCCTTCACGGTTCCGGTCCTCGCCTTCCGGGTCGGGCACTCCGGGGGCCAGCTTGTCTATGAGCATGGCGCCGCGTCCGCCTACGTTCAGGCGGGTCCGGGAGCCGCGTCCGGCTCGGCTGAGCACGGCCAAGAAGATGGGCACAGCCAACGCGAGGAGCACGAGGGCCGTGAAGGGGAGCACCGCGGACCATGATGGAGAGATCGAACGGGACTCTTGGCTGGCTCGGACCCGGTTCCCCGCCGGCGTGATCACCGCGTTTGTGAGGACGCCGCACCTCCGAAGGATGATGAGCCGGCGCCCTGGGGGCGCCGGCTCATCGCTTTGGTCGTAGGTAGCTGGAGAGCTACTTCTTCTTCGCCCTCTTCCTGGGTGCAGCCTTCTTCCTGGCGGCCTTCTTGGGCGCGGCCTTCTTCCTGGCGGCCTTCTTGGGCGCGGCCTTCTTCTTGGCGGCC
>JARRLD010000459.1:0-4769 GCA_037387345.1 Gemmatimonadota bacterium
CCAGCCCTCGTAGAGCTCCCGGTGCCCCGGCACCCCCGTGTTGGGAAGGTGGATGTACCCGATCCGCCCTCCGGAGAGGGAATCCACCAGAGCAGCGTTCTGGGCCACCCATTCCTGATAGCGGAGGCCCAGCTCGGACGTGATGGGGCGGACCGTGTAGCTCCTGGCCCCGTCCCGGGTGGGCCGGCTGTTCACCGTGACCTCCACCGTCCGGTCCGCCTTCCCCACCAGGAACGCGTAGGGGTTGTCGTCGGTGGTCACCTCCTCCCCGTCGATGGCGATGAGGAAGTCGCCCTCCCGGACGTCGACGCCCGGCTCGGTGAGGGGGGAGCGGTACTCCTCGTGCCAGTTCTCTCCGGGGAAGATGTTGGCGATGCGGTACCGATCCCCGCTCGCCTCGAACTCCGCACCCAGCAGGGCGATGTCCACACGCTCCACCCTGGGTTGCTCCGGTGAGGAGGCGGCGTAGGCGTGGCCCACGTTCATCTCCCCGATGAGCTCGGTGATGACGTAGTCCAGGTCCGCCCGGTGGGCCACGTGGGATACCAGCGGCAGGTACCGATCGTACATGGCCTGCCAGTCCACCCCGTGCATGTCCGGGTCGTAGAACCAATCCCGGAAGATCAGCCACGCGTCGTGGTAGATCTGGGGCCACTCCACCGTGGGGTCGATGCGGAGCGACATCCCCTCCAGGTCCAGCCGCCCGGCCTCGTTGTTCTGGCCCGGGCGCACGTCGACGATGCCGTAGTCCGTGCCACCCGTCCGGTACACGATCTTCGTCCGGTCCGGCGTGATGGCGAAGCCCTGGATGCGGCCGATGATCTCCTCGGGCTCCCGGTTCTCCAGCGAATACTGGTGGAGACCGCCTGCGGAGGAGTAGAGGAGTCCGTCGTCGGTGGGGATCAGGCCGAAGTAGCTGCCCGGGTCGAGCCCCGGGAGCGGCATGATCCGGTCGCCGAGCCCCTCGAGGTCGACCTGCAGCGGCTGGTCCGCCTCGGCCTCTTCACCCGCTTCCTCGGATGCCTCAGCCCCCACCACCGCCGGCTCCTCGTCGCTCAGCGCCGGGAAGGGCTGTCCGTAGTCGGACTGGAGCGTCGCGGCGTAGATGCGGCTGCGGAAGGTGCTTCCCCCGCCGAAGGAGAAGTTGAAGTCCCGGGCCGAGACGAAGTAGAGGAAGCGGCCTTGCGGGTCGAAGGCCGGGCCCGACTCGTCGGTTTTCCCGTCGGTCACCTGGGTCCGCTCCCCCGAATCGAAGGAGTAGAGCCAGATGGAGGACATGGCGTTGTCCCCGTTCCTGGTGTAGGCGATCCACCTGCCGTCGCCGGACCAGGAGAAATCGCTCAGCGCCCCGGTCGTGGTCTCGTCGATCTCCACCAGCTGCCTGGACGCCACCTCCATGGCCCGGAGTCGATTCCGGTTGTCGGACCAGGCGATCCACTCCGAATCCGGGGACCACTGGACTCCGTCCATCCAGACCGCCCCTCCGGTCACGAGACGCGTCGGCTCCTCCGAGCGATCCGACGGCACCACGTAGAGGTCGTAGTTTCCGTCGGCGTCCGAGAAGAACGAGATCCACCGCCCGTCCGGGGACCACGTGACCCCCCGCTCCCGATACGCGGGGGTCTGGGAGATGTTGCGGATGTTCCCATTCTCCGCAGGCACCGTGAAGAGCTCGCCGCGGGCGGCGAAGACCACCCGCTTCCCGCTCGGGGAGATGTCGAACGATTCCACCCTGTCGGCGACGTTCTTGCGGTAGGGGGCCCGGTACGGGAAATCCCCGGTGAGGGTGATGGTGAGCTTTCGCGTCTCCCGGGTCTCCGGATCCAGGTGGTAGAGGTAGCCCCCGTTCTCGAAGACGATCCCTCCCACGCCTCGGCTGGGCCACATGACGTCGTACTCGGTGAACCGCGTCACCTGGGACCGGGTGCCGGATTCAGGGTCATAGACCCAGAGGTTGAGCTTCTGCTGCTGGTCCCGATCGCTGACGAAGTAGATCTCGTCCCCTACCCAGAGGGGGAAGTTGTCGGTGCTGGACTCGGTGGTGATGCGCTGGCTGGTGTGATTGGCCAGGTCGTACGTCCACACGTCCTGCTGGCGCCCGGCCCGATATCGCTTCCAGTGTCGCCACTCCCGGCTCTTGATGTTGTAGGCCAGCCGGTTTCCGGAGGGGTCGAAGGTGGCGCCGGAAGCCCCCTCCGGGATCTCGAGGGGCACCTCGAGGCCACCGTTCACCGGATCCACCAGAGAGTAACGCCCGACCCGCTGCCCGAAGGGGGTCCGGTTGGCCCGCACGAGGATCTTCGACCCGTCGGGGGTCCAGTCCAGGACCAGGTGGTCGTAGCCGCCCCGGGGCGGCATGGGGCCCACGTCGGGATAGAAGGTGAGCTGACGGGGCTCACCCCCCGACGACGGCATGACGTACACCTGCCGGGTTCCGGCGTACTCCCCGGAGAACGCGATCCAGCGGCCATCGGGGCTGAAGCGGGCGAACAGCTCCAGCCCTTCGTGTGAGGTCAGGCGCGTCGCCGCCCCGCCGGCCAGGGGAGCCGTGTACAGGTCCCCGGCGTAGGTGAAGACCACCGTGTTGCCGTGGATGTGCGGGAAGCGGAGGAGGCGGGCCTCTTCCTGGGCCCTGGATTGCGGCGCCCGCGCATGAGTCTGCGCTCCCGTTGGAGTCCGACAATGATGGAGACAGTATGATAGCCAGACCTCTTGGTCCGCGTGAGTCACACGGCCAGGTCCGCCTCGGCCCGGCGGGCGGCATCGACAACCGCCGTGCCATGCTCGGCTCCGTAGAGCCCCGCCGCCTGCCACTCGGCCGCCGTCTCCTCGACGGCCGCCACGAACCGCCCGTGATCGGGGAAGGGAGCCTGATCCCACACCACGTCCAGGAACGTGAGGCCGTCGCCCCGGGCCGTATTGGGCACACCGGCCTCCACGCTCCCGAACACCACCGCCGGCTCCCGCCGCCGGAAATACATATGGTACGGATGGGTGGGTCCGTCCTGGGGGTCGCTCTCGAAGAAGGGAAAGAGGACGTGGCCCTGGGTGGCGAAGCGTAGCGTCCCGTCGGCCGTCGTCAGGGCCGGCGCCAGATCGCCGTCGAGCTTCAGGTGGCGGTAGAAGCTCATCTCCAGGAGGCCGTTCTCCAGGTCGTCGCCCACCGGGGGGCTCTGCACCGCCAGGAGCGTGGGTCCGTAGTACAGGGATTGGACCGTGGGGTCGTCGATGGCCCGCTCGGTCCGGAAGCTGAACGGGAAGGTCACCTCGACCCTGTCGCCGGACCGCCACCGCCGGCTGAGGGACACGTAGGTGCCGGGGGCGGCGTCCAGGGCCTGGTCCTCGCCGTTCACCCGCACCGTGAAGCCCTTGCGGACCCACGCGGGCACGCGGAGCCGGAGGTCCAGCGGACCGCGTCCTTCCACGGTCAGGGTGGTGGTGGGCGCCAGCGGGTACCGCGTGTCCTGCCGGATGGTCAAGCCCGCCTCCGGCCACTCCAGGGTGGAGGCGACGTAGAGGTTCACGAAGAGCGTGCCACCGTCCGCGGACCGGAAGTAGATGGAGTCCTGGTACTTGGTGTGGTTCTCCATCCCCGTGCCGCCGCAACAGGTGCCCGTATTGCCGTACCGCCGCCGCTCGCCGGGCCGGACCGGGACGAAATACGTGACCTCCGGGCTTTCGGCGCTGTCGGTGTCCCGGCGCGATCCCAGGATCTGGTTGAACAGCCCCAGCTCGTAGTAGTTCATGTACTTCGGGTCCGGATCGTGGAAGAACAGGTTCCGGGAGAGCTTCAGCATGTTGTAGAGGGGGCACGTCTCCGCGTGGTTCCGGTCGTCGAACAGAGAGCCCGCAACGTCGTCCCGGACCCGGAAGATCTCGCCCACGCCCACGCCGCCGTGGCTGTACGTGCGGTGGGGCACTACCATGTCCCAGAAGTGCCGGGCGGCGTCGTAATACGACGGCTCGTCGTTCTGCTCATAGACGCGCAGATAGCCGGTGAACTGCGGCACGTGCTGGTTGGCGTGGCGCCCGTCCAGCACGTCCTCGTTCTCGACCACGGGGTCCATCACCGCTGCGTTGTCGAAGCGCCGGGCCGCGGTGAGGAACTCCTCCCGTGGCACCAGGGCGTGGAGGTGCGCCAGGCTCTCGTTGACGCCCCCGTACTCGCCGGCGATATAGATGTCCCACATCCGCTCCAGCTGCTCCGGCCCGAGGGGTTCGAGGCGAGAATGCACCCACTCGCCGATGCCCGTGAGGATCTCCAGCGCCTGTTCGTTGCCGGCGAGGACGTGGGCGTCCAGAAGTCCCGCCATGATCTTGTGGAGCGTGTAGTACGGCGCCCAGATCCCCTGGGTGCTCCCGTACGTGCAGAGCTCCTCCAGGCGGATGAACTGGGTCTCGGGATACGCCGACAGGAAGCCCGGATGCCGGCCACCGTCCGTGGGGGCGAAGACGCGCGCGTCCCGTCCCTGCCCGCTGAAGTCGACGGCCACGGGGCCGCGCTCCTCGTCGAACCGGTACCACGCCACGTCGCCCCCCTCCCCCGACCCGCCGGGGGCGTCGACGAGGCCTCGGACCTCGTCGGCGTCCAGGGCCCGGCTCCATATCTGGAAGTCGTCCAGGTCGGCGTTCAGGTAGGACGTGCTCCTCTGGGGGAACTGCCGGCGCCCGAGCCAGTGATCCGTGGCCCCGAGATCCGCCGGCGTGAGAGTCATGTTGGAGTGGGTCGCCACGGGCCGGCCGTCGACGTAGAGGGTCCCGACCCCACC
>JARRLD010000460.1:0-2603 GCA_037387345.1 Gemmatimonadota bacterium
CGCCCTGGCGTAGGTCTCGGGCTCGTGTCGCCGCATGTGGAGGATCTTCGGCGCTGTGTACCCGGTGCGCTGGCTGTTGCCCACCTCGGCGATCATCGCCTGGGTCCCTCCCACGGCCTCGGTGAGGATCCGACACTCCTCCGTCGTGGAGAAGTCGTTCCACAGCTTGCTCCTCGCCCGCGCCAGGCTGCCATCCGCCGCCAGCGCCACCAGCCCGTGCTGCTGCCCGGAGACGGACAGACAGCGTATCCGCTGTGTGTCGACCGTGTGATCCGCCATCCTCGCCAGGACCCGCTCGACGGCCTCGATCCACATGCGGGGATCCGACTCGGCTACGCCGTCATCGAAGCCCGCGGATACGCCCCCCGACGTGCCGTACGCGGGCAGGTCCTCGTCGTAGCTCACCTGATCCACGTGGAGCACGGCCCCTGCCTCCGGGTCGACGACCACCAGCGTGCAGCTCTGGGTCGAGACGTCCAGTCCGGCGAAGAGTGGATTCTGGGGGTCGCGCTTCGGCATGCGGACGGCTTCCCTTACAGATGGTCGATGAGGATCTCCTCCAGCACCCCTCGATTCTCGGCAGGCCGGAGGTGGCAGTCGAGAATCCGTTCGTGGGGCAGGCGGGCCACACGCTCCTTCATCCGTCGGAGCGCCCGGATGTTCAGCTCCACGGCCTTCCGGACCGGGAGGTTCTCGGGGTTGATGTCGATGCCGAACCATCCCCGGTACCCCATGGCCCACAGGGCGTAGAGCAGGGCCTCGGCCTCGTGGGGATTGACCACCCCCACGTTGTTGTCCTGGTCGTAGTTGCCGTCGGGCTGGCTGTTCCAGTGGGTGTGGGCCAGGCGTCCTTCCATGCCCACCAGGGAGAAGGCCGCGGGCAGCATCTCGAAGCCCATCTTGACGTGACCTGTCTCGGGGTTGAGGCCCACCAGCGCGTGGCCCTCCTCCAGCAGCGCCCGGTTTTCCGGATTCGTCAGCCGCGCCTCGATGCGCTGGGCCGCGAGGATGCCCTCGGCCGTGGTCCTGTAGATGTTGTTGGCGGCGGGCTCATAGGGCTTCGGCTCGATGGCGACGCGCACGCCCGGCACCTCGTCCATGGCCTCCGCCATGGCGCCCTCGAACCGGTCCCACATGGCCATGTACGGCGTGCCGTGCAGATAGCGGTATCCGTCCATGCCGGGCCAGGAGATGGCCAGCTCCGCGCCCACCTCCCGGATGAGCCGGAGCGCACCCACGGCAGTCTCGATGGCGTGGTCCCTCACGGCGGCGTCGGGGTTGGACAGGCTCCCGAACTCGAAGCGCGCGTCGAAGAAATGCGAGAAGGGAACGGCCACGAGACGGATGCCCGACTCCTGGCGGAGGCGTCGATAGAGATCGACGTTCTCCTCGTTCACCTCGGCCGGGTAGTGCGCCTCGATCCCGGTGACGCCCAGGGGTGCCATCTCCGCGGCCATGCCCAGACGCTCCTCGAGGGAGGCCTCGGGGACGAAGCGGTCGTGGAAGCGCCCGCCCCCGGGGGTGAAGTACCAGATCCCCACGCTGAACCGGAGCTCGAGGTCCTGGCTCAGGTTCCCGAGGATCTGCTCCGCCGTCCGCGCCTGGCGCTGGGGCCGCAGGTCCGCAAGCACATAGGTCATCCGATAGGCTCCTTTGTCCAGTTCCTCCCTGAAGATGCCGGATCCTAACGGGGCAGGCGCGCCAACTCTCCCGTGACCCGGAACCGCCCCGTGACCACTCCCGTGGTGGCGGCGTCGGCCACGCCCCTGAACCCTGGCTGCTTTCCACCCACGCTCACCTCGAACCAGCCGGGCTCCACGATGCGGGCCCCCTCCGCGGTCACCAGCGAGAGCTGCCGTGGGGACAGCGTGAGCTCGACGCGACGTCGTTCCCCGGGTCGGAGGTGCACCCGCCGAAAGCCCTGCAGCGACCGGATGGCCGTGGGGCCCGATGCTTCCAGGTCCGTGAGGTAGAGCTGGACCACCTCGTCACCGGCCCGGGAGCCGGTATTCTCCACCTCCACCGAGATCCGGACGTCGTCCCCGACCGCCACCTCGGACGGCAGCTCCAGGGCGCCGTAGGCGAAGCTGGTGTAGCTGAGGCCGTGGCCGAAGGGAAAGACGGGCTCGCCGCGGAAGTAACGATACGTCCGCCCCTCCATGTCGTAGTCGTCGAACGGGGGAAGCTGGTCCACAGACGCGTAGAACGTGAGCGGCAGACGGCCCGCCGGGTTGGTGTCGCCGAAAAGCGCGTCGGCGATGGCGTGGCCGCCGGCCTGACCGGGATACCATGCCTCGAGGATCGCCGGCACCTGCTCCGCCGCCCATCCCAGGGCGAGGGCGCTGCCATTCAGCAGGACGAGCACCACCGGCTTGCCGGTGCCCACCACGGCCTGCATCAGCCTCTGCTGTGCCGCCGGCAGCCCGATCTCCACCCGGTCCCCGCCGGCGAACCCGGGCACCTCCACCCGCATCTCCTCTCCTTCCAGCCGAGGGGAGAGCCCCAGGACCAGCACCACGGCGTCGGCCGCGGCCGCCGCCTCCAGCGCCCGGCCCTCCAGGCCGTCCGCCGGCAGGCCCCATACCAGCTGGATGGCGCCGTCC
>JARRLD010000461.1:0-2574 GCA_037387345.1 Gemmatimonadota bacterium
CCGCTCACCACCCAATTGTTGGATCCGACGTCTCGGTCCACGGCGTACGCTGACGGCCCCGCACGTTCCGCCGCCGCGGCCTCGAGCAGGGCGAAGGCCTCCGGATCGCCCCGGTGCTCGGCCACCACGTCCTCGGGTCGGAAGCGGATCGAGCCGCGGAACGCGTTGTAGATGCCCAGGATGTCCTGGGACAGGCCGCCCACGTCGATGGCCGGGTCCAGCGTGAGGTCCGGATCGCCCGGCCCGAAGTCCGACACGGCCTTCACCGCCTCACCTCCGACGGCACCGACGGCCCGGCCGATCCTCAGCTCGGCGCCGATGTTGCCCAGCAGGCCCTGGTGCCGGGAGACGACGACTTCGTCGGTCCACAGCCCCGGCTCGATGCCGAGAAGGCTGAACTCGACGGGTAGCATGTCCGGATTCCGTCGCGTGGCCTCGACGTAGGCGTTGATCCCGTCCACATAGGCACCGATGATCTCCACCCCGCGGGGATGGTAGTGGCGGAGCTCCTGCTCCAGGTCTCGTCGGAACAGAAAGAGGCGGGTTCCCATGTCCCGCTCCAGCTCCCGTGGCCCGAGGATCTCGGCCACGGTGCCCGTCGCCTGCCTCCTCCAGAGCTCGAGCTGGAAGAGCCGGTCGCGGGCGGCGTTCCAACCCTGCGCGAAGAAGAGGTCGTGCTCCGTGCGGGCGTAGATGTGCGCGATGCCCCAGCGGTCCACGAGAATCTCCACCGGTGCCTCAAGGCCCACCACCTCCAGGCTGGCGGCTTCCTGGGCCGCTGCCGGGCCTACGCCGAGGACGAGGACGCCAAGGGAGAGCCAGAGAGCACGGGTGGGGCGTGGGCGAAGCATGGGCCTGACCTCGGCGAGGGGATGGGATGAGGCAGGCTGAGCCCCCGCGGCGCTCTCCGCAAGGGATCTACGGCCCCCTCATCACCATGGCGGCGCCGGCGACATACGCCACGCACCACCATCCGTACGCGCACCGGGAATACCAGTGGAGCCACCGCGGCACCTCCGCGTCGCCGTGGGCGGCTCGATGCCGCCACGCCAGAGCCGTCTCGCTCGCCATGGCTGCCAGGGCCGAGAACCCCAGGTAGCCGTGGATCGTCAGGCCTTCCCCGGATGCCATGATCATGCAGCTCGTTGCGATCACATCCAGCACGACGCCACCCTGCAGGAAGCGCAACACCCGGGCCGTGACCCGGCGGCTGCGTTGCTCGGTGACGATCCCCACCCCGTAGCTGACGAGGGCCAGGTGGACGAACACGACGCCGAGGATGCTGATGGGTTCCACCGGCTGACCTTTCCCCGCTAGTCGGGAAAGAGAGGGACGTTCAGGGCTGTGCGCCCGCGGCTTCGATGAGCGCCTCCAGGAAGGCCGAGAAGATGCTCCCGTCGGCCTGCGGCGCGGGAAACAGGTTCCAGCTGTTCACCACGCCGATGAGGTCCTGCGCCGGGATCACGAAGAGGTACTGCTCCCCGAAGCCCAGCCCGGCCCACACCTCCACGCCCCCGGAATCCACGCGCCACCACTGATATCCGTAACCCCACCCCTGGGCGTTGCCGGTCTCCGCCTGACGCGCGGTGGCGGCGTCCACCCAGCCGTTCGGGAGGATTCGCCGTCCGTCCCACACGCCGTCCCTCAGGTAGAGGAGGCCGATCCGGGCAAGATCCTCGGCTTCCAGGTAGAGGCCTCCCTCGGTGTCCGGCAAGCCGCGGGGCGTGGTCTTCCAGTAGTACTCGTCGATCCCGAGGGGGGCGAACAGGTGGTCTTCCGCGTATTCGGCGATGGATTGCCCCGTGGCCGCCCGTGCCACGCCGGACATGAGGTGGGAGCCTCCGGAGCTGTAGGCCCACTTCTCCCCCGGGGCGGCGTCCATGGGCTGATCCAGCGTGAACTGGATCCAATCCTGGCTGCGCTCCAGCTGGAGCGTGGTATTGGTCTCGTCCAGGGGGCGATCCTGCTCGTGCCACTCGATGCCGGACCGCATGGTGAGGAGGTCCTCCAGGCTCGCTTCATACAGGCGTGGGTCCACGCCGCTGAGGTCATAGCCCTGGAAGTAGGACAGCAGGGGAACGTCCACACCCTCGATCTCGCCGTCATGGATGGCCGCGGCCAGCACCGAGGCGGACACCGACTTCGTGACCGACTGCAGCGAGTGGACGTCACGGCCACGGTAATACGGGTGGATGTCCGGGTGCAGGTAGTTGTAGTCGTGCACGTCGGCCTCGCTCTGGCAGGCGTCCGTTCCACAGCCGAGAGGGCCGGCGCGCCCCCGCGAGATCTCGGTGTAGTCGTTGTCGTACCGCTCGCTTTTCACGAGCCGTCCGTTCCGGATCACCACCATGCGGTCCACGTACCCGAATCGTCCGGCCCGGATGCCCTCGTCCACCACGAGGAGGGGCGCTGGGTCCAACCCCTCGGCTATGGGAGTCGACCGGATCCACGTGGCCGCGGGCCAGGTGTCGGCAGCCTGACCAGCGCCCGACGGCAGACCACCGTCGGGCGCCCGGGCACAGGCCGTGAGCGTGCTCAGGGTGAGCGCGACGAGCAGTTGCCCCGCCGGAGCGA
>JARRLD010000462.1:0-2571 GCA_037387345.1 Gemmatimonadota bacterium
CTCGTCGATCGACCCATACCGCGGTGACCGGTCGCTCCTTCACGTAGGCCAGGATGTTCTTGGAGGCCACCGCCCAATACACCCAGCCGTCGACCATGGACCGGCCGATGCTGTCCACCAGGGGCTCAGCGTCGCCCGTGGGTTGCCCCGTCCGAAGGTCGAACGGTACGGCGCTGAGGAGACCGGCCTGGACGACGATCAAGCCCACATCAGACAGATAACCCATCACCATGGCACCGCGAAGCTGTTCGGCGGTGCGGCGAGTGCCGCTGGCCAACTCCAGCACCGTGGGTGTCATGACCATTCGGTCGTCCATTACGGATGCGACGACCGCGTTCCCGTCCCGTGACCACGCAGGCTGCCCGAACCCCCCGACTCCGAGCGGGGATGCCTGGACCGGTTCGCCACCGGACGCCGGCACCTGGTACAGGCCGGAGGCGAGGGGAACCAGAATGGAATCGTTACGCCCCCAGCGGGGAATCCCAGTAGGGAGCGCAATCACCCGGCTGATCCGCTGTGGTCTTCCCCCGCTGACCGCGACCTTGAACATTTCGCTCCCGACGAGAAACCCGATCCACTGGCCGTCCGGTGAGAAGAACGGATCTCGCGCATCCTCGGTGTCCGGCAGCGGCTCGGCGTCGGATTGCTCTCGCGCCCGTACAAAGAGCTGGGAGGCTCCGGCGGCCGTTTGGGCGACGAAGGCGATGCGCTCTCCATCCGGAGACACGGTGAAGGGCCGGTTTTGCCCAGGGGCCAGCTCATAGCCCAACGGGAGGGCGATATCGAAGTGCCCGGTGCTTCTCGGCGGAATGGGGCGCATCCAGCCCCATAGGGCGACGGTGGCCAGAACGATCGAGATCGCGGTGGTGGCGATCGTCAGCCGCCTCCACGGGCTGGCCGCTCCTCGGGTGGGTTGAGTAGCCAACGTCGTCGGCAGCGTGAAGGCAGGATTGCCGAGCGCCTCTGCGAAGCCGGCTGCGGATACGAACCGATCAGCGGGCACCTTCTGCAGCGCTTTGGACAGGGCGGCGGCCACGTTGGGTGGAACGGACCTCCGCAGGTCCGTGATCGGTTGGACACCCTCGGCCACGATCTTCATCACGATGGCCTGGGCCGTGGCACCGGTGTGGGGCGGCTCCCCGGCGAGCATCTCGTACAGCACGGCGCCCAGCGAGTAGACGTCTGATCGAGGGGTGAGATCCTTGTCCGCCGTAGCCTGCTCCGGTGACATGTAGTGCGGCGTGCCGACGCTCGTTCCCGTCTCCGTGATCCGGCCGCCCGCTGCCGCCGAGACCGCCACCGCGATCCCGAAGTCCGCGACCGTCGCCCGACCGTCATGGAGCAGAATGTTCGCCGGCTTGATGTCGCGGTGGATGATGCCGTTCCGGTGCGCGTAATCGAGCGCGTCGGCAACCTCGCGTGCGATTCGAACTGCTTCGTCGATGCCGAGCTGCGTCTCTCGGTTCAGCTTGTCACGAAGGGTCTCCCCTTCGATGTAGGGCATGACGTAGAAGAGAAAGCCGCTGCTCTCGCCCGAGTCGAAGAGCGGGAGGATGTGCGGATGCTGGAGGCCTGCGGTGGTCTCGATTTCCTGCACGAATCGCTCGGCGCCGAGGACGGCGGCCAGCTCGGGTCGGAGCACCTTGACTGCGACCTTGCGCTTATGCTTGAGGTCTTCGGCAAGGTAGACCGTGGCCATGCCACCGGCGCCGAGCTCCCGCTCGATGCGGTACCGTCCGGCCAGGGCCGACTCCAGGCGTTCGGTGTGACCTTCGGTCATGGGCAGGTGGGTGGCGGGAGGTCAGCGAGAGGCAAAGATCCGCCCCATCCGGTCGAGGCCGCAAGTCCGAAGGCTGCGGTGGTGGGCCGCCACCAGTGGGACATCCGTCCAACCTGATCCCCGTCCGAAGGTGCCGCGATCCGGCTCATCGTGAGCCGGGCCTGTCTTCGCAGCTCGGTGCCGAACAGGCAGACGGTTCAGCTCGATTGCTGAGCGTGAGCCGGCCAGGGATGCGTCCAGGCGACCTCTCCATCCCAGTCGCCCCAGCTGCGGATCACGCGAAGGCGCGTGAACGAGGTACGGTCCGACAGGAGCCCCGCCTTGTTTTCGTCAATCCGGGTGCGGTGTGTGCCGGGATGATAGGCCGCCCGCCGCATCCCCTCGTCCGAGCGCCAGAGCGACAACGTGAAACCGTCACGACCATCGAAGCTCCCGCGAAACGCGGCCCGGCGCAGGTTCGCAGGCTGCGCGGCGTAGTAATCCAGCACTTCGACGACGCCCGCCACGAACCGCTTGATGCGCGGAAGCGTAGCGGCGTCGCGCGACACGAAACCCGCCGAGGTGAGGACGATCAGCGGCCCGCCCGGATCGACAGGGGCGGCGCGGACGGCCTCGCCTTTCTGGAGATGCCCGCGCCAGTTGACTGCGCCGCGATGGGAGACCGGAACGCTAAGGCAATGCCAGGCGGCCACGGTCTCGTCGAGCCAGGGCATGGCGTCGCCCGGGGCGGCGACCATCGCCTCTGCGGCGTCACGGCTGTGCCAGATACCCACGCCACCCCAGATGTCGCT
>JARRLD010000463.1:0-2564 GCA_037387345.1 Gemmatimonadota bacterium
CCAGGCCCCAGGCGGATCGTGGCTTCGCCTTCCGGGACGAGTGGCTCGAGCACGTCCAGGAACGCCTCCGCCTCCGCCCGGGTCCTCGCGCGCGCCGGCCTTCCCTTATTCTCGATGCGCTCCCGGTGTCCCCCGGCCTCGTCGCCCTCCCCCAGGAGCTCATGGAGCGAGGTCAGGAGCCCCCGGCCCCTCCGATCCAGGCGGGACAGGACCCGAAACACACCCCTCCGCGTCACTTCCGCACCCAGGTGGGAGGTGGCCGCGTCTTCCACGTTGTGGGCCTCGTCCAAAACGACGTGCTTGTAGGGTGGCAGCACGGCCGCCTGGGTGTAGTTCCGTGTCACGCGCCGCACCGCCAGATCCGTGAACAGGAGGTGGTGATTCACCACCAGCATCTGGGCCGAGGCGGCCCGCCGGCGTGAGCGCTGGTAGAAGCACTGCTGGAAGTGGGGACATCGGGCGCGCAGGCACACGTCTGGATCGCTACGGACCTCCTCCCACAGATCGTCGGACGGGCTCGACGCGAGGTCCGACCGCGACCCGTCCTCGGTGCTCTCCATCCATTCCAGCAGGGCCGTAACCTCGGCCGATCGGTCCTCCTCGAACAGGGACCCCTGGGACTCGGCGGCCAGGAGGGCCCGACGGATGGACACGTAGTTCCCCCTCCCCTTCACCAACGCCCACCCGACCTCCTCACCCAGGATCCGCTCGACCAGGGGAAGATCCTTGCCGGACAGCTGCTCCTGGAGGTTGATGGTGTTCGTGGACACCACGGTGCGCTCCCGGTTCTGGATCGCCCAGCGGGCTGCGGGAAGAAGGTAGGCCAGGGACTTCCCCGTCCCCGTGCCGGCCTCGACGATGGCCACCCCCCCGTCGTTGAAGCGGTCCGCCACCGCGCGGGTCATCTCCCGCTGTCCCGGACGATCCTCGTACCCGTCGTGGAGCGTCTGGAGGGGCCCATCCGGACCGAGCAGTCGATCCAGCTCCACCGGGTCCAGCGCGATCCTCCGCTTCGGAGGAGGCGGCTCCACCACCACGTAGAGGCTGCTCGCGAGGTTGTCGACGATGGCCGTGCCGATTCCCCGGTCATACAGCTCCGCCGCGACCCGGAGATCCGCTTCCGAGGGCTCGAGGCTTCCCGACGGATGATTGTGGATCATCACGCCACCCTCGTCGGCATCCCGGGCAGCCACGAGGACGGCCGCGAAGTTGCCTCTGGCTACCGCCCTGGGCCCCTGGATCACCCGTGCCTCGTCCACGTCGGCCAGAAAGCAGACTTCCCGACCCCCGGCCCGCTCCACTTCCTGTGCGATCCTGGCCGCTGCGGCGGGCGACAGCCGGAGCGGAGGGAACGGCTCGGGATCGGCGTCGGGTCGGGTCCCCTCCGAATCCGCTTCAGGTGGCTCGAGCCCGTCGAGCCCCGCGAGCAACGCCCGCTCGGGGTGTGCCGGGAAGCCCGCAGGCAGACCGGAGGCGGCCTCGCGGAAGCGACGAGACATGGGCAGAGGAATCCTAGGTCTTCAGCTTCTTCTTCCTGGCGGCCGGAAACAGGACGTTGTTCAGGATGAGGCGGTATCCGGGGGAGTTGGGGTGCAGCGCCAGGTCTGTGGGGGGATCTCCGATCTGGTGCTCCGGGTCCTCCGGGTCATGCCCCCCGAAGAAGGTCCACGTTCCCTCTCCCAGGTTGCCGTGGATGTACTTCGCCCACGCCCCCTCCCTGGCCAGCACGATGGTGCCCGGCTTCAGCCGGTCCTCCCGGAATGACGTGGTGAGTCCATAGAAGTCCGCGAGCACCGCCTCGTGGTTCTGGGTGAGCATGGCGGGCACCGGGTCGAACTTCGCCGAGAAATCGAATAAGGTGTATACCCCCAAGTCCTTTCTCCATGACGTGTTGACCTGGTGAGCGTCTATATCGCTGAAGGCGTTGACCGACGGCGCGATCTGCACCACCGCCCCTTCGAAGGCCATCGTCCGGTCCCAGTCCATCTTCTCGGTGGCGTCGGGGTCCGGAGGACTTCCGTCGGAGTAGGCAGCCGCGATGTCGACCTCCGCCCCTGCGAGGGCGAGCTCGAGGGTCTCCGTCGCCGAGCACATGGCGAAGAGGAAGCCCCCTCCCTCCACGTAGTCGTAGATCCGACGGGCGATCTCCCTCTTCAGGGCGGTGACGTCGGCGAAGCCGTTCCGGCGGGCCACGTCCTGGTTGCGCGCCACCTCCTCCTGCAGCCAGGGAGCCCCTGCGTAGGTCAGGTAGAACTTGGAATACTGGCCGGTGAAGTCCTCGTGGTGGAGGTGGATCCACTCGTATTCGCCGAGATCCTCATTCAGGACCTGCGGGTCCCATAGCGTCTCGTAGGTGATCCCCGCGTACTCCAGCGCCATGGTCACGGCGTCGTCCCACGGGGTGGAGTTGGGTGGAGTGTACACCGCCACCCTCGGTGCCTTCTCCAACGGGACCGCCTCCATGTTGGACTGGGCGATGGTGGCTCGGATCCGGGCCTCGCCCGCCGCGTCGACGGGCTGGATGCTGACGCCCCGGAGCGCGGCCTCCCGCTGCACGGAGGGGC
>JARRLD010000464.1:0-5343 GCA_037387345.1 Gemmatimonadota bacterium
GCAAAGATCGAAGAGCTCGTCATCCGGAGCACGAGCGGTTGGGTGGGATTCTCAACTACTATCGGAGGGCCGCTTAAACGGTCGGCTGAGTTTTGGCACACTACGGGGTCCGGCTCGATCCCCTCGAGCTCGAACTCGGGAGCGTGCACGAGAACAAATTCCGATTCCCGGTCCATGGTCTCCGCGCTGAACGGCGGATGCTCCGGCGAGGACGGCGAAGGTGAGGGCAAGGTCGAGCACGGGTCTACACGACCGGCAATCCAAAGACTGCGTGAGTCAGTCTCCTAAGCTGAAAGCCCGGGGGTCAAGGAGACTGGTGCCTTCTCCTCGTAGGGGAAAGCTGTATCCTTTGAATCAAAGGGGTTCAGCCTATGAGTACGAAAGAGCTGGGGAAGGTCAAGTTCGAGGACGCGATCAAGTGCTTCATGGACAACAACGCTCGGGTCGACCGTGAGACAGACCCGGTGATGTACAACATCAACGAGGGCCTGCTCGCTCTCGCTGGAGCGCTTCGGAACTTCTCGATTCAGGTGAAGCGCGAGCTGGACAGCATCGAATCAGACGTTGGGTAGGAGGTTCGAATCCCCCCGGCGCGCCACCGAATTGCGGCGACTACTTGGCGCTGTTCCCGCGAAGCTTCACGAGCGCGCCGCCCTCGGCAAGTCGTCGACTCCTCGTCGCTGGGCACGAACTAGTCTCCGGTTCCACCACCTTCGCTGGTGTCCCGACGGCGTCGGTCGACCTCGTAGAAGGGCCTGAGGATGTCGATCGGGACCGGGAAGATCGTCGTCGAGTTGTGCTCCGTGGCGATCTTGGAGAGCGTCTGGAGGTAGCGAAGCTGGATCGCCACCTCCTCCGAGGCGAGCACCCGCGCAGCCTCCGCCAGGCGCTCGGCGGCCTGGAGTTCGCCTTCCGCGTGAATCACCTTGGCGCGCTTCTCGCGCTCGGCCTCGGCCTGCCTGGCCATCGGCCGCTGCATCTCAGTGGCCAGGTCGATCTTCTTGAGCTCGACCGCGCGCACCTTCACCCCCCACGGCTCGGTCTGGAGGTCGATGATCTCCTGGAGCTTCTGGTTGATGGACTCGCGCTCGGCGAGCAGCTCGTCCAGCTCCGCCTGGCCGCAGACGCTGCGCAGCGTGGTCTGGGCGAGCTGCGACGTGCCGTAGAGGTAGTTCTCCACCTGGATCACCGCCTTGTCCGGGTGCAACACGCGGAAGTAGAGCACGGCGTTGACCTTGACGGACACGTTGTCGCGCGTGATGACGTCCTGCTCGGGCACGTCCATCACGATCTCGCGCAGGCTGATGCGAACCATGCGGTCGATGCCGGGGATGATCCAGCGGAGCCCCGCCTCCTTGATGCCGTTGAAGCGCCCGAAGCGAAACACCACGCCGCGCTCATACTCCGTGATGACGCGAATCCCAAGGATGAGAACCGCCGCGGCGATTCCGATCGCGACGAGGATTTCCAACCCCATTTCCCCTCCCTCGAGGCCGTTCGGTCACGGTCGGCCGGGGCGTCCTCGAAGCCGCGGGATCGGCCTGTCCTGGCCGGACATCTACCGGAGGGGCTCGATCAGCCCTTCCGAGTCGCGTTGCGCGCGGTCTCAGCCTTCGCATTCGGAGCGGGCTTTGCACGGATCTTGCTCATGTTCGCCGTTCTAACGGCTCGGCATCGGTTGAGACCTGGTGTTCGAGGCGGGCGATCACGAGCTCCATTTGAGCATCCAGGAGCTCCTGCTCCGGGACGACTGCGTGAACGATGTTCTGGACCTGCGTCCGGGAGTACCCGGCTTCGGGAGCGCTCGCGTGCGAAGCCATGATCCTCTGGTAGAGCCGGAGCGCCTTGGCCAGGTCGCGCTCGGAGTAGTGGGCCGCGTACGCCGCCGCATACGCCCGAGCCGCCTCCTTGAGAGCTGTGTGGTCACTCATCCCCGTTGCTCCTTGCTGCGGATACCGGCTTCATGACGAAGTGCGGGAGCGAAGGAACGCCAGGTACTTCAGCAGCTCCTCCTCCTCCTCGGCCGTCAGGTCGTCGATGGCGAAGGCCGCCAATCTCTTGCGACGGCCGCCGCTGTCTTCGGAGGGCAGCAGGTAGCCGGCCTTCTCCATCAGCGCCTCGTAGGGCACGGCGTAGACCGCGGCCAGGCTGTGCAGCACGTGGGGCGAGGGCTTCTGGATCCTCCCCTTCTCCAGCTGGCTCACGTAGGCGTTCGAGACGGCCCTGTCCGTGGCCTCCTCGACCTCCCGGAGCGAGAGCCCCTTGGCCGTACGCAGATCGGCGAGCAGCGCGCCCAGCTCGACCTGGGAAT
Source organism: Gemmatimonadota bacterium (assembly GCA_037387345.1). Lineage (GTDB taxonomy): Bacteria > Gemmatimonadota > Gemmatimonadetes > Longimicrobiales > Gaopeijiaceae > SZUA-318. Next base: position 2,312 of record JARRLD010000464.1, read on the forward strand.
GCTTCCGGTTGCTCCGGGGTCGGCTTTGGCGTTCGGGCATGCACCCCAGTATCGCGAATCTGCGTACTTCATCAAGCGTTTGATGTGACTGCTTGTTCCTTTTTATCTGCGTGCTATTCTTAGCAGTGCCGGGCGGATGCTCGCTACAGACATCCCCGCTCCGGCTCGGCGGAGGAGAAACACCATGCGTGAAACCCAGTGGATCGAGTGGACCCGGACGAGGCTCCAGCCCCAGGAACGCCAGGAGCTACCCGGACAGCGACCTCCGGCGGGCCCGGTTCACACACGGAACCCACTTCCAGACGCAGCGTGGGGAGTTCTACATCGACTCCGAGGGCAGCGCGCGTGAGCTCTCGGATCACAGAACCGACCATCCCGCGTCAGCGGCGCGACCGCCGAGCCTTCTACTTGGGGACACGATGAAGCACGACGACGTCGGCGCAGCGACGATCTCGACAACGCGGTCCGCCGTCTGGACGGATGGTTCTGGCGGAGTGCGTGGAGCACAGAACGCAAAGGCGACTTGAGCAGGCCCCGTCAAGCGGAGGCCACTGCCGGAGAATCAGCCATGAAGGTGAGACCGTTGCACGACCGACTCCTCGTGAAACGCATCGAGGAAGAGGAAACGACCAAGGGGGGGCTCATCATCCCCGATACCGCCAAGGAGAAGCCCATGGAGGGCAAGATCATCGCTGCGGGCAAAGGGAAGGTGGATGAAGACGGCAACCTCCGGCCACTCGACGTGCACAAGGGGGACCGGGTGCTCTTCAGTGGCGTCGACCAGCTCGCCCACGCGGTGCGCGTGACGCTGGGGCCCAGGGGCCGCAACGTCATGCTCGAGAAGAGCTGGGGAACGCCCACGATCACCAAGGACGGCGTCACGGTGGCGAAGGAGATCGAGCTCGAGGATCCCTTCGAGAACCTCGGCGCGCAGATGGTGCGCGAGGTGGCGAGCAAGACCTCCGACGTGGCGGGCGACGGTACCACCACCGCCACCGTACTCGCGCAGGCCATCCTCCGCGAGGGCACCAAGATGGTGGCCGCCGGGATGAACCCCATGGACCTCAAGCGCGGGATCGACAAGGCCGTGGCGGTGCTCGTCGAGGACCTCGGCAAGCAGTCGAAGAAGACCCGCACGGGCGAGGAGATCGCCCAGGTGGGGACGATCTCCGCCAACGGGGACGAGACGATCGGCAAGATCCTCGCCGAGGCGATGGAGAAGGTCGGCAAGGAGGGCGTCGTCACCGTCGAGGAGGCCAAGGTCATGGAGACCACCCTCGACGTCGTCGAGGGCATGCAGATCGACCGCGGCTACCTCTCGCCCTACTTCGTGACCGACGCCGAGAGCATGGAGGTGGTCCTCGAGGATGCGCTGGTTCTCCTGCACGAGAAGAAGATCAGCAGCATGAAGGACCTCCTGCCGCTCCTCGAGCAGGTCTCACAGCAGGACAAGCCCATCCTGATCGTGGCCGAGGATCTCGAGGGAGAGGCGCTGGCGACCCTGGTCGTGAACAAGATCCGGGGCACGCTGCACTGTGCGGCCGTGAAGGCGCCCGGCTTCGGCGATCGCCGCAAGGCGATGCTCGAAGACATCGCGATCCTGACGGGCGGCCAGCTCATCGCCGAGGAGCTCGGGCTCAAGCTCGAGAACGTGACCGTCAAGGACCTGGGCCGTGTCAAGAAGGTCGTGATCAGCAAGGACGACACGACGCTCATCGAAGGCGCGGGTTCGAAGAAGGACATCGAGGGCCGCTGCGACCTGATCCGCAAGCAGATCGAGGACACCACCTCCGACTACGATCAGGAGAAGCTCCAGGAGCGGCTCGCGAAGCTCGCCGGCGGCGTGGCGGTGCTCAAGGTGGGCGCGGCCACCGAGACCGAGATGAAGGAGAAGAAGGCCCGCGTGGAGGACGCGCTTCACGCGACGCGGGCGGCAGTCGAGGAGGGCATCGTGCCTGGAGGCGGCGTGGCGCTGCTCCGCGCACAGAGCGCCCTGGACGGGCTCGAGGAGAGCCTCCCCGAGGATCAGCGGGCGGGTGTGAGGATCGTGCGCCGTGCGATCGAGGAGCCGCTGCGCTGGATTGCCGGGAACGCCGGCGTCGAGGGAGCGATCGTCGTGGAGAAGGTGAAGCACGGTCGCGGGGCGTTCGGCTTCAACGCAGCGACCGAAGTCTACGAAGACCTCGTCGAGGGTGGCGTCATCGACCCCACCAAGGTCGTGCGCGCGGCGCTCCAGAATGCCGCCAGCGTGGCGTCCCTGCTCCTCACGACCGAGGCCCTCATCGCGGAGAAGCCGGAGAAGAAGGCCGGCGGGGGCTCTGGGAGGATCTCGAGAAGCGTTGGAGGAACCTCGAGAGCCAGTTGAAGCACCTGACTCGGGGGACCGAGGACGTGCGTGACGGGGTCGCCGACATGGTCCGTGACAACGTCACCGAGCTTCGCAAAGGCTACGACCGCCTCGCATCGGCGCTTCGCGAGCCTCGCTCGGACAGCCTGTGGGGCCAGGTCCGAAACACCCTCGATCGGCTCGTTGGCGGAGGCCAGCGGACCACCGAGCGCGTCGTGAGCTCCGTCGAGGATCTGGCAGACGCCGCCAAGGTTCGAATCATGAGGGAGCGCCTCGCGCGGACGCGCGCCAAGAAGTGCGCCGAGCTCGGCACACGGGTCTACGAGCTTGCGAAGGAACCGAGCCGTCCCGAGGGGGCGCCGTCGCAGGTTCTGGACGACGACCAGGTGACGGCCCTCCTTCAGGACCTCCGGTCGCTGGACGGCCGACATTCGGAACGCCCCTCCCGAGTTCCTTGAGCCTGATCGGGTCGAAGCATGACGCCGCGTCCCACCGTGGTCCTCGTCGATCGAAACTCGGTCCAACGCGAGCGATCAAATCAGCTGGCGACAAAGTCCGAAGGGGAAAAGCGATGAGGAGACCCGCCAAAGAAAGCCTGCTGAGTGCCATCCTGCTGGGAGCCCTGCTTGCGGCATCCGCCCCTGTGGCAGCCGATGAGGTGACGGATTCGAGCATCACATCGTGG
>JARRLD010000465.1:0-3710 GCA_037387345.1 Gemmatimonadota bacterium
ACGTGTCGCTGGAGGTCACCGGGCCCATCGTGGCGTTGGATGAGCCGCCGGCCGGCTCCGTGGATCCCAAGGGGGGCTTTCCCCGGCCCGTGCCCATCGGCGTCAGCACCGGGCACCCCAACGTCACCGCCGGAACCATCGGTGCACGCGTCACCGACGGGAATCGGGTGTACGCGCTCAGCAACAACCACGTTTACGCGGCCAACAACCAGGGGAGGACGGGCGACAACATCCTGCAGCCCGGCGTCGTGGACGGTGGTCGCGACCCGGAGGACGCTGTCGGTACGCTGTACGCGTACGAGCCCATCGCATTCTGTGCGAGCCTCCGTTGCCCCTCCAACCGCATCGACGCCGCCCTGGCGCTGACCACCCCGGAGGACCTGGGCACGGAGACTCCGGAGGACGGGTACGGGAGCCCCAGAACCTCGACGACCGAAGCCGAGCTGGGCATGTCGGTCCAGAAGTACGGACGCACGACCGGATTCACCCAGGGGCGTATCACGGGGATCAACGCCGTCATCGACGTGAGCTACCGCACAGGCACGGCCCGGTTCGAGAACCAGGTCATGATCACCGGTGACGGCTTCAGCGCCGGCGGGGATTCCGGGTCCCTCATCGTGAGCCGGGGAGTGCTTTTCACGGACCGGCGGCCCGTAGGACTGCTGTTCGCCGGAAGCCCCACCAACACCATTGCGAATCCCATCGACCTCGTGCTGACCAAGTTCGGTGTTCGCATCGAAGGAGGCTCATGATGTCCGACAGGCTCAAGGCAGCACAGAAGCACCTGACCGCACAGGTCATGGGCCGGGCCGGGGTGACGGGCACGGCCATCGGCGAAAAGAACGGGAAGGCCTGCCTCAAGGTCTACGTGTCGAAGAAGGGCTCCGGCGGGTCCATTCCCCGGCGGGTCAGGGGCGTCCCGGTGGTGGTGGAGGTCACTGGGGACATCCGTCCGCTCTAGCAGGTCCCCTCCCCGCATGACGATCTTCGACTTCTGGCTCATCACCCTGGTCATCGTTGCCGCTGCGTGAGCGGGGGATGGACACACCCCTCATCATGCAGCTCGAACGGCGTCGCGGATCTGGAGCAGGAGCAACAGCGACTGCAGGATCAGCAGTCCTTTCTTGAGTCCCTCTTGGAAGAGCGGAGGGATCCAGCCGCGCTGGAACCTCCGGAATAGGCGAAGGTGTCGTCCGTTGGTGCTGATGCCCGACCCTCCGTGGATGGTGGCCGCCCCCTCCCGACTCGTGAACCGGCCTCCGGCCTCGGTGACGATCGTGAGGAAGGGTCCCGCGTCCCAGGGATTCATGAGGGGGTCGACCATGACCTCGGCCCGACCCGTCGCGACCAGGGCGTGGCCGTAGCAGTCACCCCACGTGCGGGAGAACGCGCACCGTTGCTGGAGCCGGCGCCACCCGGCGCCCTCGGGTCGGGAGAGGATTCGCTCCACGTCGGTGGTGAGGACGACCGCCTGCTCCAGGGCGGACACCGGCGATACCCGGCTGGTGGTCCCGTTCCACGTGCAGCCCAGGCCCTTGGCCGCGGCGAGGGTCTCCTGCAGCGGGGGGAAATGGGCGACTCCCACCATTGCCTCGCCTGCCACCTCGACGCCGATGAGGACACCGTAGAGGGGGACGCCCCTCATGAAGGAGCGGGTGGCGTCGATGGGATCGACGATCCAGCGGACCCTCGCACCCGGATTGGTCTCTCCGTACTCCTCGCCGAGGACCCCGTGGTCTGGAAAACGCTCGGTGACCTTCGCTCGGATCAGCCGCTCCGCTTCCCGATCCGCCAGCGTGACCGGGCTCCCGTCGCCCTTGGCATCGTAGTCCACCAGGCCGCCATAGTGTCGGAGCGTGAGGGCCCCTGCCTCATGGGAGAGGTCGGTGGCGAGCTCGAGGAGCTCCCGAAGCTCCGTGGGACTTGCGGTGCCGGACATCACCGGCCTCCCGAGGGCTGGGACCTCAAGGTGACGCGGTTTGCTGACCCGCCCGGCGCTTGATCTTGCCCCGGTACATGTCGTCGTCGGCGGCCCGGATGACGTCTTCCGGCGTGCTCATGGTTTCGGGATCGAAGATGGCGACCCCCACGGTGGCGGTGACGCCCAGGGGACCCATGACGGGGCTGTCCGCGACGCGCTCTCGGATGCGTTGGACGTAGAGCCCCGCGCCGGGCCCGTCCGAATCCGACAGCGCGGAGATGAATTCGTCCCCACCATATCGGGCCACCAGGTTCATCGCCCGGTTCTCGATCGCGAGGACGTCGGCAAAGGCCCTCAGGACGTCATCTCCGACGACGTGGCCCAGCGTGTCGTTGTAGTGCTTGAAATTGTCCAGATCGAACATCACCAGCGTGAGGGGGCGACCCCGTCTCGCCGCCGCGACCTCCTTGTCCAGATGGATCTGCAAGCGTCGTCGGTTGGGGAGCCCGGTCAGGGCGTCCGTCAAAGAGAGGGCCCTGAGGTTCGTGTGCAGCCGCGCGTTCTCCAGAGCCACCGCCGCCTGACTGGCCAGGCGCTGAAGAACCGCTGCGTCCTCCTCGCTGAAATGCCGGGGATTGCGACTGCCTGCGGTCAACACGCCGACCACCTCGCCCGCCACCACCAGCGGCGATCCGATGCCCGATCCTGCCGCCAGGTAGCGACGCAGATGGTCGGGAATCAGGTCGCTGCCGGAGAGGTCCTCGACCGTCACCCCCTGTTGATCTCCCATGAGGCGTTCGGCCAGCGGTCCGTCCAGATCCCAGGTCAGCCCTTCCGGAAGCTCGATGTCGCCGGAGGCGGAAGCCACGCGCACCACCCGTCCCGTGGGGTCGTCGGCGAGCCAGGCCGAGGCCCCGTCGACGCTCAGGATGTCGGTGACCGCTTCCACCACCTGGCCGACCACATCCGTCGGATCGAGAGAGCTGGTGAGGGAACGGCCGATCTCCTCGATCCTTTCCGCTTCCCGGCGCCGCCTCTCGAGCTCCGCCACGTGCTGAGCGTTGTCGATGGCGACCGCGGAGATGTCCGCGATCCCCTGGAGCAGAGCCAGATCCTCCCGGGAGTAGGCATCCGCCCGATAGCTCTGGGCGCTGATGACCCCCAGGAGTCTGCCCTTGTGCACCATCGGGGCCGAGATGGCGGACCGGGTCACTTCGGTGTCGTCTTCCCCCAGGTGCATCAAGGAGTAGTCATCCAGCCCGTCGGTGACCAGGCAGGCCGTGCGGGACCGCACGACCTCGCTGTCCGAGCCCCTGTAGGTGATGCTGACCTGCCTGACCTCTCCTCGCTCCGCGAAGAAGACGATGGTGGCGAGATCCCTCGCCTGATCATACAGGGACACATAGAAGCCCGACGACTCGATGACGCGACTCGTCTCGTGGTAGATGGCCGCATAGAGCTCATCGGTGCTCAGGGTTGCCGCGAGCCGCCGCCCCACGTCGAGCAGGACGTGGTAGCGGTCGCCGACGGTGAAGCGACCGACTGGGTTTTCTTGATCAGACATGGATCACTCTTCTTCCGGCTACCACCCCCCAAGTGGTGAGCTCTCCTGTCCGGGGGCGCCCCAAGATAGAGGCGGGCAAATCCCCTCACAACAACGCGGACACGAGCCGCCGGATTCCGATCGACGACGCACGCCTCCGTCGCGCTCAGCCAGCCGGATCCCGATCGGATGTCTCGGAGGCCTTTCGGTCCAGATAGTGCCCGATCTCGTACCCTACGGCGGCGA
>JARRLD010000466.1:0-2536 GCA_037387345.1 Gemmatimonadota bacterium
GCGGCTCCCGCCCCCACCGGCGGCTCACCGATGCCCTTCGCCCCCACCGGCGTGTGGGGATCGGCGATGTTGACCGCGCCCCAGCGGATGTCCGGGGGAACATCGAGGATCCCCGGAGGACCGGCCGTGTAGAGGCGCTTGGCGAAGGGCACTCCCCACTTGGGGTCGAAGACCCAGCGTTGCGTCATGGCCATGCCCATGCCCTGGATGGATCCACCGCAGATCTGGGCGCCCAGGCTTCTGGGATGCACCACCGTTCCGCAGTCGGCGTAGCCCGTGTACTCCCTCACGTCCACGACCCCTGTCTCCACGTCCAGCTCCACCACGGCGAATCCGACCACCCAGGAGTACACGCCTCCCTCCCCGCCGTAGTTGTCCCTGGCGACGCCCACGAGTCCCTGCCCCGCCAGGTGCCCGGCCGCCACCACCGTCTCGGCGTGGATGTCGTCGGGAAGCACGTGGCCGTCAAAGGCCGCCCCCAGCTCGATGGCGCGCTTGGCCACGTCGACAAACGTCATGCTCCGGCCTGTAACCGCCCGATGGGAGACCCGACCACCATCCAGCACGTAGTCTCCCGGAGCGCCCCCGAGGACGCGTGCGGCGATCTCCTGAATCTTGCCCTTCGCGTCGATAGCGGCTGCGTGGTTTGCGCGAGTATGGGCGTGGGTGGTCTGGCTGCCCGCCTGGTTCGAGCTGCGGGGCAGGCCACGCGAGCTGTCGCCCCACACGATCTCCACCTGATCCCAGTCCAATCCGAGGAGCTCGGCAGCGGGCCGCGCCGTATCCGCCATGGAATGGGTCCCCAGGTTTCCGATGCCCTGATGCACCTGGAGCTTCCCGTCGGGCCGCAGAAGCAAGAGGCCGTCGTAGCCCCTCGACCCCGCCGTGTAGGGGGAGAGCCCGATGCCCACGCCCGTCACCCTGGTCCCCGTCCGCCGCCCCGATAGGGCCTTCTTCTCTTCCCACCCGAAGGCCTCGGCACCCTGCGTCAGCGCCTCGATGGCGTGCACGCTCGTCAGGCCCATGGCCCGTGGTCCGAAGCGCACGTCGGGGCGGGGAGCGTTCAGCTTGCGGATCTCGAGCCGGTCCATCCCCAGCTCCCTGGCCCCCTTGTCCAGAATGGGCTCGAGCATGGAGATGATCTGGGCGCCGCCGGGCCCACGCTGAGCCGACTTGGGCGGCGTGTTCGTGAACACCGACACGGCCCGGACACGGATGTTGTGGGGCTGGTACGTGAGATCCGCCACCATGCCGGCGGTGCCGTTGTCCCCGGATCCGTAGGCGCCACCCTCCTCCACCAGGTAGAGATCCAGGGCCGTGACCTTGCCGTCGGCCCGAAAGCCCATCTTCACCCAGCCCTGGAAGCCCGGCCGAGCCCGGCCGATGTAGTTCTCCTCGTACCGGGTGATCCGGAGCATGACCGGCCTGTTGATCTTCCGGGAGAAGATGGCCGGCAGCTGCATGAGCGTGCTCCCCGAGATCTTGCTGCCGAAGCCGCCGCCGCAGTACTCGGCCACGAAGACGATGTCCTCGGGGTCCATGTCCAGGGCACGCGCCAGCGTGCCTTTCGTCCGGGCGACGCTTTGCGTGGAGGTGAACGCGTGGAGCTTCCCATTCTGCCAGTAGGCCATGGATGTGCGGGGCTCCAGCGGATGGTGCGTGAGAGACTGGTGGACGATGGTCTCCTCGACGATGACCTCCGCCTCGCCGAAGGCCGCGTCCACATCACCCCGCGACCATTCCACCGCGGGCTCACCCATGGGCAGTCGGCCTTCCGCCTCTGCGGCGACGAAGTCCGCTTCCGTCCACTTGTGCGTCCTCCATTGGGTGCCGTCCTCACCCCGGATGCGCACGTTGCCCTGCCTGTGGGCGTTCGGTCCACCCGGCCGCAGGCTCTCGAGAGGGTCGAGGACGAACGGGAGGGGTTCGAAGTCCACGTGGATCTGCTCGATGGCGTCGGCCGCGATCTGCTCCGTGACCGCAGCCACCGCGAGGACGGGCTGTCCCTCAAACACCGGCTCCCTGGCCAGCACCGGCTCCGACGGAGGATCGGGCTGAGGCACGTCGTCGGGCAGCAGGATCCCCACCACTCCCTCCATCCCCTCTGCCCGGCGGGTGTCGATGCCGCGGACGCGGGCGTGGGGCATGGGGCTGAGGAGCATCTTGGCGAAGACCATGCCCTCGGCCCGAAAGTCCTCCGCGTACCTGGCTCGGCCGGTGATCTTGGCGACGAGATCCGGCGGAACGATGTCCTTCCCGATGAGCTTCTCGGCCATCCTCGCCTCCCGGTCGGCCAGCTAGACGCGGCGGGCGAGCTCGGCAGCCCGCATCGCGCAGTTCAGGATCTTGTCGTAGTCACCGCACCGGCAGAGGTTGCCGGAGAGGGCATGGGCCGCCTCCTCCCGTGTCGGATCGGGATGGGCGTCCACCAGGGCCACCATGCTCATGATGAAGCCCGGGGCGCAGAAGGCGCACTGGAACCCGCCCTCGTCCAGCACCGCCTGCTGCACCGGATGGAGCTCGTCCGTGCGCGGAT
>JARRLD010000466.1:2570-3387 GCA_037387345.1 Gemmatimonadota bacterium
GTCCGTGCGCGGATCCGCCAATCCCTCGACCGTAGTGACCGCACGGCCTCGGATCTGATGGGTCAGCGTGGAGCAGGAATACTGGGTGACGCCGTCCACGAGCACGGTGCACGCCCCGCACTCCGCCCGGTCGCACCCGAGCTTGGTCCCCGTCAGGCCCAGCTTGTAGCGGAGCGTCATCGCCAACGTCTCGTTGGGCAAGACGTCCACACGGCGCTGCTGGCCGTTCACGCTCAATGTGATGAGCCGCTCTGCCGTGCCCTGCAGGGATGTCGCTCCCAGAAGCCCGGTCGAGCCCCGCAGCAGGTAGCCGGCCGATGAGGATACGGCTCCCGCCGCGATCACGCCCTTGATGAAGGTGCGCCTGGAGACCGAGCGCTCCAGGGTCCGGGTGAGTCCGACCTCGCCCATGCCCCGCTCCGCGTAGAACGATTATCGAATGCGGTCAACATAGGGTGGCCTCGGGCGGGGCGCGAGCGGGTGCGATCGGGTGCATCGGAGCGGCTCTCCGTCCACCCTCAACCCTCAGACGATTCGCAGGCACCCTCCCCGATCAGCGGCGTGTATCCGGATCCCGAGGGCCGTGCGGGGGCGCCGCATGAGGAGTGAAGAAATCCCCGGAGAGCCTGGGGTTGAGCTCGAACTCCCCGAACAGGCGTTCGTGGAGGCGCACACTACCGTTCGGCAAGGTGTCCGTCGTGGCATTTCGACGGGGAATCAGGACGTTGCCCACCGGCCGGTAGTCGTCGATCCGGATCAATCCCCCCGGAGCTCCTGGACTCGCATCATATCCGCGGCATAGGGCCGTCGAGGGATC
>JARRLD010000467.1:0-5034 GCA_037387345.1 Gemmatimonadota bacterium
CGAGAATCCTGTTCACGGCCTGGGCCCCGGGAGGGGGTCATGAGGAGCTTCGGGTCGTCAAGGTTGACGGCTCGGGTCTGGTTACCCTGACTGACCACGGCGTCTCTGACGCGGCCTGGTCACCGGACGGGACGAGAATCGCCTTCACGGCCAACCGGGACGGCAATCGTGACGTCTACGTCGTGGGGGCTGACGGCACGGGTCCGATCCGCCTCACTACCCATCCTGCCTGGGACGACCAACCCGTATGGTCGCCCGACGGGGCGAGCATCGCGTTCACGAGCGAGAGGGACGGCAACGCGGAGATCTACCTCATCGACGCCGAGGGATCCGATCCCATCAACCTGACGAACCATCCGGCCCGCGACCGGGCGGCGTCCTGGGTGGCGGTCGTTTCGGACTCCGGCTCATCCTGAGAGAGCCCGTGGAGGCTCCGGCGCCGTGGGGCCCTCGCTCGAGGTGGTCCTCCGGCGAAGGGAGCTCATCGAGAGCTCTTGCCTCCGTCGGGATGCACAAGGAGGAAGACCATGCCAATCTTGCGACCCATCCATGCGAAGAGGGTTCTGCCGCTCCTGCTCCCGTTGACGACGGCAGCCTGCGATTGGTCACTCGCCGCCCCGACCGGGGGTGTCATGGCGGTCGAGATCCGCACCAGCGGGTCCTCACTCGATGCCGACGGCTATGTCGTTTGGCTGAACGGCCGGGAGCAGCTCCCCCTGGGGATATCAGCGGCGGACGAAGTGTCGCTGGAACCCGGTGATTACCTCATTGACGTCAGGGACGTGGCAGACAACTGCACCGTTCTCGGAGCCAACCCAAGGGTGGTTGCGGTTGCGGATGGAGGCACCGCGTCGACAGACTTCGATATCGAGTGCGACTACGTTCCGCGAGACCTCGTTTTCATGAGCATCCTCGCGCTCTTCAGGGAGGAAACGACCAACCGTCGGTCAGGGAATTCGAGTGGTCACCCGACGGAACCAGGCTCGCCTACACCAAAGCGGGGGACGGCGGGTGGTTCGGAGAAGAGGGGTCAACAACCGTCTGGATCACAGATGTGGACGGCGGCGATCCCGTCGAGCTGGCCGAGGGATATGGTGCCACCTGGTCGCCCGACGGGACGAGGCTCGCGTTCACCTCGCAGGCTCCGGGACCGGGCTATGAGGATCTCCACGTCATCAACGCCGACGGTTCGAACCTGGTCGCCCTGACCGACTACGACGCGGCGGACCCGGCCTGGTCACCCGACGGAACGAGAATCTTGTTCACCGCCCGGGCGAGGAGAGGGGTTGATGAGCACCTCGAGGTCGTCGATGTGAGCGGCTCGGGTCTGGTTAGCATGGCCGATTACCGCGTCATGGACGCCGCCTGGTCTCCGGACGGGACGAGAATCGCCTTCACGGCCGCCCGAGACGGTAATAGTGACGTCTATGTCGTGGGGGCCGACGGTTCCGGTCTGGTGCGCCTCACCACCCATCCTGCCTACGACCACCAACCCGTGTGGTCGCCCGACGGGACGAGCATCGCGTTCTCGTGCAGGCGGGACGACAACTCCGAGATCGATCTCGTCGAGGCCGAAGGATCCGATCCGGTGAACCTGACGAACCACCCGGCCCGGGACCGGGCGCCTGCGTGGGCGACACAGGTGGCGGCCACGTCCGTGGATGGCCTCAGAGGCTGAGCCAAAGGCGACCGATCCCGAGAGCACGTCGGTGACCGCACTCGGCCCCTAGGGGCGTGCCACCGCAGGCAGCGAAACCAGGAACTCGGCGAGCTTGTGCCAGTATGCTCTTCCCGCTACGGCCGCCAGGTCGTTGTGGCCCGCGCCCTCCACCCACCAGGAGCGCCGCTGCGAGGGTGGCAGGGCCTCCAGCAGCCTGTGGCCGTGGTCCTGGGAAACCACCTCGTCGCGGGTGCCGTGGATGACCAGGACCGGCGCCTCCACCCGGGGGATCTTGGCCAGCGTGGTGAACCTGTCTCCAGGGAGGTGGTCGAACGGGAGCATCACCCGGAACGCGGAGGTGAACGTGCTCTCCAGGATCAGCCCGGCGACCCGGTGGCGGGTCGCGAGCTCGGTTGCCACCGATCCCCCGAGCGATCGCCCGTGGAGCACCATCCGTTCCGGCGGATGTCCCCGACCCCGGAGAAAGCCCAGGCCCGCCTCGGCGGCGGCGTAGGTGGCCCGCTCCGACGGCTGGCCACGGCTGAGCCCGTAGCCCGGGTAGTCGATCCCGAGGACACTGACCCCGAGGGTCGAATACGTGGAGAGGAACGCCCCCAGCTGGCCCACGTCCTCGGCGTTGCCATGCAGGAAAAGGACGGCCAGCGGGGCTCCGTCGACCGGGGCGAGCAGGCCCGCCACAGGTTCGCCGTCAGACGCCCGGAAGCGTACCAGCCCTTCCATCTCCTCCCCGTAGGTGGGAGAAGGTGGCACGAAGATGAGGCGGTCGACGAACGACGTCATGACCGTGGGATCCCTTCGACCCTCACCTCCGCAGCGTAGATGAGGTCGCCGAGGGGTGAGTTGTCTCCGTTCCCGGAGTTGGCGGCCACGTGGAAGACCACGTCGCCTCCTTCGCCGGGAGCGATCCACACCAGCGGCCACGAGGATCCCGAGGGATCCGACACAACCGCACCGGCTTCCGTCTGGTGCGCATAGGCCAAACCGTGGTCATCGAGGGTCACCGACACGCGGGGGTCGATGGTTCGGAGGCTCCCCGCCGGCTTCCCCCCCGCGCGGAAACGGGCGGCCAGCTCGAAGCCCGCGATGGCCGTCTCTTCCGCCCTCAGGACCACCGTCACGGTGTAGGTCGTCCCCGGCGTGTACCGCTTCGGGAGGCCCTCGATATGCACGCTTCCGCCGAAGGCGTTCAGCGCGTCCCCCGTGTGACACTCGACGCGCCGCCCCCGGGAGCGCGAGGGCGGCGGCACAGGCGGCCAGGGCGGGCCTGACCCGCGTCGGCCGGGGTCCGGGGCGTCCCGACATCAGGAGATCGCGCGTCTCCGGGGAGGCAGCTTGGCGACTCCCACCGTGCCCGTGTCCGTGCCGAACCAGATGGCGTTCGTCTCGGCGTCGAAGTACATGTTCCGGATGGTCCCGCCACCGCTCTCCGGCTGGGTATTGGAGAAGAACTCGCCGGTCAGGGGGTCGAAGCCGATGAGGTTGTTGGGTCGGACGCCGGTCTCGACGAGCCAGATACGGTCCGAGTCGTCCGCGACCATGGCGTAGGGGCGCGCCTCCTCCGCGCTCGGCAGCGGGAACTCCGTGACCTCGCCGGTCGCGGGATCCAGGCGGCCCAGGGTGCCGCGGGTCCAGTCTCCGTACCAGAGGATGTCGTCGGAGGTGACGGCGATGCGCCGGGGCAGCGCGTTTTCCGGAAGCTCGATGGTGCTCAGCTCGAGAGTCTCCGGGTCTACCGTGGCGATGTGATTGGTATTGAAGAGTGCCACCCAGGGTCGGTCTCGTGAGTCGACCACGATCCCGTAGGGTCGGCTGCTGGACGCTCCTCGGCGGCCCGGCGCCCCCTGGATGGACTCGACGACCCGAACCTCGCCGGTTTCGGTCCACAGCTTGCCGATGAAGTTCCCCTGCTGCACGGTGAACCAGATGTCACCCTGGGAGTCCCAGACCAGCGTGTGGGGATCCGCCGCCCGCTCGTCGGGCATCACGTACCGCTCGATGTGGCCGTTGGCGGGGTCCAGCCTGCCGATGTGCCGGTTGTTCTCGCCGGCGTTGCCGGCGTACCACACCATACCCTCGGGGTCGATGATCAGGTTGTGGGGGATGGAGCCTTCGGTGTCGTACTGCTCGAACTCGCCGGACGTGGGATCCAGGACCCCGATGTAGGGGGAGCGCCCCTGACCACAGAACCAGACGCGTCCATCGGGCGCGACCATGGGATCGCGCGGACGCGCGCCTTCCCATGGGACCGTCCACTCGTTCAGATCAGGGTCATCCAGGGGGTCCTGGGCGGACGCGGGAGCTGCCGGCAGGAGCAGCAGCACGACCGCGGCACACAGGGCAGTGGTGCGCATGGGGTCCTCCGTGACTGAGGGCAGGTTGTATTGGCATGACACGGCGGGCGCACGGCATGTTGGTCCGCCGACCGAGATTCCTTTCGGGTCGTGACCCGAGTACGCCGCAGCGGAGCGCGGGTTTCGCGGCTGACACGTCATGCTTTCTTGCGCGTACACCCTACAGAGGCATACATGGTCGCATCGTGGGTAGCGGTTCGGGGGTTACCCGCCGGATGGAGTGCATGAGCCAGAGAGCCGGGGATTCCGAGTGATCATCAACCCCCCCAGGGCGTTTTGGGCGCTGTCCGCCATCCTGGTGGCTGACGGGGTGTCCGGGAACGAGCTCTGGAGCCAGGAAGGTGGCGCAACGCCCACGGTGAGCGGCTGGGTCGTGGAGCACGAGACGAGGGCCCCGCTCGAAGGCGCGCGCGTGACGCTCGGGTCCGCCGTCGAGGGCCGGTCCTTTTTCGAGACCCAGATCGCCGGGCCCGAGGGGACGTTCTTCTTCGTCGGAGTCCCTCCCGGTCGGTACGAGATTGCCGCCACCCTCCTGGGCTATACCGAGCTGCTGGATACCCTCGAGGTCCGGGCCTCGTCGGACCTGGAGGTCACCCTTCCCCTTTCGGTGTCGCCGATTCCTCTCGAGCCGGTGGTGGTCGAGGTGAGACGCCGGCCCATGGGTCCCCTGGCGGGCTTCGACCGGCGGCGTCTGGCCTCGACGGGAACGTTCTTCGCCCGGGAGGACATCGAGAGCAGGAACCCCCAGGAATTCACCGACCTCCTCCGGACGGTTCCGGGGATCCGCCTCGTTCCCACCGGCACGTTCGGAAACCGGGTGTACTTCCGTGGCGGATGCACGCCGACCCTCTGGCTGGACGGCGCCCAGGTGGGGTCCACGGTGGACATCGACTCGTTTCTGAGACCGGAGGACCTGGAGGCAGTGGAGATCTATAGCGGGGCGGATATGCCCGGAGAGTTCGGCAACACCCTCTGCGGTGCCATCGTGGCGTGGACCCGGAG
>JARRLD010000468.1:0-2247 GCA_037387345.1 Gemmatimonadota bacterium
TCGACCGCCCGCTCGGGGAGGGTGGGATGGCGGTTGTGTACCTCGCCACCGACGAGCGCCACGATCGCCTGGTCGCCCTCAAGGTCCTCAAGCCCGAGCTTTCCACGGAGATCAGCGGAGAGCGCTTTCTCCGTGAGATCAAGATCGCCGCCGGGCTCACCCACCCCCACATCCTGCCCCTCTACGACTCCGGCGAGGCCGACGGCTTCCTCTTCTACGTGATGCCCAACATGGAGGGTCAGTCACTCCGGGAGCGGCTCATGCGCGAGCGCCAGTTTCAGGTGGACGAGGCCCTGAGGGTGACACAGGAGGTCGCCTCCGCCTTGGACTACGCCCATCGACACGGGGTGGTCCACCGCGATATCAAGCCCGAGAACATCCTTCTTCACGAAGGGTCGGCACTGGTCGCGGACTTCGGGATCGGGAAGGCGCTGAGCGAGTCCGGAGGCTCGATCACACAGACGGGTCTCGCGCTCGGCACGCCAGCGTACATGAGCCCGGAGCAGGCCTCGGCGGAGCACGAGATCGACGGGCGCAGCGACCTCTACAGCTTGGGGTGCATGCTGTACGAGATGCTGGCCGGCGAGCCCCCCTTCACCGGACCCACGGCTCAGGCGGTCATCACCAAGCGATTCTTCGCCCCGATCCCCCAAGTGCGGGCGATGCGGGACGTCCCCGAAGCGCTGGACGAAGCCGTCACCCGGGCGCTTGCGCGGACACCAGTTGACCGATACCCGACCGCGGCGGAGTTCGCGGCTGCGGTACGCATGTCGCAGGGCGGGCCCGTGAGCACACCGCACGGTGTGCCACCCGTGAGCAAGAGCGAGCTGGACAAGAAGTCGGTCGCGGTGCTGCCTCTGGCCAACCGCAGCGCGGACCCGGAGAACGAGTACTTCAGCGACGGGATGACCGAGGAGATCATCAACGTGCTCGGCAAGGTCCCGGGCATCCAGGTCGCGTCGCGAACCTCGAGTTTCGCCTTCAAGGGGAAGGACGTCGACGTCCGCAAGATCGGCGAGCAGCTCGGCGTCGGCAGCGTTCTGGAAGGCAGTGTCCGCAAGGTGGGCAACCGCATCCGTATCACGACCCAGCTCACCGACGTGCGCAACGGCTACAACCTCTGGACGGAGACCTACGACCGCCAGCTCGAGGACGTCTTCGCCATCCAGGACGAGATCTCGCGCGCGATCGTCGATGCTCTCAAGCTCAAGCTGGTGGGAGACAAGCAGCAGCCCCTGGTCGTGCCCACGACCAAGAATCTCGAGGCCTACAACCTCTACCTGAAGGGCCGCTTCTTCTACAACAAGTTCACGGACGGTGACCTGCACCGGGGCATCGAGCACTTCGGACACGCCCTCGAGGAGGACCCGGGCTACGCACGGGCCTATGCCGGGATCGCTGACTGCTGGTCGATGCTCGCGGACGACTGGGTGGTGCCGGACGAGGCGTATCCCAACGCGAAGGCGGCCGCCACCAAGGCGCTCGACCTCGACCCCTCCCTCGCCGAAGCGTTCACCGCGCTCGGCAAGGTCCTGTGCTGGTACGAGTGGGACTTCCCCGGTGCCGAGCGGGAGCTCCGCAAGGCCGTGAAGATCAATCCCAACTCGGCCGAGGCCCATTTCGTGTTCGGCAGCACCTTGCCGGCGGTGGGATTGCTCGACGAGGCCATCGACGAGATGCGTCAGGCGCTGGTGCTCGACCCGCTCTCGCCCCACTTCGGCCGTTGGCTGGGTCGCTTCCTCCTCTACACGGGCGACAACCAGGCCGCGATCGCTCAGAGCCACAAGACGCTCGAGATCGATCCGAACTACGTGCAGGCCTACCTCAACATCGGCACCGCCTATCTCGGCCTGGGCAAGGCCGAGGACGCCCTCACCTGGTATCAGCGCGGTCAGTCCCTCCAGGCCGCGGTCCGGTCCTACGACGCGTTCATCGTGAGGGCCCTGGCGGCGATGGGGGAGGTCGAGGAGGCCCAGGCTATCCTCGAGCGCCTGGAGCGCCAAGCGGAGGAGCAATACATCCGTGCCGAGGTGCTCGCGATGGGGTACGCGGCCGTGGGCGACCTCGACCGCGCGTTCGCCTCCCTGGACGCCGCCCTCGCGGCACGCTCCGCCGGCCTCATCTACATCCACCTGGATCCCGGCTACGCACCGCTGCACGGCGATCCCCGACACGCCGAGGTGGTCGCCAAGGTGGGGGTGAAGTAGCCGAGAGCCGGAGGCAGGGCAGTCCTGGGAGGTGGGCGGG
>JARRLD010000468.1:2312-4727 GCA_037387345.1 Gemmatimonadota bacterium
CCGACGTCGTCTCCGGAGCGACCAGGATGCAAGTCCACCGATTGATCCACCTCGCGCTCCTGATCGGCCTCTTGGCCGAGCCGTCCTACCTGCTACAGCTAGGAAGTTCAAAGGGCCTTTCGTGGCAGGAAGCGAGGTGGGACGGGGCACGGGGTTACGAGGCAGAGCAGGGGAGACGGGGCCGACGCGGGCGGGCGAGAGGGATGGGGGCTTGTGGGGGCGGGTTCGACGGTTCGTGCGGGAATTCGGGATTCGGCTTCTGCCGGAGCTTTATGAGAAGCTCAACCCGATGTCGTACGCCGAGGCGGCGAAGAAGGAGGAAGCACTCGCGCGGGCGCTGAGGAGGCGTGGCCTCGGAGTCTGGCAGCACTGGGGGCCGACGCCGACCCGCCCCTGGAGCCTCCTGTCCTTCTTGCTCCTTCGACAAGCCGCCCCGTACGTTGTGGCGGAACGCGTGGGGGCTCTGCCCGACGTACCTCCCCGCTCTTTCTCGAGCCATGCGCTCCTTCCGGGGACCGCCTGGCTCGCAGGGCCGAGGAAGAGACCGAATGCCGGACGCCGATCTCGACCGTGTAAAGGTCGCCCTCGCTCACCGATACCGGATTACCGACGAGCTTCCGGGCGGGGGGATGGCCGTGGTCTGGCTCGCCGAGGACCTGAGGCACAAGCGCCAGGTGGCCATCAAAGTGCTCAGGCCGGCTCTCGCAGCCGCCGTGGGAACCGCACGGTTCCTGAGGGAGATCGAGGTCCTCGCCAGTCTCGAGCATCCCCATATCCTCACCCTGATCGACTCGGGAAAGGTGGAAGGGCTCCCCTGGTACGTCATGCCCTTCGTGGAGGGGCAGAGTCTCGAGGACAGGATCAGGCGGGAGGGTGCCCTTCCCGTCGACGAGGTCGTTCGGATCGGGCGAGAGGTGGCCGGCGCGCTCCAGTATGCCCACGAGCGGCGAGTCATTCACCGAGACGTAAAACCCGGCAACGTGCTGTTGAGCGACGGACACGCCGTGGTGGCGGACTTCGGGATCGCGGGAGCCCTCGACGAGTCGGCTGAGGGGCGCATTACCGAGACCGGGGTCTCCGTCGGTAGTCCGGCGTACATGAGCCCCGAGCAGGCTTCCGGGGAACGGGACCTCGACGAGCGCACCGACATCTACTCCCTGGGCTGCGTGCTTTACGAGATGTTGGCAGGCGCGCCGCCCTTCTCGGGGTCTTTGAAGGCCGTCGCAACGAACAAGGTGATGGGCTCGGTCCGACCGCTCGCCGACCTCCGCCCGGATGCGTCGCCGGCGCTGCATGCGTTGGTCGCACGGGCCATGTCCGTGGAGAGGGATGACCGCTTCAGCACGGCGGAAGAGCTCGGGGCAGCGCTGGCGGCAACTCTTCCCGAAGCTGGTCCGGAGCGCTCGGGGCGGCGTCGGACCGTTGTCGGTGCAGCGGCAATGGCGGCCGTGATCGTGGGCGCGATGTTCGCGATCTACCGGGTCCAGGCGGCCAACGAACGAGAGCTATGGATCGCCCGGCAACTGACGGCCATCGAGCAGCTCGCTGAAGATGGCAGCTACGCCGAAGCCCTGGCGCTCGCCCGGGAGGTCGAGGAAGTCAGGCCGGCTGACACCACCCTCGCCCGGCTATGGCCGCGCTTCTCCTTCACGGTACCGATCCGGTCCGATCCGCCCGGCGCCCGGGTCTCTCGGCGGCCGATGGACGACGCTCACAACGCGTGGGAATACCTGGGAGAGACACCGCTGGAGGCCGTGCGTTTCCCTGGCGTCGCGACGGCCCTCGCCTACATGGAAGACAATCCTGTGCAGCTTCGCTTCGAGCTCGACGGATACCGCGATGTGGAGGTCCTCGAAACCGCGATCCTGGGGGTGGAGTACCGGAACGTTCCGCCACTCGATCCTGTACGCCTCACCCCCGAAGACTCCCTGCCGGAGGGGATGGTGAGGATCCCGCGGTTCACGGCCAGCGGGCATGCGTTCGGCGACTACTTCATGGATCGTTACGAGGTGACCAACCGAGCCTTCGCAGCGTTCGTGGCCGCTGGCGGATACCGGAAGCCGGACTACTGGGAAGAGCCGTTTCTGAAGGATGGCGAGGAGTTGCTGTTCGAGGACGCTACGGGCCTCTTCGTCGATCAGACCGGGCGCCCCGGCCCCTCCACCTGGCGACTCGGCACGTATCCGGACGGCGAGGGAGACTATCCCGTGGGTGGGGTGAGCTGGTACGAGGCCGCGGCGTACGCCCGCTGGGCCGGCGGACAACTGCCGACGACGACCCATTGGTCGCGCGCCCGGCGCCACTACCGCGAGAACAGCTACCTCATCGTTCCGAGAAGCAACCTGGGAGGCTCCGGCCCCCGACCGGTGGGGCTCAACCGGGCCATGACCACGCTCGGCGTGTACGACATGGTGG
>JARRLD010000469.1:0-4281 GCA_037387345.1 Gemmatimonadota bacterium
CGCCTGGGGTGTCTTCGCGATTTCCTCGGTGGCGCGGACAGGGCTCCCCCGGCTCATCGAGGCCCTCTGGGACAAGAGCAGGGACGTCGAGGAAGAGGCGGTCCCGGAGGACGGCGACGACGGGCCGTGGACACCCTGACCCGTCGGGATGGGGACGACCGCACCCGCGAGGTCGAGGCCCGCCTGGTCCTCGACGCCCTTCCGGGTGTGGGGCCCGCCACCCAGAGGCGTCTCCTGGAGCGGCACGGGTCCGCCCGGGCCGCCCTGCGCATGGGCCTCCGGGCGCTTCCCCGGCCTGTGGGGATCGAGGCGGCGAAGGCCGCCCGGGACCCTTCCTCCTGGCTGCGTGCCCGACGGTCCCTGGATTGGGCCCGCCGACTGGGAATGGAGACCGTGGTACCGGGAGACGCCGCGTATCCGCAGCGGCTCCATCGACTGACCCACCCGCCCGGGGTCCTGTTCTTGCGCGGCCGCATGGAGCTCCTGGGCACGCCCGGTGTCGCCATCGTCGGCTCGCGCAAGGCGACCACCCGCGCGCGGGCGGTCGCTCGAAGGTTGGGTTCGGCCCTGGCCCGCGCCGGAACGCCCGTGGTGAGCGGACTGGCCCTCGGGGTGGACGGGGCAGCCCATCGAGGCGCTCTGGAGGGACCTGGTCCGACGGTGGCGGTCCTGGGCCGGGGTGCGGACCGCAGCTATCCCCGGGCTCACTCGACGCTCTTCAAGCGGATTCTGGACGAGGGACTCGTCGTGAGCGAGTTCCCCCCCGGAACGCCTCCGGCCCCGCACCACTTTCCGCGTCGGAATCGGATCATCGCGGCGCTCTGCTCCTGCCTGGTGGTGGTCGAGGCCGGACCCAGGAGCGGTGCGCTCATCACGGTCGAACATGCGCTGGACCTGGGACTGGACGTGTGGGCGGTCCCGGGGCCCTTCGACGAGGCGCCCTGTCTCGGGAGCAACCGGCTGCTGCGCGACGGAGCCAGGGCCCTGGTCTCCCTGGACGAGTTCCTCGCGGAGGTCGTCGGGCCACAGGAACATGACGTTCGGGGCCCACCGTCGAATCCCGAGCAGGCCAGAATCCTGACCTTGCTCGAAGACGGTCCCCGGTCGGCGGACGACCTGGCCCGGACGGCGGGTGTGAACGTCCAACGTGTGCTGGCGGTGCTGGCCGAGCTCGAGCTCCGAGGCTGGGTGGAGCGGTCTCCCGGGATGCGCTTCGGCAAGGCCGGGTGAGGGGGATCCTTGACGCCCACGGTCGCTCGCTCCGTGTACGTGCACGCTCCCTTCTGCGCTCGGCGTTGCTTCTACTGTGACTTTGCGGTCCAGGTCCGCCGGGTGGGTGACCTGGGCGGGTGGTTGTCCGCCCTCGCAGGAGAGCTTGATGCCGTGGCGCGTGACGGTCTGTTCTCGCTCGATGAACCGCTGTCCACACTCTACGTCGGGGGCGGTACGCCGTCTCTTCTCGGCCCCGACGTCATGGAAAAGCTGAAGCGGCTGCTCGGTGCACAGCGGCTGAGCGACCCGTCCCTGGAGTGGACTGCCGAGGCGAACCCGGAGAGTCTGACGTCCGCGCTCGCGAAGGCATGGAGAGTCGCCGGCGTCAACCGCCTCAGCATCGGCGTACAGAGCTTTCACGGGCCCTCCCTCCGCTGGATGGGTCGGCTCCATGGCCCCGACGGAGCCCGGGCTTCGGTGGATGCCGCCCGTCGGGCGGGGATCGCCAACCTTTCCGTGGATCTGATCTTCGGGCTGCCGGGGCACCTGGGCCGCGACTGGCGGAGCGACCTGGATGCGACGCTGGCTCTGGACGTGCCCCATGTGTCTCTCTACGGCCTCGGCGTGGAAGAAGGCACGCCACTGGGACGAGCCGTCCGTGAGGGTCGAGAGGCTCCGGTGGACGACGAACGGTATCGAGAGGAGTACCTGACGGCGGCAGAGTGCCTGGCGGCCGAGGGCTACGAACAGTACGAGGTGTCCAACTTCTCGCGTCCCGGGATGCAGTCGAGGCACAATTCCGTCTACTGGAACGGGGGTGTCAAGGAGGGCGTGGTGACCGGGGGTCTCGGGAGACCGGCCCGGCAGCTCGTGCAGGGCTGGGTCGACCGGGGCCTGGCTCGCACCACGGGTGACGGTGTCTGCCTCACGCCCGGCGGATGGCTGCTGTTGGATCGGCTGGCGGTGGAGTTGGACGACGCCTCTTCGGGTTGAGCTTTGGAGCCACCTTCTCGATCTTCGAGCTATGGAGCGATTGGAACAGCCATTGTTCGTGGGCGGCGAGCTCACGGAGCGGGAACGACAGGTTCTCGAGGCCGTGGTGCGCACGTACGTGGAGACGGCGGAGCCGGCGGGAAGCCGCACCGTGTCTCGGACCTACGACCTGGGCGTTTCGCCTGCGACCGTGCGCAATACGATGAGCGATCTGGAGGAGAAGGGGTACCTTCTGCACCCCCATACCTCCGCCGGCCGCGTCCCCACCGACCTGGCGTACCGCTTCTTCGTGGACCGGCTGATGGCTCCGTTCACGCTGTCCAGGGAAGAACGGCAGACGCTGGCCAGGGAGCTCGACGCCGCCGGTCCATCCGCCGTCGAGCGCCTCGTCCGACAGACGGCTCGGGCGCTGAGCCTGATCTCCAACGAGCTGGGCGTCGCGGTGGCCCCGCACCTGGAGGTGGCGATCCTGGAGCGTCTGGAGCTCATCCAGGTCTCGACGGCCAAAGTGCTGCTGGTGGCGACCATTCGGGGGGGTGTGGTGCGCACCGTCTACGTCGATCTCCCGGTGGAGGTGCCTCCGGAGACGCTCATCACGCTGACGCTGGCGCTCAACGAGCGCCTCGCGGGCCTGTCGATGGACGAGATCCGGCGCACGCTCCCCCAGCGTCTGCGGGACGTCCATGCCGGAGATGCCGAGGCGTCCGGGCTCCTCAACATCTTCGTTCAGGCCGGCGCGGAGCTCTTCAGCCTACAGGACCTCGATGCGACGCGCCTCCACCTGGGAAGCACGAGCGTCCTGGCCGCGCAGCCGGAGTTCGAGAGCGGAGAGAGCCTGAAGAGCCTCATCGAGCTGACGGAGCGGAGGGACCTTCTGGCGCAGGCCGTGGGTAGCCGCGAGCACGGCGGCCAGCTGAGGATCACCATCGGCGAGGAAAACGATGACCAGGCGCTCTCCGACTTCACGCTCGTCACCGCCGAATACCGGGTGGGAAGCCTCAAGGGCGTGATCGGTGTCATCGGTCCCACGCGGATGCCCTACGAGAAGGTCGTCTCGATCGTCGACTACACGTCGACGCTGGTGACGAGGATTCTCGAGACCTGAAGCTCACGACTGCCCGGAAGATGGCCGACTACTACGAGCGGCTCGGGGTCTCGCGCAATGCGGGCACCGAAGAGATCAAGAAAGCGTATCGAAGGCTCGCGCTGAAGCACCACCCCGACAAGAACGAGGGGTCGAAGGAGGCCGAGGAGCGCTTCAAGGAGGTCACGGAGGCATACGAGGTGCTCCGTGATCCCGAGAAGCGAGCGACCTACGACCGGTACGGGGAGCAGGGGTTCCGGGGACGTCCCGGTCCGGGTGGGTTCGGAGGGTTCGACTTCGCCGACGCCATCGAGATCTTCATGAGGGACTTCGGTGGCTTCTCTGGGATCGAAGATCTCTTTGGCGGTCGAGGAGGTCGGGGCCCGGGCGGAGCCAGCCGCAAGGGCCAGACCGTCCGTCTCCGCCTCCCGCTCACGCTGCAGGACGTCGCCCACGGAGTGAAGAGGAAGCTCCGGGTATCGCTCCTGGACACGTGCGACGAATGTGGCGGCACCGGGGCGGAGCCCGGCACGAGCCCGTCGGTGTGCAGCGTATGTGGCGGCGCAGGGGAGGAGCGGCATGTCCAGCGGTCCGTGTTCGGCCAGTTCGTGAGCGTCCAACCCTGCCGCAGCTGCGGGGGGGAGGGCCAGGTGATCGATCGCCCGTGTGCCCGCTGCCGGGGTGAGGGCAGGAACCGACAGGAGCGGGAGATCGAGGTGGAGGTCCCCCCGGGGGTGACCTCGGAGAACTTCCTCACGCTTCGGGGACAGGGCAGTGTCGGCCCCAGGGGCGGTCCGCGGGGAGACCTCGTGGTGCTCCTCGAGGTTCAGGAGGACCCTCGCTTCATCCGGGATGGAGTGGATCTCGTCCATGAGCTGCCCATCACGTTCGGTCAGGCGGCCCTGGGAGACGAAGTGGAAGTCCCGACCATCGAGGGCAAGGCCCGGGTCTCCATCCCGGCGGGGATCCAGAGCGGAGGCATCCTCCGACTG
>JARRLD010000470.1:0-3135 GCA_037387345.1 Gemmatimonadota bacterium
GATCCCGCTGCACTGGCACGAGGGGGCGAACTCTCGGGTAGGACCGGCGCGGGGATAGACCCCTGTGCCGCGCTCCAAACGCGCGTGGAGCTCGAGCCCGGAGCCCGCACCGAGGTGGTGTTCTTGCTGGGCCAGGGGACCGACTCCGAGGAGGCGCGATCCCTGGTCGAACGCTACCGCGAGCTGAAGGGCGATGCCGTGCTCCACGACGTGCAGAAGCATTGGGACCAGATCTTGGGCACGGTCCAGGTCGAGACACCCGATCCCTCGATGAACCTCTTGCTCAACCGCTGGCTCCTCTATCAAACGCTCTCCTGTCGGATCTGGGCCCGCTCTGCGTTCTACCAGTCCGGGGGGGCGTATGGGTTCCGCGATCAGCTCCAGGACGTTCTGGCCTTGACGGTGGCGAGGCCTGGCCTCGCGCGCGAGCACATCGTGCGAGCGGCTGCGCGACAGTTCCGGGAAGGGGACGTCCAGCACTGGTGGCATCCCCCAACGGGCCGTGGAGTGCGGACGCGTATCTCCGACGATCGCCTCTGGCTCCCGTATGCCGTGCTCCACTATCGTCTGACGACCGGGGACGGGGGGGTGCTCGATGAAGAAGTTCCCTGGATCGAGGGACCGATCCTGACGGAGGGCCAGCAAGAGATGTACTTCGAGCCGACGGCGTCGGAAGACCGGGCCACGGTATATGAACACTGCGCGCGTGCGCTGGACCGGAGCCTCGATGTCGGCAGCCACGGTCTCCCCTTGATCGGCGCGGGCGACTGGAACGACGGCATGAACCGGGTCGGCCATGAGGGCCGGGGAGAAAGTGTCTGGTTGGGTTGGCTCCTCATCGCAAACTTGCAGGCGTTCGCGGGGATCGCTCATGGCCGCGGCGAAAAGAGGCGCGCCGCCAACTGGAGACGCGCGGCCGCGGCGCTCGAGGCGTCACTGGCCACCGAGGCATGGGACGGAGAGTGGTACCGGCGTGCGTTCTTCGACGACGGGACGCCGCTCGGGTCGGCACATGAAGTCCGTAGAGCAACGGCTTATCCAACGAGACGACCGCCTGATGCTTCTCTTCTCCCCGCCATTCGATCGCACACCTCGAGACCCCGGCTACATCAAGGGATACCTTCCCGGCATTCGGGAAAACGGAGGGCAGTACACCCACGCCGCAGTGTGGTCGGTCATAGCGTTTGCGATGCTCGGCGAGGGAGACAAGGCTGTCGAGCTCTTCGACCTGCTGAGCCCCATCCATCATGCGGGCCGGCGCGCGACCGTCCACCGCTACAAGGTGGAGCCGTACGCGGTGGCCGCCGACGTCTACTCCCAGCCTCCCCATGTCGGGCGCGGGGGATGGACGTGGTACACCGGGGCTGCTGGCTGGCTGTATCGCGCGGGCCTGGAGCGGATTCTCGGGTTCCGCAAGCACGGATCGGCCCTCCGCATCGATCCCTGCATTCCACAGCAGTGGAAGGGCTTCAAGATCACCTACCGTCACGTCAACACGCTCTACCGGATTGCCGTCGAGAATCCCAAGGGGGTCTGCCGTGGGGTATCGCAGATCAGGCTCGACGGAACTCTGCTTTCGCGTGACGCGCTCGTACCCTTGTCCGACGACGGCACGGATCACGATGTACTAGTGGTGCTCGGATAAGGGCGGCCGCTGATCCCTGGCCTGGCTCAACCCAATGATTGAGTCTCTTCTCCTGACGACGGTGCCAATCGTCACGTTCGACCGCCGTACTCCCTTGACCAATGCGAGCAGCTTCTTCTTCGAGCGTGACGGACGACTGTTTCTGGTCACGAGTCGGCACGTCCTGGTGGACGAGCCGAGCACCCACTTTCCGGATCGTGCAGAGGTCGAATTGCACACGGATCCCGATAATATGGCAGCCTCCACGGGGTTTTCGATTCCGCTCTATCGCGACGGACGGAGCGTGTGGCGACAGGGTCGGGACTCGGCGGGCGCGGTCGATGTCGCCGTGATTGAAATCGAGCGATCCGCGTTGCCCAGTCGGACGGTCTACCACGCCTTCACGCCGACCCATCTCTTGTCCCCATCCCATGCGGTTGAGGTTGGAACGGCCCTGCTGATCGTAGGATTCCCGCTCGGTTTCCACGACAGCCTGCATCACGTTCCTGTGACAAGACAAGCGGGACTGGCGTCGTCGTTCGGCCTCCGTTTTCAAGGCGAAGGGTGCTTCCTCACCGACAGCAGAACACATCGGGGGTCAAGTGGTGCACCAGTTGTCATGCGAGATCCAAATACTGTTGCGAGCCAGCACGGACTCCCGTGGAAGCTACTCGGCGTGCATTCCACCAGGCTGGATGTCGGTTCGCGGGATCACGTGGCTGACGAGGCACTGGGCCTGAACTGCGCCTGGTATGCGGACATCCTGCTGACTCTCACGGAACGCTGACCGACAGCCGCGAGGAAGGGGCCAGCGTCGAGGTCGTCGTCGATCCCTTGGACATCGCCAGGCGACGGCTCGACCGAAGTGTCCGACATGGACGTCGAGGCGAGGTACGTGGATGGACAAGGGTAGCAGCGGCCGGCGAGACGTCAGCCGCGCGACCTGACCGCTGTGGTCCCCTCCAACGCCGGCGGTCGTTCAGGAGCGGCGGCCGGCACTTGGAGGTCCGGAAGTGGCGACGCGGCAAAGAGGCGTTGCGTCGGTTTGGCCAGCCACCGCGCCCACTGCGTGGCCCGCGACATGCGGGCGCTGTCGGTTGCGGCGCCGGTACTCGCATACATCTGCCGAAAGAGCTTGGAGATGAGCACAAACAAGACACGCTCGCGCATGGTGCTCAGCCAGGCAGCCCGCTGCCAGATCTGTCGAAGACTGTAGAACTGGTCCCAGGCCCTGGCGGCGCCTTGCCGAACCTCGTCCGCCGACATGGTGTGCTTCGCCGCGTACACCTTCGGTCGCCGCGCCGCTGGAATGAGCCAATAGCGCGTCAACGGAATCCCGTCGACGTAGGTCATGTTCGCCGCCATCTCCTCTTCCCAGCGCACGAAGTCGACCGTACCAGGGAACGGGGTAAGCATGACGAACTGGGCGAACGCAACCCCCGCCCGTTGCGCCACCGCTGCGGTCGCCTCGAAGGTTCCCGGGCGGTCACTGGGTAGACCGAATATGAAGG
>JARRLD010000471.1:0-3829 GCA_037387345.1 Gemmatimonadota bacterium
CTCCTCGACCACCACGACCATCATCGTCGGGCTGGTGGCCTCCGACGCGCTCACCATCCCGCTGGCCGTGCCCATCATCATGGGAGCCAACATCGGGACGACCACCACCAACACCATCGTGTCCATGGGGCACGTGACCCGGTCGGCGGAGTTCGAGCGCGCGTTTGCGGCCGCCACGGTCCACGATTTCTTCAATGTCCTCGCGGCAATCACCATCCTGCCCCTGGAGATCTTCTTCCATCCCGTGGAGCGGATGGCCACGCTGTTCCAGCAGGTGTTCGCCGGGGTGGGTGGAATGAGCCTCGCCAGTCCCCTCAAGGCGATCGTCGCGCCTCTGACGGACGTGGTGACCGAGGTCCTGCCCTACGAGATTCCGCTCATCCTCCTCGGCCTGCTGTTGTTGTTCCTTGCCCTCCAGCAGCTCATGCGTCTGATGCGAGGGGTCTTCCTGGACCGGATGGCCAGCCTGTTCGACCGGGTGCTCTTCCGGAACGACGCGACCAGCTTCGGACTCGGCCTCGTCACCACGGCGGCGGTTCAGAGCAGCTCGGCCACCACGTCGCTCGTCGTGCCGCTGGCGGGCACGGGGGTTCTTTCCCTGAGGCAGGTCTTTCCCTATACGCTGGGTGCCAATATCGGCACGACGGTTACAGCGCTCCTGGCGTCCTTCGCCACGGGAAGCGTACCCGCGGTCGTCGTGGCGTTCGCCCACCTGAGCTTCAACATACTCGGCATCGCGATCTACTATCCCCTGCGCGCAATCCCCATCTGGCTGGCGACCAAGGTCGGAGCGTTTGCGGGGAGGGGCAGGGCCAACGCGGTCAAGGTCGTCGGGGTATACATCGCGCTGGTCCTGCTCCCCATCCTCTACCTCGTCCTGTAGGCAGCGAAAAGGCAGTCACCCATGTGGAAGGAAATCATCTCCCTGTTCCGATCCGAAGGTCCCCTGCAGGAGGCGTTCGACGAAGCGCTCCTCATGCTGAGGACGTCCCACGAGATGTTCGACACGGCGGTTGCCACGCTTCACCACGAGGGAGCGATGGAGTTCGACATCTACGAGCGCGACCGCCAGCTCAACAAGTACGAACGAAGCGTGCGTCGGAAGATCGTCACCCACATGTCGGTTACCAGCAAGCCGGACATCAATCTGGGACTGGTGCTCACGGCCATCGTCATCGACATCGAACGGATCGGGGACTATACGAAGAACATCGTCGAGCTGGCCTCCGGCGTCGAAGGAGCCTTCGACGGACTCGAGCTGCACGAGGACGTGGTGGAAATCGAGAAGACGCTCGGAAAGATGTTCGACGACATCGTGCCGGCGTTGGAGAAGTCCGATATCGCTCAGGCCCGCGCCATCATGGAAGCACACGCCGGCGTGGCCGAGACGGTGGAGCGGGACGTCGGCCTGTTGCGCCATGGCCAGGCCCTGTCCGGAAGGGCCGGGCACGCCGTCACCGTCGCTCTTTACCTGCGCTTCCTGAAACGGGTCAGCGCCCATCTCAAGAACGTGGCCACGAGCGTGGTGAACCCCTATCACCGCATCGGCTTCCGGGAAAAAGCCGACTCCCAGGAGTAGCGCCACCGGACCTGCACCCCCGGTCCCACCTCGGAACGGTCCGGGGATGGCACTCCCCCCTTTCTTGTGGAAGATCGTAGCTCACGCCACCTCGTCCCGGAGATGGACCGACCGTGACGCTCGAACGCGAATGGATGAGGGGCGCGGCCCCCCTGGCCGTGCTGACCCTCCTCGAGCGCCGGGAGATGTACGGCTACGAGCTGGTGGAGTCCCTGGAGCGGGACTCCGGAGGACTCCTGGTCCTGGGTCAATCCACGGTCTATCCCCTCCTCTACAACCTGGAGGGACGCGGGCACGTCGAAGCCGTCCACCGGAGCGCGCCCTCAGGCCGGAAACGCAAGTACTACCGCATCACGCCCGAGGGGCGAAGGTGGCTCGACGGCCAGAGATCGCAGTGGTCGACCCTGGTGTCGGCCATGGGCCGTCTGGGCGTGGCCGGCGGAGAGACCGCGGAAGGCTGATGCCGGACGACACGGACCTTCCCGGACTGCCCGCCGAGATCGAGCGGCTGATCGCCCGGGTCCTCGACGAGGCGGGACTCGACCTCGTGACGGGGCGAGCAGAGGTGGAGCGGGAGCTGCGGGCTCATTTCGAGGACGGGCTGGCCACCGGAACATCCCCTGCGGAGCTCGTCCGCAGGTTTGGCGATCCGGTCGCCACGGGCCGTCGGATCGCGCAAACGGGTCCCAGGGCCGCGGCACGGCGCAGAGGCGAACACGGGAGGTGGTGGATGTCGGGAACCGAGTGGTGGACAGAGGCGCGGAGGGCGGTGAGGCGTCTGGCCCGGACGCCGGGCTTCGTCGTGATCGTGGTGGCCACCCTGGCCCTGGGGGTGGGCGTGAATACGGCCATCTTCACGGTGCTGAACGCGGTCCTCCTGGAGGACCTGCCCTACCGCGATCCCCATCGTCTGGTGCGGGTGTACGAAAGCCATGTGGACGACCCCGGGATGCTCACGTTCCTTCGTGCCCCGGTCCTCGGGGAGTACCGGACGTGGGACGAGGTCTTCGCCGACGTCGGCGGCATCTACACCTACCGGGAGGTGGGGGCGGATCTCGGCGAGACAGATCCACCGAGCCGGGTGACGGTCGTCCGGGTGTCCGCGGGGTACTTCGAGACCCTTGGAATCCGTCCGGAGCGTGGCAGGACATTTCTCGAAGCGGAGAGCTTCGGCCCCGGCGAGGCCGGCTCCAGCACGGCCCCCATCACCCGCACGGCCATCCTCTCCCACGACCTGTGGGCCAACCACTTCGGAAGCGCCGCCGACATCGTGGGAGGCACGGTCATCCTGGACGGCGTTTCCTGGGAGATCGTGGGCGTGATGCCCCCCGGGTTCCGAGATCCCCTCGGGAGCCGGGCGGACGTGTGGGTCCCCCAGGATCTGCGGCCCGGTGGCTCCAACGGCTACGGGAACTACTACATGTCCGCCGTGGCGCGCCTTCGCGACGGCCTGACCGTGGAGGCGGCCCAGGAGCGCGTGAGGACCCTCTCGGCGGCGTATGCGGAGCGGCAGCCCGACGTGGAGGGATCCTTCCCTCGGCTGGTCCCCCTCCAGGATGACGTCGTCGGGGCCACTCGCCAGAGCATGCTCTGGATCCTGGCAGTCGCGGCGGGGCTCGTCCTCCTCACCGCGTGCGTGAACGTGGCCAACCTCCTCTTCGCCCGTGGCCTCTCCCGGGACCGGGACCTGGCGCTCCGCTCCGCTCTCGGCTCGGGTCGGGCCCGACTCGTCGCGGGCATCCTGGCGGAGAACGGGCTCCTGGCCGCCGCCGGCGGCGCGACGGGCCTTGGTTTCGCCTGGGCCGGGCTGCGCGTCCTCATGGCGGGCTCTCCCCAGGCCCTGCCCTCGGTGATCGACGTACAGATGGGAAGAACCGTCCTCGCCTTCACGCTGGCCGTCACCATCGGCGCGCTCCTGGTGTTCGGCCTGGCGCCGGCATGGCGTCTGTCCCGAACCGAGCCCTCCGACGTGCTCCGTTCCGGAGACCGGACGGCTACCGCGGGACGGGTCGTCCGCCGTCTCCGGAACGGACTCGTGGTCCTCCAGGTCGCCGCGGCCGTCGTTCTGGTGGCCGGCGGGATCCTCCTGGCCCGGAGCTTCACTTCGCTTCTCGACGTTCCTCTCGGGATCGAGCCCCGGGGCGTGCTGACCTACGAAGTGCACCTGCCGAGCGCGAGGTACCCCGACGGAGCCACCCGCGAGGCCTTCTTCCGGGAGCTCCACGACCGCGTGGCGCAGCTTCCCGGCGT
>JARRLD010000472.1:0-2300 GCA_037387345.1 Gemmatimonadota bacterium
GCTGACGTATGCCCTTCGCCAGTCGGATACGAAGGCCCTCTTTCTCATCGATCGGTTCAAGGACTCCGACTATTTCGGCATGATCGGTGAGGTGCGGGAGGAGCTTCCAGACCTCCGCTGGGTGATCTCGATGAAGGACCACGCCCCCGCCGGGATGCTCAGCTGGCCGCGCTTCCTGGACATCGGAGACACGGTCCACGAGGAGGAGCTCCGGACCAGGGAAGCCGAGCTTTCCCCCTCGGATCCCATCAACCTGCAGTACACGTCGGGAACCACCGGATTCCCCAAAGGTGTGCTGCTGACCCACCGGAGCGTGCTCCTGAACGCCTGGTACGTGGGCACGTTCGAGGCGCTGACCGCGGAGGACCGGGTCTGTGTCCCGGTACCGTTCTATCATTGCTTCGGCGTCGTGATCGGCGTCCTCGGTTGCGTGGTGCACGGGGCAGCTCTGCTCGTGCCCTCGGAGCATTTCGACGCCGCTGCCGTGCTCGACTGTGTGGAACGTGAGAGAGCCACGGCCCTGTACGGTGTTCCGACCATGTTCGTGGCGGAGCTCGAGCACGAGTCCTTTCCTGCACGGGATCTCTCCTCCCTCAGGACGGGCATCATGGCCGGAAGCCCCTGTCCCGTTCAGGTGATGAATCGGGTGGTGGGGGACATGGGGGCAGGGAACCTGACCATCGCGTACGGACTCACCGAGGCGTCTCCCGCCATCACGCAGACGCGGGCGGAGGACCCGGTGGAAACCCGGGTGAGGACGGTGGGCAGACCGATTCCCGGAGTAGAGGTGCGGATCGTGGATCCGGGCAGCGGCGCGGTCCTTGGCGACGGCCTGCCGGGCGAGCTCCAGGCGCGTGGCCACAACGTGATGCTCGGCTACTATGCCATGCCCGAGGCGACGGCGAAGGCCATCGCGCGCGATGGATGGCTGCGCACCGGCGATCTCGCCGTCAGGGAGCCGGACGGCACCTACCGGATCACCGGGCGCATCAAGGACATGATCGTCCGCGGCGGCGAGAACGTCTATCCGCGGGAGATCGAGGAGTTCCTCTATACCCATCCGGCCGTGGAGAGCGCCCAGGTCGTGG
Organism: Gemmatimonadota bacterium; assembly: GCA_037387345.1. Classification (GTDB taxonomy): domain Bacteria; phylum Gemmatimonadota; class Gemmatimonadetes; order Longimicrobiales; family Gaopeijiaceae; genus SZUA-318. Next base: position 1,089 of record JARRLD010000472.1, read on the forward strand.
GCGTGCCCGATCCGCGGTTCGGAGAGGAGGTGTGCGCCTGGGTCAAGCCGAGGGCCGGCGCCCAGTGCAGCGTCGAGGAGATCCGGGCCTTCTGCAGAGAGCGGCTCGCCTACTACAAGGTGCCCAGGTACGTGAAGTTCGTGGACGCCTTTCCCCTCACGGTCACGGGGAAGGTGCAGAAGTTCAGGATCCGAGAGCAGACGATTCGGGAGCTCGGTCTCGAGGTCGGCGACGCACCGGACGGGATCACCGGGCAGGAGCCGGACGACGAGGCGTCAGAGCTCGTGGACGTGGCGTCATGAAGGTGGCTGCTACTCCCGGATCCTCCGAAGGAGCATCACCGGGATGAGGGACGCCAGGATCGACAGGTCACGGGCTGCGGTGCGCCTGCGCACGTACTCCAGGTCGAGGTCCAATTCGGGCCCGATGCCATCCTGCCGAGCAGGGTACCCGTTCCATGCCCCCGAGACTTGCGCGAGCCCGGTGATCCCGGGCAGCACCGTCTGCCGCTCCGCGTATCGACCGTAGCTCGCGCCGAGCTCTTCACGGAGATCACGGAACAGGTCGGGCCGCTCGGGCCGGGGGCCAACGACGTTCATGTCGCCGCGCAGGACGTTGAAGAGCAGCGGAAGCCGTTCGAGCCCGCACGCCCGGAGGATGCTGCCCACGGCGGTGAGGGGGCCCTCGCCAGCGGGAGGGGGCGCCTGATCCTGTACCGTGCCCCAGCGCGTGACGCGGAAGGTACAGGCGTCGAAGATCCGCCCGCCCCGGTCGAGGGATCGGCGGCCATGGGGCCCGGGCCTTCGGCTTCTTCGGCGATCCAACCCCACGTGGGGCTGTCGGCGCAGGATCGGCCCGGACGAAGTCGTCTTCACCGCCAGGGCGATGACGGCCATCAGCGGGGAAGCCAGGACCAGCCCGACGAGTGCGACACCCACGTTGAGCACCCGGCGCGCCCCGTCCGCCGGCCTGCGCTTCGCGACGCCGGCACGGTGTGCGGTGCGTGGTGGGCTCGACCAGCGGGGGCGCAGTGCCGCGATGCTGGCCTGGCTCTCCGTTCCCGCGGTGGGGCGAAGCCCTGGCAGTTCCCGGCTCAGAGGGACTCTCCCGCAAGAGAGGGGGGATTAGTGGGTGCTGACGGGAGAGGCGTGCAAGGACCGTTCACACATGCCCGAGGGCGGCCATAAGCTCGCAGGTGTCTGTCGAACAATA
>JARRLD010000473.1:0-2291 GCA_037387345.1 Gemmatimonadota bacterium
TGACCGCCGCCATCCCGGACATCTGCTCGAAGCTGAGGGCCCAGCCGACGTAGTCCCGCCAGGGCCCCTCGAGTCCGAATCCGGGCATGCGGACGAGGATGACGTCGGGATTGATCCGCGCGAGCGACGCGTAATCCAGGCCGAACTCCTCGACGACCCGGGGCGAGAAGTTCTCGATGACGACGTCCGCCTCTGCGGCAAGCCTTCGGGCGAGCTCGCGACCGCGCTCCGAGCCGAGATCGAGGGTGAGGTCCCGCTTGTTGAGGTTCGTGCCCTGCCAGATGACGCTGCGTTCGTACCAGTCGTCGCCCTCGAAGGGGAACGCGCCCGAGTAGCGATGGCCGTCGGGGCGCTGGATCGATTCGACCTTCACGATGTCGGCCCCGAATGCACCGAGGTAGCAGGTGACGTACGCACCCGACCAGAACGTGCTGAGGTCGAGCACCTTGATTCCCGCGAAGGGCGACTCGGCGGGAAAGCTGCCGGGCGGGACTGGATCGGGGCGCGCTGGGGAGGAAGACAGGGGCATTGCTTCCGGACCTTCCGCCGCTGGGCCGAGCGTCGGCGCACCGCGCAGAGGAAGAACGGGCGTCTTGGAGAGCCGGTACGGCGCCCCGGGCTGGTGGAACGACCAGCCGTCAGCCCCACCCTCTACGAAGAATCCACGTTCCGTGTACTGTGGGAAGTCGAGCATCGTCGCCCCGTCGCCGACCGGGGCTGCGGGCAGGCGCATCGCCTGACAGGTGTCGAGGATCTCGTCGACCGTGCGCTCCGCGAGCCAGGGTTCTGCCTTCTCGAAGAAGTCGGCACGCTCGGGACCTCCCATCATGACCGCGGCCTGGTGCTCGGCGAACTCCGGGAGGCCGAGTAGCGCGCAGACGTCCAGCCAGTGCTGCCCCGTCAGGCAGTTGATTCCGATCCGGCCGTCCGCCGCCTGCACGATGCCGAGGATCGGCGCCGCGCGTGTGTTCGGAGGAATGCCAAGCCTGCTCAGTTTCTCGAATATGAGCATGGGGTAGGGGAGTGTCGACAAGATCGACTCGAGCATCGAGACGTCGACCTCGGTCACCCGATCGCTGTGTGGCGAAGCACTCCGCAATGCGGTGAGCGCAGCGAGAGCGGCGTAGGCGCCACCGATGTACTCCGGAATCCGAGCTCCCGCCTGCACGGGCGGGCGGTTGGGATCCTTGCTCGTGATCCAACCCGAGGCCGCCTGCAGGGTGAGCGGCGTGGCCTCGCGATCGCGCCACGGTCCCTCCTGACCGAACTTCGAGATGCGAACGACGACGAGGCCGGGGCGGATGGTCTGCAGCGTGTAGCCGTCGAGTCCCCAGTGGTCGAGGGTGCCGGGAAGGAGACCGTCGATCAGTACGTCGGCGGCGGCCAGGAGCGAGCGAGCGGTCGCGAGGTCGGTGCCATCCTCGAGCTCGAGGGTGCCCCCCTGCTTGCCGGCATTGAGGTATTCGAACAGGCCCGATCGTTCGGGCTGGGAGACGCCGTCAGGAAAGGGGCCCCAGGCGCGAAGCGGATCTCCCGGCGGCGGCTCGAGTTTGAAGACCTCGGCGCCGAGGCTCGCGAGGAGCTTCCCGCAGTACGGCCCTGCAATCTCGCCGGCGATCTCGACGACCCGTAGGCCCTGAAGCGGAGCGCTCATACAGGGATGCCGCTGGCCTCGAGTTCGCCGGAATCGCGTGAGCCCGTGGGCCGATTCGCCTCGGATATCTGGCTCTCCAGGATCCTCTCAATCGAGATTTCGGATAAACAGATCTTGTAAATTTGTTGACCAATTCTCACGATTCTTCTAAGTATATCATGGATCAAGACAGACAGATCTATCGAAGTTGTTCACCACTCCTCAGACTCCTCTGCGTCCAGGGGCGAGCGGGAGACAGAAGCAAGCAATGGATCCCGACTTCCCTCTGCATTCGCCCGACTTCTATGCCGGCGATCCGTACCCGGCCTACCGGGAGCTGCGCGAGACCTCGCCCGTGCACTGGAACGACGAGACCCGGTTCTGGGCATTGCTCAAGTACGAGGACATCCGCTTCGTCTCACGCAACCCGGGGCTGTTCACCTCGACCAGGGGCATCACGATCCCCGATCCGGCGCAGGCGCCGGTGCAGGAGGGCAACCTCATCTTCACCGACCCACCGCGGCACCGGCAGATGCGCCAGCTTCTCAGCACGGCCTTCACCCCGAGCCCTTCCCCGGAAGGCGCCCCTTGGGGGCGAAGGTCTTGACCTTCACCTGCGGGCTCCACTGACCCACCGGGAGCTTGGTCTTGCTGAACG
>JARRLD010000474.1:0-3200 GCA_037387345.1 Gemmatimonadota bacterium
GCCTACCTGAGCGAGCTCGACGGCGAGATCGGGGACGGCGACCACGGCATCAACATGAGCAAGGGCTTCCGCATGGCCGGTGAGAGGCTCGAGGGGGAGTCGGAGGGCTTCTCAGGCTCGCTCAAGGTGCTCGGCAGCGTCCTGCTCATGGAGATCGGTGGCTCGATGGGCCCCCTCTATGGGACCTTCTTCAAGAAGATGGCCCGGGCCGCCAAGGACGCCGACGAGATCGACGGCGGACTCTTTGGCGACATGCTGGCGGACGCCTACGACGGGGTGAAGACCCTCGGGAACGCCGACGTGGGGGACAAAACCCTCCTCGACACCCTCCATCCCGCCCTGGAGGCCTACCAGAAGGCGATCGCCGACGGCGGGACGTTCGACGAGGCCTTGTCCGCGTTGGCCGAAACGGCCGAGCGGGGCAAAGAGTCGACCCGGGACATGGTCGCCAAGGTCGGCCGCGCCTCCCGCCTCGGGGAGCGCTCCCGCGGCCACCTGGACGCAGGCGCCACTTCGTGCTGGATCATCCTCGACAGCATGGCCGGGTCGATCCAGAGGCTGCTCGCCCAGGGGTGATCGGACTCCGACGGCTACTCCCCGTGGTTCAGAGCGTCGACATCTCCACGTTGCCGAAGTGCCTCCCGTAGAACTCCATGTAGTGCACTTTGCGTTGCAGTGCCTCGATGACGGCCCGGCAGAAGTTCACCTTGGTGAACTTCTGGGCGCTTCCGAGGCCGCCCGGGCTGAAGACGTTGATCTCCATCATCTTGTCGCCGACGATGTCCAGGCCGACCAGGAACATCCCATCCTGAACCAGCTTGGGACGGACCATCTCGGCCAAGTGAAGAGCCTCATCGGTGATCTCCGCGGCCGCGAGCTTCCCGCCAGCGTGGATATTCGAACGCATGTCCCCGCCGGTCCGAACTCGACGGAAGGCCGAGTATCTTCCCTTCACCCGCAGGGGGCGGCCATTCATCATGAACAACCGGGTGTCGCCCTTGGCCGCCGCGGGCAGGTATTCCTGAGCGATCACGAAACCGTCCCGGCTGACCGCGTCGATCATCTGATTCAGGTTCGACATGTCGTCGGGCCGAACCAGGAACACGCTGGCCCCGCCGGACCCCTGAAGCGGCTTCAGGACGACGCTTCCGCACTCGTCGGCAAAGGCCTTGATCTCTCCCCCGTCTCGGGTGATCAGGGTTCTCGGCCTCACCTCCTCGGGGAAGAGCTGGAAGTACATCTTCGAGCCGGCCTTGGACAGGCCGTTTGGGTCGTTGACCACGATGACACCGTGGCGCATGGCAAGACGGCCGAACTCCGTAGCAACGGTGGCCGCCCAGGGCCGGGCGATGAAGTCGTCCGACGGGACGTTGCGTAGCATGAGCACGTCGAGGTCGTCGACGGTGATGCGCTCGTCGATGCCTTTTCCGCCCTGGAGGTCCTTGAAGAAGCTGACGTTGGAGCCGTAGGTCTTCTTCGGGAAGGTTCGAGCCCGGGCTCGCACGGACTCGTCCGCATCGTAGGCGAGATCGCCCACCCCGAAATAGAAGACCTCATGACCCTGATTCACGGACTCATGGGCGAGGCGGACAGTGGTGAACCCTGCCTTCTCGGTCGCTAGATCATTCACCAGAAATCCGATTCTCATCGACTGCTCCTGTCCAAGAGACCGAGCGGTCCGACACCTCGACGTACGCGTTCGAGGCGCGCCAAAGAATCGGATCGAAGCATGTATCGCGGAACCATCGGTGGCGGCACCAACACGCCCCGCCATGTTAGCTCGCGCACGACGGGAATATGCTCGGCTGCGATCTTTCCGACAAACAAGGGCTCCAGCTCACCGCCGTCTTCCAGATACTCCAGAATCTGCCGTAGACCGAGGAGGTACACGGCGTCTTTCGTCAATCCACCGCTTCGATATGTGCGGACGGTCACGGCGAACGCCGTCCTCCGCGCAAATCCGTAGGTCTTCCAGAGCTCCCTGAACGTATCGATGAAGGTCGCACCCTCGAGGAGGTAGCGGGCTGCCAAGACCCGTCCTGCCAGAAGGCGTAGCCGCGGTCGGCTCAGGCCACCGACCAGGTACTCCGAAAGCACCGCCAGACCCTCCTGGAGGGCGTCGTACCCGGAGAGTCCGACGGCGAGGATCCGAAGCTTCTGGGACCGGCCGTTGTGATAGGTGAGAATGTGGGTACCGTCTTCGTGCTGGATCAGCGCCTCCTCACGCGACTTGGGCACCAGAAGGTTTCCCTGGGAAGCCAGGAGACCCGTGACGTCGGGCCGAACTTCGACCTTGGCTTCCACCTCCGGGCGTCCTGCCCGCAGGAGCTCGATCTCCTCCCGTGCCCGCTGCGCGAATGTCTGGGCGTCGACGTGATTCGCCGCGCCGAATTCGCGACTCCGGGGCGGAATGCGCTCGAGGATTTCCATCGCCACATCATGAAGGACGTCGGTGACACCACCGTAGAGCTGGATGCTCTCATGGAGGAACCGGTGGGTGTTGCGATCCTGGAGCATGGTGACCTGGCGATCCAGCTCGTACAGTTTCTCCCGGAAGATCGTGGCCAGGGCGGGGTCCTCGATCCGCTCCACCGGAACCCTGAAGAGCTGGCGCTTCAGAACCACCGGATCCACCAGCAGGGGTCGGTAGCGAAGGGTGGGCATCCGCTGGAACCGACCTCGCTCGAACTGATTCCAGGCCTGGCGATGGTTGACCGGCGTCAATTGAAGGAGGAAATCGTACGCTTCGGAGGCCGCCGCGAGCTTCGCATCCACTTCCCACACGGCCTTGACCGCCGCCCTGCGGCCCAGGACATGGAAATGTTCGGGGTCCGCGGCGGTCGATTCCCTTGCGAACTCGTAAAAGAACTGGCGTAACGAAAGCGAGAGGTCACGTCGTAGCTCGTTGGCCACTCGAGGAAAGGGATCTCCGCTCCGGGGGTCGCGGAAGATGGGAGCGACCTCGAGACCATACACCACACAGCCCATCCCTTCGGCCTCGTCGATCGGGAAGATCGGTGGCAGACCCGGCGGCCACCTCCGGGCCCTGCGGAGGGTGGTCACCTTCGCCTGGTTTCCCCCGATCCTGACCCGCTGCAGCGCCTCCTCGAAGCTGGTGGTAAGCGCCTCGTACCCGTTCTCCCTCGGTGCGAAGATCCGGAAGGCGGGATGGAGTGACTCCCTCGAGACCGCTCCGGGTC
>JARRLD010000475.1:0-2133 GCA_037387345.1 Gemmatimonadota bacterium
CGGCGTGGCTCGAGATACACGAAGCGCCCATTGCAGTCGGTGGACGCGGCCACGGCCCGCCTGGTTCCGCGGATCCGCACGACGCCCGCGTCACCACCCGGCTTCACGGCCGTGGACGTGCGCACGGTGGTGTCGTACTGATGGTAGATCCACCGCTAGGACGCGATGTTGGGTGCGCCGATCAGCGTCAGGAACGGCTCGGAGAGGTCGCCCGTGGGGCGCGCGTGCTCCGACAGGTCCGAAGCCCTCAGCGCCTGGATCTCCGGGCTCTCGACGCCCTCCTGCTCGTAGGTGGGGCAACCCTCGGTCAGCGGCAGCGCCGGTATGTCCGCCACCACCGTCTCGCCTTCCAGGACCCGGAACCGTCCGTCGTCGGTCACCCGGCCGATCACCGCCGCCTCCAGCTCCCACTTGGTCAGGATGCGGTGGACCTCGTCCTCCCTGCCGCGCTCGGCCACCACGAGCATGCGCTCCTGGGACTCGGAGAGGAGGATCTCGTACGGGGTCATGCCGTGCTCCCGCACCGGGACGAGGGCGACGTCGATCTCCACTCCGTTCCCGGCCCGACCCGCCATCTCCGACGCCGACGAGGTGATCCCCGCCGCGCCCATGTCCTGGATGCCGGTGATGGCGCCGCTGGCGATGAGCTCCAGGCTCGCCTCGAGCAGGAGCTTCTCGGTGAAGGGGTCGCCCACTTGGACCTGGGGCCGCCTGGCCTCGTCGGAGTCCTCGCTGAGCTCCTCGCTGGCGAACGTGGCGCCGTGGATGCCGTCCCGTCCCGTCCGGGCCCCGACGGCCATCAGCGTGTTGCCCACTCCGGATGCCGACGCGGTGATCAGCTCCTCCTGCTTCAAGAGCCCGATGCACATGGCGTTCACGAGGGGATTCCCTTCGTAGCCGCGGTCGAAGACCACCTCGCCGCCGATGTTGGGGATGCCCACGCAGTTGCCGTAATCCCCGACGCCGGCCACAACGCCCGAAAAGAGGTAGCGCATGCGCCCGCTGTCCAGGTCACCGAAGCACAGGGAGTCCAGCACCGCGATGGGACGAGCGCCCATGGTGAAGATGTCCCGCAGGATGCCGCCTACACCGGTGGCCGCGCCCTGGTAGGGCTCCACGGCCGACGGATGGTTGTGTGATTCCACCTTGAAGGCCACGGCGTATCCGTCGCCGATGTCGATGACGCCCGCGTTCTCGCCGGGTCCCTGGATGACCCACGGTGCCTCGGTGGGGAGGAGCCTGAGCAGCCGTTTGGAGTTCTTGTATCCGCAGTGCTCGGACCACATGGCGCTGAAGACGCCCAGCTCGGTGAACGTGGTGTCCCGCCCGCCCATGATCCGCTTGATGCGCTCGTATTCCTCCTCGGACAGTCCGTGATCGGCCACGATCTCGGGTGTGATGGCAGGGTCGCCGGGACGGGGATCCACGGAGTTGGCCAGGGTGGCGGCGGGGGCTGTGCCAGCGGGCGTGGTCACGGGTTTCGAAGTCTTCGTTGGAAGGTCCGTGGTCGTGTCAGGAAGGCGCTGGCATGAGATGCTTGGCCAGCGAGGTGAAGAGGCCGACGCCGTCGGTGCACCCGAGAACGTCCTCCATGGCGCGCTCCGGATGCGGCATCATTCCGAGGACGTTGCCGGCCTCGTTGATGATCCCGGCGATGTTGTTCACCGACCCGTTGGGGTTGGCCTCGGGCGTGACCGACCCCTGGGCGTCCACGTAGCGGAACACGACGCGTCCCTCGCGCTCCAGGCGTTCGACCGTGTCGGTGTCGGCCTCGTAGTTCCCCTCGCCGTGGGCGATGGGGACGCGGAGGATCTGCCCGCTCTCGTAGTCGTCTGTGAACATGCTGTCGGACCGTTCGACCCTCAGGTACACCTCCCGGCTCTCGAAGTGCAGGGAGGCGTTCCTGACGAGCGCTCCGGGGAGGAGACCCGCCTCGCAGAGGATCTGGAACCCGTTGCATACCCCGAAGACCGGCCCGCCGCGGTCGGCGTACGCGAACACGTCCTCCATGACCGGGCTCATCCGGGCGATGGCCCCCGCCCGCAGATAGTCGCCGTAGGAGAAGCCTCCAGGGAGCATCACCGCGTCGTACCCCTCCAGGCCGTGGTCCCGGTGCCATACGAAGGTGGGATT
>JARRLD010000476.1:0-2119 GCA_037387345.1 Gemmatimonadota bacterium
CAGCTCGGCGAAATAGGCCACCGCCTCTCCGCCTACGTCGTCGAGCAGGTCCAGGCGACCGATGGGCTCGAGCTTTCCCCGCAGGTCTCCCAGCATGAAGTCGATGAGTCGCTCGGCCTCGCCGAGGACGCCGAGGATCGTGTACGCTCCGATGCGATCGGGCCGGGCTCCGTCGCTGGACATGGGCAGACCTCCCGATAGTCCGGAGCAGGTCCTGCGTCGTGAGAAGCCGCAATCTCCCAGCCGGATAGGAGGTTCGCGCCAGGGTCAGGAAGGGGTCGGGGACGAGTCGGGACGATCTGCGCCTGTGACGCCGCGGGCTTAAGGACCCGCCCTCACCCGGCCCTGAAGCCGGTGAAGATCAGTCGATACTCGGCCTTCTCGGCATCATACACGGCCCGGAATTCGCTGGGGTAGCGCACTCCTTCGGGCAGGTCCGCGACGTGGGGCATCGGCAGGGAGAAGTCCGATTTCTGGAGAAGTCGCTCGCGGGAGACCATCGGTTCGAAGAACACGGGCCGGCTCGCGTAGTAGCCCAGCATCATGCTCGCCGCGAAGGGGTCGGTCGCCTCGGTCTCGCGCTCGGGCATCGCGTGCATGCCCATGCGGGGCACGCACAGGCCCACGAGCACGCCCATGCCCGGAATGTCGATGTCGGGCAACGCATAGCCAGCAGGCAGCTCGGCGGGCTTCGAGTTGTCCGAGCAGTCGATGGCCCGGACGTCGGCTTGCGTCAGGTTGTAGAAGTGGAAGTCGAAGTGCTGCACCATGAACGTCGCGGGTGGGTGGCCATGGGCTTCCCAGTTGATGCCCAGGTGGTCGATCCCCAGGACCATCTGCGCCGCCTCGGGCAGGGGAACCACCGCCAGCTCCTGGGGAGGCCACACCATCTCGGCGTCCTCGGGAACGGCCTCGATGAGCGCCATGGGAATCGACGCACCAATCTCCTCGGCCGTCGAACCGTTCATCGTCACCCACGTGCACACCTCCGATCCCATGACGGTCGCACATGAGAAGGAAGTCGAGGGAGCCTCGCGCGTGGCGGCTACCGTTGCCGCGGCCGCGAGAACGAGGGCGACCGCGGTCGTGACGTGCTTGGAACGCATGGGACCTCACTTGGACGGGAGGGTGTTTTGACTAGTCACAATGTCTAGTGAAATGAGCTTACCTCTGTTTCCCCACCTTGTCAAGTTCGCAAGACATGCTGTACAATCAAATATGACTTCCCCTGCCAAGCGGCCGTATCGGAAGCGCAAACGAGCCCAATCCGAAGAGGAGACCCGGAGGCGGATCACCGAGGCTGCCGTCGAGCTCCACGGCACCGTGGGGCCGGCCAACACGACGGTGACCGACGTCGCGAAGCGGGCCGGCGTGAGTCGGATGACCGTGTACAACCACTTCCCCACCGATACCGATCTGTTCGTGGCCTGCTCCGGCCATTGGGGAGCCCGCAATCCGTTCCCCGACCCATCGGAGTGGTCTTCCATCGCCGACCCGTCGGAGCGGCTGAGCGTGGCCCTCAGGGACCTCCACGGCTGGTACAGGCGGAACAAGGGCATGCTGGAGAAGGTCTTTCGCGATGCGCCGGTCGTCCCCTCCCTCGGCGAGCTCTGGGGCGACATGTGGGGCAGCTACACGGCAGGCGTTGTCCGGTCGCTGGCGGAAGGATGGCCGATCGGAACGGAAGATGCCCCGGCCCTTCGGGCCGTGCTCTCCGTGGTGATCGACTTCCCTACGTGGCGGTCGCTGATCCGATCCGACCTGGACGCCGGTCAGGCTGCGGAGCTGGCCGCCGACATGGTGAGGGGGTTGGTCTGCCTGGAGGAACCAGGCACCGGGTGACGTAGCGCGTAGCCACCAGCTCCGCCCACGACGCCCCACCGTCTCGCGAGACCGCCACCGCGGCAGGTCTCAGGCCCGCGAGTACGACTCGCGGGTCATGAAGGCTGGGCGTCACCACCTTTCCAGGCGTAGGACAGCCCAGCGGCGCGCCATGGCGGCGTCAGCAGACCTCACGACGTTCGCGCGAGTCGGCGCCGGCGCCCCGATGTGGCAGCAGCGCCTCAGGTGCTGCGCCCGACCCCCATTCCCACAGTTCTTCCGGCTGTTCGTGTGGGGC
>JARRLD010000477.1:0-3836 GCA_037387345.1 Gemmatimonadota bacterium
TTCGGGTATTGCCTACCCAGTCCGTCCGCGAGCCGTCGAACACTCATGGCCTTGGGACCCTCCTCCACGGCCCACCGGAGCCGCAGGGCGTAACCCTTCGTCCTCTCCTGACGCGCCAAGGCTCTCTCCTCCAGGTCGCGGGACCGCCCGATCGATGCAACTAACTGATAATAGCGACATGGGTAGTAATGCGCTCGTACATTCTGTATCGACCAATATTAGCGCACGCGTCAGTTATCGCGATACAGGAGGGGCAGCGCAGCGTTGGCAGGCCTCCTCCCAGGCAGCCGGGGGGACGTCTTCCCCTGCCGCTACTCCTGCTCCCGCCCCGCTGGTCGCCAGCCTGGAATCGTTACCCTCAGGCGGCGCCCGGTGCCCCGATTCTTGCAGTCTGCTCCGGATCCATCGGGACGACGCGCACGCAGGAGGAGTCCGCATGGAACGAGTGAGGAACCACCGGGTCGTGGTGACGGGTCACGGCGCACCAGACGTGTTGCAGCTCGTTGACGAGGACCTGCCCCAGCCTGCAGCCGGCGAGGTCAGGGTGAAGGTGCTTGCAGCGGGGGTCTCCGCCTTCGATCTCATGTACCGACGGTGGGCCCATCTCCCGGGGAGCCCCTCGTTGCCGTTCACGCTGGGCGAGGATGTGGTCGGCGTGGCGGACCAGCTGGGAGAAGGGGTGTCCTCGCTGGAGCCGGGGCAGGTGGTGGCCGGCGGTACGTGGGTCCTCGGTGTCGGCGGCGGCTACACCGAGCACGTCTGCCTGCCCCAGGGAGAGCTCGTGCCCGTCCCCGCGGGGGTGGATCCGGCCGAGGCCGTCTGCCTCGTCGTGAACTACCTGACGGCGCACCAGCATCTGCACCAGATCGGCAGGGTCCGCGGCGGCGAGCAGGTCCTGGTTCACGGCGCGGCCGGTGGCGTGGGAAGCGCAGTCGTCCAGCTCGGGGCGCTGGCCGGATTGGACATGTACGGAACGGCCGGTCCCGCCCAGCAAGAGCTGGTCGCCTCGCTGGGGGCCACGCCAATCGACTACCGCACCGAGGACTTCGTCGAGCGCATCCGAACGTTTACCGTCGGCGGAGTGGACATCGTGGTGGATCCCGTGGGTGGCCCATGGCACCTGTGGCGTTCCTACCGCGCCCTCGCGAACGGCGGGAGGCTCGTGTGGCTCGGTTCGTCCGCTGTCGAGGAGAAGGGACTGGGAGTTGGCCCTCTCAGCATGCTGATGATGCTCCTGCTGAGGCTCATTCCCGACGGCAAGAAGGCACCCCGCTGCCCCATCATGGCGAAGTGGGCCCAGGCGAACCCCCGCTGGTACCGCGACACGCTGACCGACCTCCTCGCACTGCTGGCAGAGGGCCGCATCACCCCCATCGTGGCGGAGCGCATCCCATTGGCCGAAGCCGCACGAGCCCATGAGCTTCTCGAGGGCCACGGCCACGTCGGGAAGCTGGTCCTCGTCACGGATGCGTACCAGGACCACCGGCGGGCGTCCGCAGGTGAGGTGGACGCCGGCCCAAGCGGGTGAGCCGACCGCCGAAAACCCGGGCCGCGAAACCCTTCGCCCATTATCTTCTCAGAAGGCAGTGCAGGCGTTGTGGACGGGTGCGTCGTAGGCTGATAGGGTCCGTATCCCCCAAGGAGAGTGGCGATGTCACCACATGAGGGCCGCCGGAGATGGGTCGATCCGCGAGACGGGCAGAGCTACTCCGTCCACTGCCGGCCCCCCGGGACGTGGCTGTTCGGTCGCCACCGTGGCCGGCCGGCCGACCCATCCCAGCACTGGCAGGTCCTCTTCTATCCTGACGCCGGCGGCCCGGTCCTCGTCGCCGAGGCGGGATCCAATCGCGTGGACGTCGAGACCCTGGACGACCAGTCGCTTGCCGAGTGGCTGGACAAGGCGCGTCCGTAGAGCAGGTCACGGGAGTCCGTAAGAGCCCGGCAGCGCGGCCAAACACCGGGTGGCGCACCGAACCCAGGGTGACCCGCCATTGCGGCCCTGCACGTCGGCGATGTAAGTAGGACCCCTCACCCACGACTCCCGCCTGCCGCCCAAACCCCATGCAACCCGGTCAATCCGCGGTAATGTACGCCATCGCCACCAGCAGCGCTTCATCCGGGAAGCGAAGGCCGCGTCGGCCCTGGACCACGCGAACATCTGCACCATCCACGACATCGCCGAGACCGAGGACGGGGAGCTCTACATCGTCATGGCCCACTACGCGGGGCGGACGTTGCGGGAGCGTCTTTCGGATGAGGAGTGGCCGGTGGAGCGGTGTTTGGACGCGGGGCTTCAGCTCGCTCGGGCGCTGGAGCGGGCGCACGAAGCAGGGATCGTGCACCGGGATCTGAAGCCGGCCAACGTCATGCTCACGGACCGGGGAGAGGTCAAGCTCCTGGACTTCGGGGTGGCGAAGCTGGCCTCCGGAGAACACCTGACCCGCACGGGGAGCACGCTCGGCACCCTCTCCTACATGAGCCCGGAGCAGCTGTCGGGGGAGGAGGCGGACCACCGGAGCGACCTCTGGGCCCTCGGCGTGATCCTGTACGAGATGCTGGCGGGCCGGCAGCCGTTCGAGGCGGGGCAGGAGGCGGCGGTAATGTACGCCATCGGCCTGAGCAAGGATCGAGGGGAGCGACCATCGGGGGCCGGCGAGGTGTGCGCGGTGTTGTCCCGGGCCCTGGGGCAGGGTAGGCAGCGACCCGAGGGCCCGGATGGAGCCCTGGTCACGGCCGGGCCTGCGCGGAGCGGCGTGTCGGAGGCTCCCTCGGCCGGAGCATCTGCGACGGAGACACGGTTCCGGCGCAGGGTCCTCGTCGCTGCCATCCCCGCGTTGCTGGCGGTGGTCGCCCTGGTGTACTGGACGGGAGGACGAGGCGGCGATCCCTCTCGGTCGACGGGAATGTCCGAGAACCTGCTCGCGGTGGTCCCGTTCACCGTGCGGGGTTCTCCGGAATTCGCCTATCTGGGCGAGGGGATCGTCGACCTCATGAGCGCGAAGCTCGACGGAGCCGGCAGCCTCTCGACGGTGAATCCCAGGGTGGTCATCGCCATGATCAACGAGGAGGGCCTGGACGTTTCGGATCCACGGTCGGGTCTTCGGGTGGCCTCCAGGGTGGGGGCCGGGCGGTACGTCACGGGCGATCTCCTCGAGGTGGGAGGCCGGGTCACACTCACCGCATACCTCCACGACACCGCCGGGGCGGAGACCCCCCTGGAACAGGCCAGCGCCGAAGGCCGGGCGGGAGATCTGTTCGACATCGTGGACGGTCTGGTGGTGGATCTGCTGGCAGGGTCGATGTCCGGGCCCACGGATCGGCTCCAGAAGCTGGCGGTGGCGACGTCCCACTCCCTGGAGGCCACCAAGGAGTACCTGCGCGGCGAGCAGCTCCTGCGCCAAGGGCGGTACAGGGAAGCCGGTGCTGCGTACGATCTGGCGGTAGGGCTGGATCCCGAGTTCGCCCTGGCCCACTACCGGAAGAGCCTCGCCGCAGACTGGACCGACGCCTACGACGTGCGCTCCTCGGCCGAGAGGGCGCTGGAGCTCGCCGAGCACCTGTCCCCCCGCGACCGGAACCTGTTGTCCGCTCTTCTTCTACGCCGGACGGGGCAGAACCGCCGGGCGGAGCAGGCCTACCGCGCCCATCTCCACACCTATCCCGACGATGTGGAGGCCCTGCTCCAGCTGGGCGAGGTCCTGTTCCACGCCAATCCTCGCTGGGGCTCGGACATGAGAGAGGCCCGGGAACCCTTTGCCAAGGCGGTTGACTTGGAGCCGGTCAACTCCAACGCTCGCATCCACTTGGCTCGTCTCTACGCGCTCAGGGGTGACCTC
>JARRLD010000478.1:0-5426 GCA_037387345.1 Gemmatimonadota bacterium
CGGCCGAGGGCGGCGAGGCGCGGCGGTTGCGCTACAACACCGCGCGCATGAACTCGTGGCACAGCTGGTCGTCGAACAGCCGCTGGCTGGTGTTCTCGTCGAAGGTGAACGGGCCCTACACGCAGCTCTTCCTCACGCACATCGACGAGGACGGCAACGACAGCCCGCCGGTCCTGCTCGAGCGGTTCACGTCACCCGACCGGGCCGCGAACATCCCGGAGTTCGTGAATCTGCCCGGCGACGCGATCGCGGACATCCGGGAGCAGTTCCTGGACTCGTACTCGTTCCTGCGGGCTGGGCTGGCGAACGAGAACACCGGGGACCACCGCGGAGCGGAGCGCGCCTTCCGGCGCGGCCTGGAGATCGCGCCGAACGACGTCGAGCTGCACAATGCCCTGGGCTGGACCCTCTTCCAGGCGGCGCGGCCGCAGGAGGCCGTGGCGGAGTACGAGCGCGCGCTCGAGATCGACCCCGACCACGTGAAGTCGCACAACAATCTGGCGCTCGCGCTGGTCGAGCTCGGACGGCTCGAGGAGGCCGCGCGGCACTTCGAGAAGTCGGTCGAGTTCGAGCCGAAGCCGGAGATCTACAGCGACCTCGGCTTCATCAAGGCGCGGCTCGGCCGCACCGAGGACGCCTTCGCCGACTACGAGAAGGCGCTCGCGCTCGATCCGGCCTGCCCGTCGGCGCACTTCAACATGGCCGCCACGTATGCGCAGGCGGGGAAGTACGCGGACGCCGAAACGCACTACCGCCAGGCGCTGGCGGGGAAGGCCACCGCCCAGGCCCACAACGGCTTGGGGTGGGTTCTCGGACGCGAGGGGCGGACGGCCGAGGCGGTGGCGGAGTTCCAGCAGGCGATCGAGCGCGACCCGCAGTTCACCCCGGCCTACAACAACCTCGCCGAGGCGCTGGTGGCCCAGGGACGGCTCCAGGAGGCGGCCTCCTACTACCGGCGATCACTCGAGCAGCGGCCGAGCGCGGCCGTCCAGCAAGCGCTCGATGCTGTGCTGCGTCAGCTCGGCGAGGCAGCCCCGCCGCCGGCTGCGTGAGCAGGGCCGACCCGCCCGTTCCGGGGTCGCCGCTCCCGCGTCGACGGCTCGATTTGTCACTTGACATACGCCGGGTGGCTGCGGAAAGCTTACCGGCGTTCGGGGAGCACGTAGCAGGATAGGGGAGGCTCATGACTCGATTTCCATCCGCAACGGAGACGTCCGCCCTCACACGGATCGCGGCCGGCGCCATGGCGCTCCTCTGCGTGACGCTCTGGGCCCCGAGTGCGCGAGCCTACCCGTCGTACGACGACGGCGGCGGAATGGGGTGCGTGTCGTGCCACCCCGACTTCCAGAACGGCAATGGTGCGTTGCACAACAACCACAGGAACGGGTTCGCCATCCCCGGCGGCGACGGGTGCAATCTATGCCATCCGAACGGCGGCGGCACGACGCCGGTTCTCACCTATTGGAGCGGGACCGGCGGCGGTCTGGGCTGTGCGGGCTGTCACGGGCGCGACTATGGGGAGACGTCTCCGAACAGCGGCGAGCCCAAGGCGACTGCGTATGGGCTTCGTCAGTTCCACGAGGACAACGTCGGGGCCGGGACGTGCCTGACGGGCGGCTGCCATGAGCCGGGCGCGCTCGGTCACCCCAATCCCTTTCCGGCGATCCTCCCAGAGCACGTAGCTCCGCCATACTACGGCATGCCGTCGAACAATCTCACCGATCCGTGCTCGAGCGCGGAGGAGGACCTGCCCTTCGACATGGACGACGTCGGACTCGACAACGATGGCGACGGGCTGGTCGATTTTCCCGACGACGACGACTGCTCGCCGCCGACCACGACCACCACCACGCTTCCACCCGGTAGCGGCAGCGTCGGCATCACCGGCAAGAAGCTCGTCGTCGTCGACAAGATCACCGCCGCGGGCAAGGCGAAGATCGCCTACGTCGCGAAGGACACGCCGGCCGACAAGGGAACGACGAACGATCCGTCGCAGATCAGCGCCACCCTGGAGTACCAGTCGTCGACGCTCGGCGCGTCGGGTAGCGCCGCCATGCCGCAGGGCCTACGGAGTGGGCGATTCGTCCCCGGACTCCGTCGACATGGCGACGCAGTACACGGTCGTCGACGGGCTGACGGTGCGCGAGCACTGCGGCGAGTTCACGGGCTGTGCGCGCAAGATCATCGGCGGCGGAACCGGGGCCAAGGTCGTGTGCAAGAACGCGACGCCCGGCGCGTCGGTGACCTGCCCCGGCTCGCCGAGCGGGGCCTTCCTGGACTGACCCGTGGCGCCGCGGCCGGCGGGCCGCTCACTCAGTCAGTGCAACGTGGGAGCGACGTCCGCGAGCTTGGCGGCACGCAGCTCGATCGCCGCGGCGTCGGGAGCGGTCGGGGCCAGCCTGAGGTAGCGCTGGAAGTCCGCGACCGCCGAGGCGGAACAGCCGAGTCGCTCGTAGAGGAGCCCCCGGGTGCGCAGCTCGTTCAGCCCGTCGGGCATGAGCACGAGCAGCAGGTCGACCGCGGCGAGAGCGTGGGCATCGTTGGCACGCTCCACGTAGATGCGCACCAGATTGCGCAGGACCCGTGCGAGGATCGCATCCTCCGCCGCCGGTGCCAGAAACTCCGCGGGGACCGAGGTGAACTCCGGTACCGGACGGCCCGCCTGGCGTGCGAGCAGGCGCAGGCGGTGGACGAGCGCCCCATCGTCGACCTCGATGCCGCCATGGAACGGGTCGAGGTGGATCGGCGCGTCCGGCTCGCCGGCGCCGAGGAGAAAGTGGCCGGGAAAGGAAACGCCCGTCAGTCGGACGTCGCAGCGACGGCCGAGCTCGATGGCGAGAATCGAGAGCGAGATCGGAATGCCGAGACGGCGATCGAGGACGTCGTTGAGAAAGCTGTTGCGGGGCTCGTAGTAGTCGTCCTGATTGCCCCGGAAGCCGAGCGCGGCCAGGGCGCCCACGAGTGCCCGCGCCCGATCGGCCGGCCCGCCAGCCGAGACGACGCTCGGGCCGAGCTCCGCCGCGAGGGCATCGAGGCGCTCCAGCCACGGGGTGGGGTCCAGATCGGGGTGACCGATGCGCGCGATCGTGAGGGCACCGCGGCCGAGGTCCACCGGACCATCCGTCCGCAGCACGGCGGTGAGCTCGTCTCGCAGCGTCCCGTCCACGATTCGACTGTAGCGATCTCGACCACCGCGCGGCAAGCGTGTTTGCCGTGCGCTCCCGCAAGTCGGAATCCATGGTTGACAAGCCATGCCGCGGATCGGAGAAGCGTCGCATGGGCCCAGACCGGCTGAATTTCGGCATCTTCCTCGCGCCGTTCCACCGGATCGAGGAGAACCCGACGACGGCGCTCCATCGCGATCTCGCCCTCGTGCGCCGGCTCGACGAGCTTGGCTACGACGAGGCGTGGATCGGCGAGCATCACTCGGCCGGCTACGAGATCATCGCTTCCCCGGAGGTGTTCGTGGCCCATGCGGCGGCTCAGACCGCCCACATCCGTCTCGGCACGGGGGTCTCCTCGCTGCCGTATCACCATCCCCTCATGCTCGCGGACCGCATGGTCCTGCTCGACCACCTCACCAAGGGGCGGGTGATGTTCGGGGTCGGGCCCGGCGCGCTCCCGTCGGATGCGTTCATGATGGGCATCGATCCGCTGCGCCAGCGCGAGATGATGGACGAGTCGCTCGAGGTCATCCTCCACCTCCTGCGCTCCGACGAGCCGGTGAGCCGCGAGACCGACTGGTTCACGCTGCGTGATGCACGGCTCCAGATCGCCGCGCAGGTCTCGCCGGCCGGTCCGCGCGCTGCGGGCAAGTATGGTCTCTCGCTGCTTTCGCTCGGCGCGACGACCATGGGCGGCTTCGACGCGCTCGGGCACCACTGGGGGGTCTGCGAGGCGCTGGCGGCCGATCACGGCCAGACGGTCGCGCGCAACCGGTGGCGGCTGGTGGGACCGATGCACATCGCGCCGACCATGGACCAGGCGCGCAAGGACGTGGAGTTCGGCCTCAAGCAGTGGGTCGACTACTTCCTCCGGGTCGCTGCGCTCCCGCTGGTGGGCGAGGCGGTCGAGGTCGGCGACATGGTCGACGCGATGAACGCCAACGGGTTCGGCGTGATCGGTACGCCCGACGACGCCGCCCGGCAGATCGAACGGCTGTGGACCCAGTCCGGTGGTTTCGGCACCTACCTGTTCATGGCCCACGAATGGGCCGACCGCGAAGCCACCGAGCGCTCCTATGAGCTCGTCGCCCGCTATGTCATGCCGCAGTTCCAGGGCACCTTGCCGCGGCTCGCGGGCAGCCACCAGTGGGCGGCCGAAAACCGACCGACGTTCATCGGCCGCGCCGTCGAGGCGATCGGCAAGGCCATTCAGGATCATGCCGAGGAGCGGCAGCGCCGCGAGCGCGAGGCGGGCTGAGCCGCCGCCGTTCCATCTCACCACACGGAGGAGGAGAGCCCGTGTATCGTCTGCTGCCATACCTCATCGGCGCCGCGCTGGCGCTGGGCGGCGCATCCGCGTTCGCCGACTGTACCGATGGAGCATGCGTGCCCGGCGGCGGCCCGGAGCGAACCGACTGCCTCGCCGAGTTCCTGGCCCCGCGACCGAACTTCCCGTTCTTCGATCCCACGCGGAGCAAGCAGAAGAAGGCCAAGGAGGTGCGCTGCTTCGACGGCGACGCGGGCTGCGACGTCGATGGCGAGGCGGATGGCGCCTGCACGTTCCCCGTCGACGTCTGCGTGGCCGCGGTCGATCCGGCGCTGCCCGGCTGCAGCGCGGGCGGCGTCGAGAGCGTCGCGCTCAAGGTGAAGAAGGGTGAGGTGGGCAGCCTCGTCGCCGACGTCGCCGCGCTGGCGCCGTCGACCGGGACGGCCTGCTCCAGCGGCGGGCAGGTGGCCGTGCCCCTCAAGCCCCGCAAGAAGGGTGGCTTCAAGGCCGGCAAGGCCCTCGTCAAGGTGACCGCCAAGGGCGGGGCCGGGAAGGACAAGGACAAGCTGAAGCTCCGCTGCCTGCCGCGCGAGTGGCCGACGCACGGGTACGATCCGCGCAACCGGCGCGCGTCGCCGGCGGAGACCGGGATCACGTCCGCGACGGTCGATGATCTGGAGCCGGCCTGGTCGCTGGACATCGGGTCTGCGGTGACGTCGACGCCGACGGTCGCTCACGGCCTCGTCTACGTCACGTCGTGGAACGGGATGCTCTATGCGATCGACCCCAGGAAGGGGAAGGTGAAGTGGACGTTCGAGACGCAAGGTCTGGCCGGCATTCAGAGTTCGGCGGCGGTGACGGCCGACGGTCGCGTTCTGATCGCCGACGGCAACGTCAACGTTCATGCGCTCGACGCCAAGAAGGGCAAGCTGCTGTGGTCCCGCAACATCGGCACGCCGCCAGTCGACCACGTCTGGGCGTCCGTTCAGCTCTCA
>JARRLD010000479.1:0-3303 GCA_037387345.1 Gemmatimonadota bacterium
CCGCCAGGAAGCGCTCCCCGCCGACGACCGCCGCGAGCTCGGGCTTGAGCACCTTGAGCGCGACGCTTCGCTCGTGCTTCAGATCGGCAGCGAGATAGACCGTCGCCATGCCGCCCTCGCCGAGCTCGCGCTCGATGCGGTAGCGACCTTGCAGGGCTGCGTTCAGCCGGGTGATGGAATCGGACATCCGGCGAAGATGCGTCGCGGACCAGCGAATGGCCAGCGGATTATTCCGTCTTCAACCCTCCCTGAGCACGATGCCAGGCTGCAGGCGGGTGGTGCGCACGGCGGGGACCCCCGTGGCGGCCAGGGACACCAGGCACAGGATCAGGGCGGCCCCCCCGAAGATGACGGGGTCTGTGGCGGTGATGCCGTACAGCTGGCTTGCCACGACCTGCCGAAGCAGTACGGCGCCGCCGATGCCCGCCATGATGCCCAGCCCCCAGACCCGTCCGCCGGACTTGAGGATGAGCGTCAGGACGTCTCCCGGCGTCGCGCCGATGGACATGCGCACCGCCATCTCGCGGGTCCGTTCGGTGACCTGGTACGACACCACGCCGTAGATCCCGACCATGGCCATGACCAGGGCCACCACCCCGAACACCAGGAGGAGCATGGCCATGAAGTGTTGGCTCACCATGGATGCCCGCCGGACGTCCGCCACGGTTCCCAGGCCGCTGATGGCCACCTGCGGATCCACGGCGTCGACACGGGACCGCACCGAGGCGAAAAGCTCGGTCGGGTCGCCGTTGGTCCGGACGACGACGTTCTGACGGCGGAACGGCGCCTGCTGACGGGGAAAGTAGATGGCGGGCTCCGCCGGGACCGACAGCCCGGCATACCGCACGTTGGCCGCCACGCCCACGATCTCCATCTCGGTGTTCCAGAGCCGACCGATGGGGCTCCAGTTGCTCGAGTACATGGACAGTCGCCGGTTCAGCGCGTGTCCGTCGGGAAGATGACGCTGGACGAACGCCTCGTTCACGATGGCGACGGGCGCTCCCTCCCTGCCGTCGGCGTCGTTGAAGCCCCGTCCCTCCACCATGGAGATCCCCATGACGTCGAAGAAGTCGTTGCCCACGGGGCGCAGGTAGGACTGGGGCTCCTCTCCCTGGGGGGGCTCGGCGAGATCCATGACCCGGATCGGGCGCAGGGGGTCGTACTCCGCGCCCAGGGGCATCGTGGCCATGAAGGTCGCGCCGTCGGCGCCGGGCAGCGCCTCCAGCTCCGCCAGCAGCGCGTCGTAGTACTGGTTGACGTCGTCCCAGTTGCCGTACAGACCGATGGGTGGGATGACGTTGAACTTCACGGCCTCGCCCACCTGGAAGCCCGGGTCCACGGAGGAGAGGTTCTGGTAGCTCCTGAGGAGGAGACCGGACCCGATGACCAGCGCGGTGGCCACGCCCACCTCCGCCACCACCAGCATGGATCGGAACGCCGAGCCGTGGACCCCAGAGGTAGAACGGCCACCCCCGTCACCAAGGAGCGTGCGCAGATCCGCCGAGGCGGCGCGTAGCGCAGGGATCAGCCCGAAGATCAACGTGGTGCCCAGGGTGACGGCGCCGGCGAAGGCCAGAGGCTCCCAGCCGAAGGTGACGTCACCGAGGATGGAGACCGAGGGAGGCGCCATGCGCTTGAAGATCTGTATGCCGCCCAGGGCCAGAAGGATGCCGCCCACGGCGCCGGCGAAGGACGTCACGAAGGCCTCGGCAAAGAGGGTGCCCACGATGCGCAGGCGGCTGGCTCCAAGCGCGGCGCGCAAGGCCGTCTCCTGCAGACGGGCCGCGCCTCGGGCCAGCATGAGGTTGGCCACGTTCGAGGCCGCCACGGCCAGGAGCCCCACGGAGGCCGCCATGAGGATGAGCAGGGCGGCGCCCATGTCTCCGACGATGGACTCCTTCAGCGGAACCACCTCCACTCCGACGCCGCGGTTCCACTGGACGAACTCGTTCTCCAGGCGGGAGGCGATGATGGAGAGCTCGGTCTGGGCCTCGGCTACCGTCACCCCCGGCGCGAGCCGCGCAACCACGTCCCAGCTCCGTCCGGGCCGACCGCCAGAGCTGATGGCTGATCACCACCTCCATGGGACTGCCGGACTCGTCCTCCTCGGGAAGAAAGCCCCGGCCCAGCACCATGGGTGTCGAGAACACATCGAAGAAGTCGGAGGAAACGACGTAGGCTGGAATCCGGATCGGGTTGCCTGCGTCGTCCTCCAGCGTCCCCTCGTAGGGATAGATCGGTGCCGCGGCTTCCACCGAGCGGGAGTCCACCTTCATGTTCCACATGTCCGAGGGACTCATCTGGCCCCGGACGATATTCTGCTGGAGGTTGGTGGAGTGGAGGCGCACGAGGCTCTCGCCACCGGGGAAGGGGAGCGGGGCGAGGAGCACCCCGTAGAGCACGCTGAACACCGCGGTGGTGGCGCCGATGCCCAGGCCCAGGGTCAGGACCGCCGTCAGGGAGAAGACCGGATCACGGCGGAGGGAGCGCTCCGCAAGGCGGAGCTCCCGGATGAGAGCCTTCATGGTGGGAGGGTCCGAGGGTGAGAGGGCTACCGTTGGGTGGCTCGCAAACCTGCAATTGCTCACCCAGGGACACGACCCCTTCAACCTATTGACAACCGATGTCGTCACAAAGACATCAA
This sequence comes from Gemmatimonadota bacterium, assembly GCA_037387345.1. Taxonomy (GTDB): domain Bacteria; phylum Gemmatimonadota; class Gemmatimonadetes; order Longimicrobiales; family Gaopeijiaceae; genus SZUA-318. The sequence goes on from JARRLD010000479.1 coordinate 2,645, forward strand.
GAACGCACATCAATTCGGAGGCGGCGGCGGAATGGATGGCTGGAGAAGGGACGTGGGCTATGCGGTACGGAGGACGTTCCGAGAGCCTGGCTTCACGGCGGCCGTGCTGCTGACCGTCGCGGTCGCGGTGAGCGCCAACGCCGCCATCTTCGGTGCCGTACGACCCGTGGTCGCGCCCCGGCTGCCGTTTCCCGAGCCCGACCGATTGGTGCGGATCTGGGAACAGAATGTCGAGCGCGGCTGGACGCGCTCGAGCGCCTCCTGGCACGACGCCAGGGACTGGGCGGAGGCCTCCAGCTCCTTCGAGAGCATGGGTGTGTACACGGTCTGGGAAGGCAACCTGGTCAGAGCGTGTTGGCCGGCGTACTCGGCAGGGGTCTGACGCTCGCTGGGATCGGACTGCTGGCGGGCCTCGTATTCGCCGCGGTGGGAGGTCGGTGGGTGGAGGGCCTCCTCTTCGATGTGGAGCCTCGGGACCCGGTCACGTACGCCGGCGTCGCGGTGACTCTCGCCGCCGTGGCTCTGGTGGCGTGCGCATTGCCGGCCTGGCGGGGCACCCGGGTGGATCCGGCGGACGCCCTTAGACGCGAGTGACGTGACACGTCAGGTCCTGGACTTCCATCGAGATTCGTCGTACATGCGCGACCTGCTGCTTCACC
>JARRLD010000480.1:0-2505 GCA_037387345.1 Gemmatimonadota bacterium
CCGTCCCGAATGGAGACGGCCACACAGGTTTCGAGGGCGCGAGCGAGCTCCTCGCCGGCGACCTTCGCCGCGCTCAGCACGGGGTTCGCGAGCCGCGCCGCCTCACCGAGGGCGATGCTCCCCGGGCCCAGCTCGTAGCGCCGGTCGTCCTCGCCGCGCATCACGAAGCGCTGTGCGGCGAGGGCCTGTACGACGGCGTCGCAGGTGGCCCGCGGCACGGCGACCGCACGGGCAAGCTCCGAGACGGTGAAGGATCGGGCCGGATGCGCGGCCATGTAGCGAAGCACTGCACAGGCACGCAGTACGGCCGGGGACGGATGGATGGGCATCGGGACCGTGCCTCTCACGTTCTGCGTTGAATCCGCGAGACGGTGCATGCTAGTATACCATGTTGTTTACTAGTATTTCAGCATCATAGGCGGCGGCCAGGGCCTATCTTGAAACCCGACCTCTCACTGCTCGGCGATGCCCACGTCGCGAAGTACCGCGAGACCGACGGCGAGGTCGGGCATCTATGGAACGGCGCCACCTGCCTCCTGCTCACCGTGACCGGCCGCACCTCGGGCGAAGCTAGGACCGTCCCCCTGATCTACGCGGCCGACGGCGGCCGGTGCATCGTGGTGGCTTCCAAGGGTGGCGCTCCCGCGCATCCGCACTGGTACCGCAATCTCGTCGCGAACCCTGCCGTCCAGGTCCAGGTAAAGGGGGACCGCTTCGATGCGACCGCGCGCACCGTCGAGGGAGCCGAGCGAGAGCGCTGCTGGAGCCTCGCCACGGCGATGTGGCCCAGCTACGACGACTATGCGAAGCGGACCACGCGCGTCATCGGGTTGCCCGAGCCCGATCGCCGGCACTTCACGGCGTTCGACTTCGCCACCTGCGACGCCATCGTCCGCAACTCCCGGGCGTTCCGGATGTCTCCCCCCGAGCCGCGCGGCGGCGAAGACAATCCGACGGTTCGACTCATGCAGATGAGCATGCTCACGATGGACGGCGCGCGTCACCGCCGTTACCGCGAGCTGGTGCAGCCCTCCTTCAATCCCGACCGCATGCAGTGGTGGACCGACAACTGGGCGCGGCCCACGATCGAATCGCTCATCGACTCCTTCGAGGCGAGCGGTTGCGCCGACCTGAACATCGAGTTCTGTGCGGCGATTCCGCTGCTCACGATCTGCGGAAGCTTCGGGATTTCGGTCGACGACGCGCTCGATATCCGCGCCGCCGTGAAGGGCGGCGGTCAGCTCGCACTGCTCCAGCGCCTCCCGGAGATTCTCCAGCCGATCGTCGAAGGGAGGCGCGTCGAGCCCCGGGACGACCTGATCAGCGTCCTCGTCCAGGCCGAGCTCACGGACGACCATGGCGAGAGGCACGTGCTGTCCGACCTCGACATCCTGTCGTTCTCCTGGCTTCTGCTCTCGGCCGGGTCCGGCACGACCTGGAAGCAGATGGGGATCACGCTCGTCGCGATGCTCGAGCACCCACGGTGGATCGAGGCCGTCCGCAAGGATCCCACCGTGCTCGACGCCATCGTCGAAGAGTCCGCGCGCTGGATGCCCACGGACCCGGTCTTCTCGCGCTTCGCCCACGACGACGTGGAGCTGAACGGAGTCGTCATCCCGAGGGGATCGGTCGTGCACCAGTGCTACGGAGCGGCGAACCGCGATCCCTCCCGCTGGGACCGCCCGGACGAGTTCGACCCGGCGCGCGAGCCGCGCACGCATCTCGGGTTCGGCCGGGGAGCCCACGTCTGCCTGGGCAAGAACCTGGCGCGCACGGAGATCATCACGGCGATCGCCGCCCTCGTCGATCGCCTGCCCGACCTCCGCCTCGATCCCGACACGGAGCCGCCACAGATCATCGGCCTCTACGAGCGGGCCCCAACCGCCGTTCCCGTGGTCTGGGGATAGCGGGCTACGGCGGTGAGCCCCGGAGGAATACCACGATGCTGCTCGACGGAAAGGTGGTCGTGATCACGGGCGTCGGGTCCGGCGTCGGCCGCGCCACGGCCCGCCTCTTCGCCAGCGAGGGCGCCCGGGTGGTCGGAGGTGACGTCCGCGAAGACTGGGGCAAGGAGACGATCCGGCTCGTCCAAGAGGACGGCGGGAAGGAGCCCGCCTTCGTACGCTGCGACGTCTCGGTCGAGAGCGACGTCCGCGAGCTGGTGGACTCCGCCGTCTCGCTCCACGGGCGACTCGACGTGATGATGAACAACGCCGGCGTCGGCACGCCGAGACCCGGTATGGCCTTCGAGGAGCACGACGAGGCGGACTGGAAGCGCCTGATCGCGATCAACCTCCTGGGCGTCGTCCACGGCTGCAAGCACGCCGTGCTCCGCTTCAAGGCACAGGGCGACGGCGGCGTCATCGTCAACACCGGCTCAGCAGCGGGCATGGTCGGTTGGGGAGGCGTTCCCTACGGTGCCACCAAGGCCGGCGTGATCCAGATGACCCGCGGTCTGGCGATCGAGCTGGCGCCGCACGGGATCCGCGTCAACTGCTTCTGCCC
>JARRLD010000481.1:0-3628 GCA_037387345.1 Gemmatimonadota bacterium
GATCGGGGGAACTGGCGTGTCACCCGATCCGCCACCCAGAACGACCCGTTTCCGGCGGGCCAGAGGAGAGGGTATCCGCCGTACACTTCACCGGGTCCCTGTCCGGTCCGTGAGAAGGTCGGGGCAACCGTATCGCGACCCGAGGCGACGACCGCGAGGGGTCGCGGGCCGGCATCGGCCACGATCCAGGTGCCGTCCTCGAGTCGGGTCATGCTGCGGGGATCGAACAGGACGGGCTCCTGGGTGGGGTCGGGAGCGGCGGTGGGAATGGATCGCCGGAGCGAGAGCGACCACGAATAGGCCGGCGCCGTGGTGGGAGGAACGTCGGAGAGCGTGATCACCTCGACTCCGGCGCTGTCCGCGACCTGGCGGGTGACGAGCGGTCCGCCCTGACGGCATCCTCCCGCGAGGAGGGCCAGGCACGCGAGGAGAGTGGGTCGATCGACCCGCCTCAACGCCGACGCCCCCAGGGGTGGGTCTCGTGCCTCACCGTCTTGCTCCGCCTGGCTGGCAGGGGAGAGAAACGAGATTCCGCCGGGCCCGCCCCCGGTCGATGTCCTCCCAGGTTTCGACCTTCCGAAGCTGGGCCACGTAGGGCCGAGGCAGGCCCAGAGCGGCGGCCCCCGACACCACCAGGTCGCGATACCACCGGTAGGGTCGAAGAGCTTCGTCGACGTGGGACGGGGAGGCGACATAGGTGTGGGCACCCACCGTCCCGGACCGGGCGCGAACCGGTACGGAAGCTTTTTCGTAGCCGGCTCCCAGGCCCTCCACCTCGTCCAAACGGACCATCGATTCCTTCGGGATCAGGAACAGGGCGCCGTGGACCACTGTGGAGCGGACGGACGACCGGACGATTGTGCACTTTCCGGAGCCGTCGGCGCCCCGCTTGTGCCATCGCAGGGCGTACCCCTCGAGCGACGCCACCCCGAGGGTGATGACGCCCGGAGCCCGACGGCCGAGCCTTCGCACACAGAGATTCGAGCCGTAGGCGAAGTAGAAGACGGCCTCGTGACGGTCGGGTCCGGATGGCATCATTTCAGCTCCGGATGGCGACATAGAGTCCCCGGCCCATCAAGCCCTCCTCGTCTCTCGAGACGCGGAGACCAGCCTGCCGGAATGCAGACGTCATGAGGTCGCGGGGAAACAGGCCCAGCTCGTGGGTCTCGGACAGACGCTCGATACCCGTGGGTCGGGCGACGAGGTACTCGAACTCCAGGCGGGAGATGTCGTCCCGAACCGTCGTGCGAGATACGCGACACACGACGAGATCCGGAGCTCTCCCCGAGCTCATCGTGACGTAGCCGTCCTTCATGTCCGCTGGCTCCAGCCACGGTTCCACCACAACCACGCCGCCCGGGCGGGTGGCTGCGGCCAGTCGGTTCACGGTGGTCAGCAGGCCTTGGCGGTCGCGGGCGTATCCGATGGACCCGAAGAGGCACAGAACCGCGTCGTATGCTTCGTCCACGGAGAAGGACGTCATGTCACCGACAGTGAAGCGCCCTGTGGGGTTTCGTGCCTGTGCGAGGCGGACGAACTCCGGCTCGAGATCGAGGCCGTCCACCGCGAAGCCAGCCTGGACCAACAGCTCGGCGTGGCGACCGCTGCCGCAGCCCACGTCGAGGATGCGGTGCGCGTCCGGGCAGGCCTCCCGGATCAGCTCCCCGAGGCGCTCGACCTCCGACGCGTAGTCCTTGATCTCCGCATACAGGAGGTCGTAGTACTCGGCGGCTTGTGCGTAGCTGCCCTTCATCCTGAGATCATCGAGGACGGAACGATTGTCCGCAACACCCGTCGCCGGCGTGCGGTCCCTCGGCTCCCATGGACCGCCCGGTGTGGGTCGTCCTCCGATCCCGGAGGCGGGAGCTACCGGATGCCGGTGTCGAAGTGGATGACCACTTCGGCGAATACGTCCATCACGACCGTCACCTCCTGGTCGGAGGCGGTCGGGAACGGATCGCCCGATTCGGGCTGGAGAACATAGTCACGGATTCCGATCCACGCCTGATAGGGGAGGTCCGGACACGGATCGTCCTGGGTCTGGACGGGGCATTGTGGTCCGAGGAGGACGGTTCCCTCGATTCCTTGGGCGGCGTCCGGGCCCAGGAGATCGCTCGTGCCGCAGCCCGCGATCAGCAGCCAGAGAAGCGCGAAGGGCCAAAGGCCCGCGGGGCATTCACGTGTCATGGGCGCGCTCCTGGGGGTCGTTGTGAGACTCCTCCACCTGGAGCAAACGACTCGGGCTCCCTGATCGTGACGTTCCGGGGCGGGGGGAGTGCTCCTCTCCCGCTAACACTTCCGGTGCCAGGCGTGTTCGAGAACTGCGTAGACCTACGCCTTCGAATCCGGGACTAGAGTCGTAGCGCGGCGGCCTCGAAAACTTCGAGCATCTCGGCTGCCGCGGGGGGGTGGAGCACGTCGAACGCGGACGTGGCCGGATACCCGCTCTTCCCCATGCGTTCGGCGGCTGCGGGCAGGTCGTAGGGCGTGTGGCGAAGCTCGATCTCCCCACCCAGCAGGGCCCAGTAGGCGCCTGGCTCGCCGAAGGGCATACCGACGCTGCCCGCGTTCAGGACACGCACGTTCCCTACGCTCCGATCGAACTGCATGTGCGTGTGCCCGCAGACCACCACCGACGCCCCCGCCGCATCGAAGACGGGGCGAAGGCGTTCCTCCGGCGTCACACGTGTGAAGATCTCCCTCACGTCCCGAGGCGTTGCATGGCAGAACAGGACCGACCCGAGGGTAGGGTGATCGAGGCGCAGCGTCAGGGGCCACCCGGCCATGTCGGTCAGATGCTCGGGCGACAGCTCCTTCGCCACCCATCGCATTGCGTCGTGGAACGCCGGTGGAACGTGACTCAGATCCTCACCGCGGTGCGCCGCGAGGGCGTCACGCTCTCCGTTCCCGTGGATGAACCGGACGGGGATGGAGAGAGACAGCAGAGCCGCCAACGACTCGCTCGGCATGGGGCCAGGGACGACGTCACCGCCGACGACGATCAGGTCCGGGCTCGCGTCACTCAACGCGTCCAGGACGGCCTCGAGCGCCGGCAGGTTGCCATGGACGTCGTACAGCGCTGCGACCCGCATCACGGGTGCCTGCCGTGGTCCCGGCTCCTCGCCACCCTGCCGCGACCGGCTGATGCCCCGTTGGCGGGCTGGAGCCTGTAGACGGCGACCACCACCGTCGCCGCGATGAGCGACTTGATGCATCCGCCCGCCACGAACGGAGTGACGCCCTGCCGAAGGGCATCCTCCGGCCCAAGGATCCACGCCAGTCGGGTCCATCCGAGGCCGAGGATGAGCACGTGACCGCCGACCATGGCGCCCAGCGCCGATGCAGGGCGCTGCAGGAGCCGATGATCCGCCAGCAGGCCTATCCCGGCGGCAGCCAACACGAAGCCCAGGAGGTATCCGGCGGTCGGCCCCGCCAGGTGAGTCCAGCCCGATGCGCCATCGGCGAAGATCGGGGCACCGGCCCCGCCGGCCAGCAGGTAGGCCAGAACGGTCAGCGTACCGTCCCGGGACCCGAAGAGGCCTCCGACGACCAGGACGGCCAGGGTCTGAGCGCTCTGGGGGACGCTCGAGCCGGGCAGGGTGGCGCTCACCCTCGCGGAGAGAGCCAG
>JARRLD010000482.1:0-2567 GCA_037387345.1 Gemmatimonadota bacterium
GGTGTCGCCCTCTGCCGTCGACGGATAGTCGTGCAGCACCTTCACGAAGTCGGCGTCAGCCCCGGGCAGCACCGCGACCCGCACGTTCTGGGCGGCCAGGGAGAGCAGACCCTCCAGCTCCTCCTCGAAGATGCCCGACGCCTGATCGATCTCCTCGAGGTAGTAGGAGCCGCCCCGGCCGGCGTCGGCCAGGGCCCGGAGGAGGTCCTCGTCGAAGTCTTTCCCGAAGCCGATGGTCGTGGTGCTGAAGCCGGCCTCGGCGCCGGTCCTCGTGAGACCGACGAGCTGGTCGGGATCGGTGATCCCGACGTTGGCGAGGCCGTCGGTCAGGAGCAGCACCCGGTTGACGCCCCCCTCACGGAGGGCCTTGGCGACCAGGTCCCGCCCGAGCAGCCATCCGCCACTCATGTTCGTCATGCCGCCGGACCGGATCGCGCCGATGCGAGCCGGTAGATCCTCCTGGGCCTCCCCGGTGGCCGGGGCCGCCACGACGTCCACCTCGTCGTCGTAGGCCACGACGCTCACGGTGTCCTCCGTGGCGAGGCGACGCACCAGCATCGCCGCGGCCTTCCGTGCGGCGGCAAGCTTGGCTCCGTGCATGGAGCCGGACCGGTCCAGCACGAGGGATAGATTCAGCGGGACACGGCCATCGGTGGCGGGCGGATCCCCCTCGATGCGCAGGAGGGCGTGGACCAGGAATCCCCCGTCGGCGACGGGCTCGTGATCGAGGAGCACGGTGGTCTTCATGGGCTTCTCCGTGGGATGAGATGAGGGAGAAGAGGATAGCAGGGGGGTGTGACAGTGGACCCCGACCGGCCGGGCCGACTCCCTACCCCACCAACGCCTGCACCACGTCCCGCACCATCGCCCGCACGGACTCGGGCCCGAGGATCTCGGCGTCCGGGCCGTATTGGAGCACGTGGCTCACCACCCAGTGGGGATCCGCCACCTGATGGTGCCGCTCCAGGCTGCCGTCGGCATTCTCCTGCGGAGGCCTCCCGTGGTGTTCGGCTCGCTCCCGGATCCACCGTGCGATGCGGGGAGAGTACCGGACCGAGACGTCCACCTCGTTCTCGCTGTGGAAGACCTGACCGCCGTCCAGGTACACCGCGGGGTCGAAGTCCTCCGGGACGGTGAAGGTGTCGTCGCTCTCGGCCGCCTCCAGAACCCGGTCCATGCGGAAGATCCGCACGCTCTCTTCGACGGCGCACCACGCGATGGTGTACCAGAAGCCACCGGCGTAGGCCGACACGTACGGATGGATGACCCGGACGCTGGCGTCGGTGGCGCCGGCCTTCACGTAGGAGATGGCGCACGGGCGGCGGTCCCGGGCGGCGGTGAAGAGCGTCTCGCGCACGCCCGCGGGATCGGGAGCGCGTTCGGGGGCCGCCATGTCGCCGGGGGCGCCCTCGTCGCTCCATGTGCCTTGCCCCAGGAACTCCTCGGCACGGCGCAGCAGGGCCGCCCGGCGATCATCGGACGGGAGATGCGCGGCGGCCACCGTGCCGCGTAGGGCCAGGGCGAGGCAGAGGGTCTCCCGGGGAGACAGGCGGACGGGGCGCTCCATGCCGGTGGCGCGCGTCACGCGGACGCGGTCGGCCTCCACCAGGATGCTCACGTCGTCGGGCCAGCCCCCGGGGTGGTAGAACACGCGGGCGGTGACCTCCTCGAGGTCCTCGAGGATGCGCGCCTCCGAGGCACCCAGCTCCCGGGCCAGGTCGGACAGGCTGGCGCCCCCGGACCGGGCCGCCGCGGGCAGCACGTGAAGCAGGCGCTCCAGGCGGGCCTCGGCTGTGCGACCGTCGGTCATCAGGCCCCTCCATCGTCGCCGTAGAGGTGGGCCACGGCAGCGGCCATCTTGCGGAACGCATCCGCCAGCTCCTTCGGGGACTCGACCCGGGCATCCCCCTCGAGGCTCAGCACCCAGCGGAGGAAGGGGTCGGCGTTCCCAGCCCGTTGCGCTCCGCCCAGAGGGATCGGGGGAAGCTGAACCGAACCGTGGCCTCCACCGGAGGTGAGGCGTCCTGGCCCATCTCCCACGCCTTGCGCCCGGCGTAGTCGTCGAGGCGAAAGTCCCCGGGCACGGCGTAGTCCGGCGTGCCGGGCCGCTTCGGGTTCACCTCGGCCGACGCCATGCGCCCGACGCGGAACATGCGCACGTCGTCCCGGTCCTCGGCCCATGCGAGCAGGTACCAGCGGCCGTGCTGGAAGAGGAGCCCGAAGGGCCGGACGTTGCGTTCGGCGTCCTCGTCCCGGCCCATGGAGCGGTAGCGGAAGCGGACCTCCTTGCGTCGACGCAGGGCATCGGAGAGGAGCCGGAGGGTGTCGGCGGTGGCGGACGCCTCGGCGTCCTCCACGTAGACGACGGAGGGCTCGCCCAGGACCTCGGGATCCAGGTCGAAGGCCAGCTTCCGGAACGCGGACCGGGCGTCGCGGGCCAGAGGGAACGCCGGGATGTCCGCGACTTCGCGCAGTCCGCCCAGAGCCGCGCCGATCTCGTCCTCGTCGAGGGTAAACTCACGGGGGGCGACGGCCGGCGGACGGGTCCCGGCAGGCGACGCCTCGCG
>JARRLD010000483.1:0-498 GCA_037387345.1 Gemmatimonadota bacterium
GCCACTCGCAGAGGGTACTCCCGGGGCCTTCGCCGAGTCAACGAATCCGAGGCGAAAAAAACGGAAAAGTCGCCTCCGAAGCCCCTGAAATTACGTGGGTTCCCACACAACCCCCTGGGAACGTTGCTAGCTTTGCCCGCCATGGATCGACCGGGGCGCGTTCTCGGCCTGGACTGGGGGACGAAGCGGATCGGGATCGCCGTGTCGGACCCGGAGGCCCGCCTCGCCTTCCCCGCTGGCTGCCTGGTCTCGCGCGGACCCGAGTCCGACCTGGAAGCCCTGTGCAGCCTGGTAAAAGAGCGAGAGATCACACGCATCGTGGTCGGTCTGCCGATCCATATGGACGGGCGCACCGGCCCGGAGGCCGAGGCGGCGCGCCGCTTTGCAGAGGCCTTGGCCCAGGCCACGGGGCTGCCGGTAGAGATGCAGGACGAACGTTGGACGACACGCGAGGCCGAGCTCGCCCTGCCCACGTCGGGCGGATCGAAGCGCCGTCGG
>JARRLD010000483.1:507-3043 GCA_037387345.1 Gemmatimonadota bacterium
GTCGGGGGCGACGGCGCGAGCGGGGCGCCCTGGACGCTGCGGCGGCGACGATCCTGCTGCGCACGTATCTGGAACGCACCCACCCGCGACCGGACGGGCCGGAATCGACGTGAAGCGCGCGATGCTCACGATCGTGGTGGCGGTCGCGGCGGGATCCGCCGTCGCCGGGGCAGCCGTGACGCGCTACGCGCTCTCGCCCCTGGCCGAGGACGATGCCCCCAATGCGTTGTTCGTCGTGTCGCGCGGCGACTCCCTGGGCGACGTGTCGCGCAACCTGGAGGACGGAGGGCTGGTGCGGAGCGCGTGGGTCGTCGAGTGGCTCGCGCGGTCGCGAGGCCTGGCGTCGAGCCTGCACGCCGGCGAGTTCGTGCTCTCACCCTCCCAGTCGCCGGGGGAGATCCTGGACTGGATCGCCCGGGGTCGCGTCGCCACCTACCCGGTGGTGCTGCCGGAGGGCTTCACCCTGGCCCAGATTGCGCAGCGATTGGCGAGCGCGGAGCTCGCCGACCGCGAGGCCTTCCTGGCCCTGGCCCGCGACCCCGAGACCGCGGCCGCCATGGGTGTCGAGTGAGACACCCTCGAGGGATACCTCTTCCCCGAGACCTACCGGATTCCGCGCGGACTCGAGCCGATGGAGATCGCACGCACGCTGGTCGCCCCGTTCTTCGAGGTGTGGCGCGAGATCGAGCCGGGATGCGGCTCTAGACCGACCCGACGGTGATCTACGGCATCGAGAACTTCGACGGGAATCTGCGGCGCCGGGACCTGGAGAACGGGGACAACCCGTACAACACCTATCGCATCTTCGGCCTGCCACCGGGCCCCATCGCGAGCCCCGGTGCCGACGCCCTGCGCGCGGTGGTGTCGCCGGCCGAGAGCGACTACCTCTACTTCGTGTCGCGGAACGACGGCACCCACGTCTTCTCAAAGACGTACCGGGAGCACACGAACGCCGTGAACCGATTCCAGCGCAGGCGCTCCCGGTGAGCGGGCCGGACCCGCGCGCGTTCTACACGCAGCACATCCCCGAGCAGTGGAACCGACAGCTCGCGGCCCAGGAGGCTCGGGGCCCGGAGGGAAGTCGGGTGCTCGAGGGCATGCGCGCCGTGGATGCCACCATCCGCGTGGACGTGGAGGGCGAGGACCCCCTCTTCCTGAACATCGAGGCCGGGCGCATGACGGCGGGCGACCGGGCGAGCCACGCGCCCTTCCTGACGCTTCTCCAGGACCGCGCCACCTTCGCGGTTCTCGCAGCGGAGGCCGGCGATTCGGCCCTGGCGATGCTGGGCGGCCTCTCGGGTCTCGCCGGCGAGATGCGGCTCACCCGGGCCCGCATCGACCTGCTCGCGAACGTCAACGGTCTCGTGCGCTTCCAGGTGACCGGTGAAAAGGGCTTCGTCCTGGGCACGCATTTCGGCAGCGACCCGGTGCCCGACGAGCCCCAGACCTCGATCGCCGTGGACGAACAGGCCTACCGCGACCTGCGGGCCGGGAAGCTCGATCCCCAGTCGGCGTTTCTCGACGGCAAGATCCGCGTCGAAGGCGACATGCAGCTGGCCATGTCGCTGGCCCTGGCGGCCATCTCCCCCGACTAGCGCTAGTCGAGCGCGATTTCCTTGAGCAGGGACAGGCGATCGAGGGCCATTCCCGCGCCGTGGACGACGGCGGTGAAGGGATCCTCACTGCGGAGGATCGGAAGCTTCGTCTCCTGGCGCAGGATGTGGTCGAAGCCGCGCAGCAGCGAGCCACCGCCCACCAGCATGAGCCCGCGGTCCACGATGTCTGCGGCCAACTCCGGCGGCGTCTTCTCCAGCGTTCGGTGGACGGTCTCGATGATGGCGTGAACCGGCTCGAGCAGCGCCTCCAGGATCTCCTCGCTGGTCGCCACCACCACCTTGGGGATGCCCGCCACCAGGTCGCGACCCTTGATCTCCATGGTCTCGCTCTTGGTGTCGGGCGAGGCGGTGGCGATGGTCATCTTGACCTCCTCCGCCGTGCGCTCGCCGATCAGCATGTTGTACTTGCGCTTCACGTAGTTGATGATCGCCTCGTCCATCGTGTCACCGCCGCAGCGGATCGAACGCGAGGTGACGATTCCGGAGAGGGAGATCACGGCCACGTCGGTGGTACCGCCGCCGATGTCCACCACCATGCTGCCGGTGGGAGCCGTGACATCGAGGCCGGCGCCGATGGCCGCCGCCATGGGCTCCTCGATGAGATAGACCTCACGGGCACCCGCGGTGAGCGCGGATTCGCGAACGGCGCGCTTCTCGACGCCATCGCGGGTCTCTTCTCTCATGATCTGGCCATCGACCTGGGGACCGCCAACACCCTGGTCTACGTCCACGGCAGGGGGCTGGTGTGCTCGGAGCCGAGCGTGGTGGCCGTGACGAAGGAGTCCGGAGGCCGCTCGGAGAAGATCCTGGCCGTGGGCCGCGAGGCCAAGGAGATGCTCGGACGCACGCCCGGTGACATCCGCGCCGTGCGCCCGATCAAGGACGGCGTGATCGCCGACTTCGAGATCACCGAGGTGATG
>JARRLD010000484.1:0-2733 GCA_037387345.1 Gemmatimonadota bacterium
GAGTACGAGTTGCACCTGCCGCCGGGCCTCTCGCCGGATCGGCCCCATCCGCTTCTCATCTTCCTGCACGGTGCCGGCGACAACGGTCCCGCCTTCCGCGCCCGACTCGCTGCAGACGCGGCGACGGACGAGGCGGGTTTCATTACCGTGTGGCCCAGCGGAATGGAGGGCACCTGGACGGTTGGATGCGCCGACGAGTGCACCTTTGCGGAGGCTCTCCAGGCCGATGACGTGACCTTTCTGAAGACGCTGATCCGTCACCTGGCTGGGGAGATTCCCGTGGACACCAGCCGGGTCTTCCTGGCCGGCTTCTCCCAGGGGGGACAGCTGGCCCAACTCTTCGCGTGCCGAAGTGAGCTCGTCCCGGCGGGAATCGCCGTGGTGTCGGCGGAGCTCTACAAAGCGGTGGCTCAGGACTGTGACCCAGGAGGCGCGTTCCCGGTGGGAATCGTGCATGGAGATGCGGATCCCATCGCGTTCTACGGGGGCTTTGGCCCCGAGGCCGTGGTCCTCTCCGTCCCCGAGACCGTCGACGCCTGGCTGCGACACATGGAGTGCGGCGACGAGCCGACCTCGGAGTTCTACCCGGACCTGGTGGGGGACTTCACCTCGGCGACCGTCTACCGCTACCCGGGCTGTGTGCCCCCCTCCGCCGTCGTGCTCTATCGGGTCCACGGCGGTGGACACAACTGGCCGGGCGATACGGGCCCGTGGCCCCGGGTCACCGGCACCCGGAGTCGCAACCTGGACGCGACGGCCGAGTTCCTCGCCCTCTTCGCCGCGGCGTCCTCCCCACCGGCGGGATGACTCCGACCCCTCACGAGCCCGTTCCCCTCCCCCGGAAGGTGATGCGGAGTCCCAATTGGGCCTGCCACTGGGAGGCCGGAGCCGACACGGACCAGGGTTGGGGCGTGACGAAGTCGCCGGAGCCGTCTCGGAACGGAAGGATGCCCCCGGCCCACTCCGAGAGAAGCTCCGCCGTAAGCGGAACACGCTCCAGAGGCTGAAGCAGCGACGACGTGGGTCCGATGGTCTTCACCAGTCCCCACCGGGAGTTGAGGAGGTTGAGGACGTTGACCACGTCCGCCTCGATCCGCACCGTGGCGCGACGGATCCGGGCCGTGTGGGCCAGACGGACATCGAAGCGGTTCTGCCACGGCGCCCGGCAGTGGTTCCGGAGCATGATGTGCCCCTGGAAGTCCTGGAGGCATCGGTCTGTCGCCAGGGCGCTTTGCAGTCGCACCGAGGTACCGACCCCCGAGGGGACCTCAAACGGGTCCTGGGGGACGTACACCAGATCGTTGTTCCGGTCGAACGCCGCACCCTCCGACGGATATCCGTCGCCGTTGTAGTCCCCGCGGTACACATAGGAGAACGGGAGCCCCGATTGGCCGGTATAGAGCACCGACACCTCCGTGTTCTCCAGGCCGGGAACGGGAGTTCCGTGGAGCGCCAGGACGAGCTTGTGGGGCCGGTCGAAGTTGGACGGCGTCAGGGGCGGATCGTTCGGGTCACCGTGCGTAGGGGTGAGGCCGTAGTTGGCGATGAGATCCACCGAGGCGAGGCTCTGCCTGTCGTAGGAGCGGCCGTACGAGTATCCGGCCTGGATCGCCAGCCGATCTGTTAGCGCCCCCCTCACCTGGGCTGCCACCGAGTACGATCGGTCTCCCGACCCGTTCGTCGCCAGGAGCACCTGGTCGTATCCCGGAAGGAGGCGGATGGGATGGAAGCCGTCATCGGTGGGGGTCCCGAAGTGCATCCGTGCGGTCCCACCGTAGCCTCGTAGGGGCCCGAGAGCCTTGTCCTGGGGGTGGATGTTCAGCTCTCTCAGGAGCACCTGGTTGACGGAGTGGACGAAGATCACGCCCAGGGACGCGCTGAGGCGAGACGACAGCTCCTCCCTCCTCGAAAAGCACCACGGCCCGTGACTCCCGGGGAGGCCCCAGGAGGCATGTGGGGTCGGGGTCCGCGGGGTCGAACGGCGGCGCCGTGTTTCCTGTTGCCGGGTCGTCGGTCCATCGACCGTAGCAGGTCCGCAGCACGGACCGCAGCCCGTTGTTGTGGAAGGCGTTGGACAGCCAGACGTAGGGGATTTGTCCGGTGAACAGCCCGGCGCCCCCGCGCAGCTGAGTACGGTGGGCACCGCCTCCCTGCCAGTTGAACCCCAGGCGTGGCGAGAGCACCACCCGACCCCGAGGCATGTACGACGTGCTCCGGTCGAAGAAGCCGAGAACGCGGGGATTCTCTCCGGGCCGGTCCTGGACCAACGGAACGTCCGCCCTCAGACCGAGGCGCAGGGTCAGGCTTCCCAGCTCCAGCTCGTCCTGAACGAACGCGCCGACCTCCACCACGTTGAAGGACACCTCCGGCTCCTCCCCCTCCGACAGAACCGTCCGCTGCATACGCTGGGGGGCGTTGTTCAGGACGTCGGCCCAGCTGGCGAACGTCCATTCACCGCGGGACCCGGGCAGGTAGGCATGCCGGATGTCGTACCATGTGCCCTGCGCTCCGAGGGTCCAGGTGCTCCGACCGCGGGCCAACGTCACGGTGTTCGCGAGCCGGACGCTCGTCTGGGCCAGGTCGTTCTTCTGGGCGAAGAACTGCCCTCCCGCCCGCACCGGGCGCGTTGCGGTGAATGCTTCGTCGGGACTCCGGAGGACAACCTCCACCTGGGGCCAATCCCGCGCCGGATCCGCTCGGTCCGTGGTGCGCTGGACGGTGAGGTCCAGCTCG
>JARRLD010000485.1:0-2695 GCA_037387345.1 Gemmatimonadota bacterium
TGCTCAGGTCCTTCCTCCCACGACACCAGGCCGAGGGCGAGGAAGGCCCGGAGCTCTTCCGATACCGGCGCAGCCGGATGGACCAGCGTGACCCGGGTGATGCGTCTCGCGCCGTTGGGGTGGGGCGGCGGCTCCCATCCGGGTGTGCGAGCCCACGGCAGGACGAACAAGAGAGGCTCGCTGGTCATCTCGGCGTTGGTGCCCATGGCGAAGGCCGCACCGGGGGGCAGGTAGGGCGGGGCGAACGGCCAGGTTCCGAACGGGGCGGGAGGCACCGGGTCCGATGGTGACCGGAGTCCGAAGCCCACGGGGTTGCCGGCCTGGGTCGGGTCGAGACGGTCCGCCAGGCGGGTCCGTTGGATCGCCGGGCTCCGTGCGACCTCCGGATCGGTCAGCCAGATCAGCTCCAGATAGGCGTTCTCGAAGAAGATACCGCGGCTCGCGGTGCCCTGGCCCGGATGGTCGTTTTCCCGACCCTCCAGGAACCCGGCGTCGGCCAGGAGCTCCATCTCGGGGCCCTCGTAGGCCGCGGCCACGAATACGTGATCCAGCTCGAGAGCCACGGTGCTACCGCCCCTCGTCCAGGGCGACGTCGAGCTCCACGATCTCCACGTTCAGCGAGCCACCGTCCACCTCGACCCGCGCCACTGTCACCGGCAACGAGAAGCGACGGGGGCCTGCGCTTCCCGGGTTCAGGTAGAGGGCCGCGCCCTCCCGATCCACCCGGGGCTGGTGGGTGTGGCCGCTGACCACCAGCGAAAGCCCGGTCCTTTCGGGTCTGATGTCCAGGTCGCCGAGATCGTGGAGCACATAGGCCAGCACGCCCCCGGAGTCACCTGCGCGGGGCACACCGTCTTCGGTGGTCAGGTCTACGACGGCGGTGGGTGGAAGCCGGGCGCGGAGCTCTCCCCAATCCGTATTGCCAAACACGGCGTGGACCGGGGCAATCTCCTCGAGCCGCGTGAGGATCCCGGGATCACCCACGTCTCCGGCGTGGAGGATGAGCCCGCAGCCCTGGAGGGCCGCGACCGCCTCCGCGCGGAGCAGGCCGTGGGTATCGGAGATGACGCCAATGGTCCGCATGTGCCTCGCCCGATCTTGCCGCTACGTGGATGAACACGACAGGTTGGGGCCTGTACCGACTCTTCCGCCACCCCGAGGCACGTCATGTCGTGCGCCCAGTGTCAGGGAATCGCCCAGGAGTTCGACGAACGCAGGGCTCGTCGGGAGATCCGACGCTACCGGAAGAAGGGGCCGGCCAGGACTACGCGGATGCTGCTGGAGGCCATCTCATCCCAGGGGATCGAGGGCCGATCCTTCCTGGATGTCGGCGGGGGCATCGGCGCCATCCAGCATGAGCTCATGGATGCCGGCGCTACGGGTGGCACCCATGTCGACGGTTCTCCGGCCTATCTCAGCGTGGCGCGGGAGGAGGGGACCCGGAGAGGTCACGGCGACTTTGTGCAGCACTGGGGCGGGGATTTCGTCGACCTGGTCTCGCTGGTGGAGAGCGCCGACGTCGTCACACTTGACCGCGTGATCTGCTGCTACCCCGACATGCCCGCGCTCGTGGGCGCCTCGGCCTCGAAGGCCCGGGCTGTGTACGGCCTCGTGTTCCCCCGCGAGCACCTGGCCAATCGCTTGATCTTCGGTCTCATCAACCTGGTTCAAACCTTGCGTCAGCGTCCGTTCAAGGTCTACCTGCATCCCACGGACGGAGTCGAGAGCCGGGTGAGGAGCCTCGGATTCCGGAAGCGGCTCCACCGCGAGTCGTTCCTGTGGCAGGTGCACCTCTACCTGAAGAACGACAACCCACCCCCCGCCTGACCATGCGACTAACCTTTTTCACCCTCGACGTCTTCACGGACCACGCCTTCGGTGGCAATCCCCTCCGGAGGCCGGAGGGGCATCCCGGGTACGCATCTTCACCCCGGGTGTGGAAGTTCCCTTCGCCGGACATCCCACCGTGGGCACGGCGATCTTCCTGGCCTCCCGCCTGGATCTCGCGCCCAACGAAGGAACGGCGACACTGGTGCTGGAGGAGAACGTCGGACCGGTGCCCGTGGAGGTGCGGTTCGAGGGGGGCGCTCCGGTGTTCGCTCGGTTTACGACCGCCGTCCTTCCCGAGCACCACCCCCTGGCGTTCACCTGCGGGGAGCTGGCCTCCATGGTGAACCTGGGGGAAGGCGATGTATGTGGCGATCTCCAACCGGAGGTGGTCTCCTGCGGCCTCCCCTACTCCATCATCCCGGTACGGACCGTGGAGGCCTTGCGGCGCGCCGTCCTCGACATGGCAGCCTGGAACCGCATGCTCGCCGACACAGCCGACCCCCATGTGTATCTCGTGTGCCCCGCCGACGACGATGAGGCGATCGACGTCCGGGTCCGGATGTTCGCACCGGGATCCGGTGTCCCGGAAGATCCCGCGACGGGCTCGGCGGCCGCCGCCCTGGGTGGCTATCTGGCGAAGGCGGACGGGCGGTCGGAGGGGGTCCTCAGCTGGGTGGTGGAGCAGGGCGTGGAGGTGGGACGCCCCAGCACGCTGTACGTCGAGGCCGAACGATCAGGCGGGGAGACCAGCGCCGTGCGGGTGGGAGGCTCGGCCGTCTTCGTGAGCGAGGGGTCCATGACGGTGCCCGGATGAGATCGTGACGCGCAGGAAGAAGGGTGTCATCATCGGCACCGCCGGCGCTCT
>JARRLD010000486.1:0-2965 GCA_037387345.1 Gemmatimonadota bacterium
TCGAGGAAGTACGGGACCCAGCCGATTCCGCCCTCGGACATCGCGATCTTGAGCGGGAAGCGCTGGAGGACCGGCGAGAAGATGACGTCGGACGCGAAGCTCGCCATGTCGATGTTCACCTGAGCGAGATAGCCGCTGAAAGGCGCATCCAGCGAATTGAACATCGGCTTTCCACTGGTACCGAGGTGGACGGCGAGGACACCTCCTGCGTCGCACACCGCCCGGTAGAACGGATCCCAGTGCTCGTGATGAAAGCTCGGGAACCCCATCGCAGCGACGTTCTGACAGAAGTTGAAGACGCGACAACCCCTGGCGGCCATCCTCCGTACCTCTTCCGCGGCGAGCTCGGGATCCCAATAGGGAACGAGGGCGAGCGGAATGAAACGGGTCGGATGGGCGCCGCACCAATCCTCGAAGTGCCAGTCGTTGTAGGCCCGGAGCATGACCAGACCACACTCGCGATCCTCCACGTTCGTGAAGAGATTGCCGTGGATTCCGGGAACGGTCGGGAAGCAGAGCGAAGCGAAGGTACCGTTGGCATTCATGTCGCGGACGCGGGCGTCGACGTCGTAGCAGCCATCTCGCATCTGCTCGAAGCGGTTCGGCTCGAGGCCGAGCTCCTCCCGCGGGCGGCCGACGGTGGCCGCGATCCCGATGTTCGGAATCGCCTTGCCTTCGAAGACCCAGAGCTGGGCGCCGTTGCGCTCCTCGATGCGCGGCGCGCGGTCCCGCCACTTCGCGGGGACGTGCCGCTCGAACATATCGGGCGGCTCGACCATGTGGTCGTCGACCGAAACCAGGACCAGATCGTCCATTGCGATGGCCATCGGGGCTCCTCCATGGCGCTCGGCGACGCCGGGGGTGAATCGGACAGTTGATCAACTATTGTACAATAGATACACCTCCGGACAATCCCGGAGATTGCCCATCCCCACCCCCGGCCGGTCCCAACGAGGCGTCCGGGGCGACACAGCCCGCGCGGCGAGGAGGTTCCCGTGGTACGCCCCGACCGCTACCGCCCCACCGATCTGGAGGCCCGGATCGATCGCCTCGAGAGCCTGGACGAGATCCGGCAGCTGCCCCACCGCTATGCCCTGGCCGTGGATACGCGCAACCTCGATGACCTGGTCGCGCTGTTCGTGGACGACGTCCGCGTCGGCCGGGGCGGGCGAGGTCGTTCAGCCCTCAGGGCATGGTTCGTCGAAGCGAGCGGTTGGGACGTCGGCTACATCCAGTACTGGGATCACTACGAGCGCCGCGACGGCGTCTGGTACTTCGTCCGCCGCGACTTCCATCGTTGGTTCATGGTCGACGTGCTCACGCGTCCGAGAGCTGGAGCGGGCCTCGACCAGGACGGGCTCACCACGGGACGGCTGCCCGAAGCCTGGCCCAGTTGGGGGCGCTTCTGGGACGAGGTGTCGCGCGCGCGGACCTGAGTTCGGATCAGCGAGCTTCGATGCCGTGAAGACAGAACTCGCAGAGATCGTCGATCCAGCGCTTGCCTCGGCGATCGCGCTGCAGATTGCGATGCACCTCTGACGCAACCAGGGCGTGAAGCGTCTCTGCCAGGCCCTCCGGGTCGGTGCTGCGGATCGTGCCCTCCTCCATGCCCTCCGCGAGGATCTGCGCCATCAAGTCGTTCATCGGCCGGATCGCCTCCTGCAGCTCCGCGGGCCGGTGCTCCGCCAGGCGGATGTGCTCACTCGACATGGCCAGGATCCACATCCGATGCTTCGAAGGGTTCCGGGCAGCCGAAGCCATACTCCGCACGACGACTTCGATCTTCGCCGGAGCACCCTCCACCTTCGCGATGCGCTTGGCGATCCCTTCCGCCCCTCTCGCCATCGTGTCCTCGAAGAGGGCGAGAAAGACGTCGTCCATCCCCTCGAAGCGATCGTAGAACGCTCTGCGGGAGAGCCCGGACCTCTCCAGCAGCGGGCGCAGGGTGACGGCCTCCAAGCCACCCTCCGCGACGAGTTCTCGGGCGGCCTCGATGATTTCGTGGCTTCTCTGAAGCGCCTCTCGACCAACGCGGTCAAGCGATCGCTGCTCCCACGCCGGCCGCGAGTCGTCGCGCAGACTTTCGGATCTCCCCATGGCGGAGACCATACCGTCCACGCTCCTGGACCGCCTGCCTTGCGAGGGACGCCTATCCCTGCCAGAATGTGAGACCGCTGGTCTCACCGGCTGCCGGAGAGATCCGCGCGGTTGTGCTACGAGACGGGCGCAGGAGCAAGAGCATGCACGGCGCGTCCGCCATCAGCGGCATTGGAGAGTCGAACTACTACGGCTGGGGCAAGTCTCCGCACTCCGAGTTTCAGCTGGCCTGCACTGCGATCCAGCGCGCGGTGGAAGATGCCGGGCTCGACCTCGCCGATGTCGACGGATTCGTCTCCTACACGGACCAGCGAAATCTTCCAACGCGACTCGCCCGGGCTCTGGGAGTGCGCGAGCTGCGCTGGGTCGCGACCACCTGGCCGGGTGGAGGCAACAGCGTGGCCGCGGCAGTCCAGCTCGCCGACGCGGCGGTGAGCGCTGGCTACGCACACAACGTCGTGGTCTTCCGCGCACTCGCGCAGGGTCAGTACGGCCGCTTCGGTCTCGCAGGGCCCGCCGTGGGCGGTGGGGATGGACCGTACATGAGCGGGCCCTTTGCATGGAACGGCACCTACGGCGTGCTCACGCCCGCCCAGCAGTGCGCCCTGCGAACTGCGCGCTTCATGCACGACTACGGCATCTCACAGGAGGCGCTCTGCGAAATCGCCCTCGCGTGCTATGCGAACGCTCAGCGCAATCCTCGGGCTCTCCGCTACGGCAAGCCGCTCACGCGAGAGAAGTACCATTCATCGCGCTGGATCGTCACACCTTTCCACCTCTACGACTGCTGTCCCGAGAACGACGGCGCGGCGGCATGCGTGGTCACGTCGTCGGAGCGCGCCAAGGATCTCCGCAACCGCCCCGCTTC